>JACRPU010000070.1 GCA_016223025.1 Nitrosomonadales bacterium | reverse complement strand
CTAGCAGCCTGTCTGGCTTCTACGATAAAAAAAATCGTAGGAAAACCAATCGATTACATTTGCGGTGCGGTATAATTGCGCTTGTTAATCAATAAGTTGAGCAACATTTTATGAGCCGCTTCAAGCCGATCAAACGTGACATGAACTACCTGTTCCCGCCTTCGATGAGCGACTGGCTACCGGAACACCACTTGGCGCGATTTGTCGTCGAGATTGTCGAGCAGCTGGACTTGAAGCCCATGGAACGCGCCTACGGCACCAGCGGGAGTGACCCGTATGACCCCGCATTGCTGCTGTCAGTCCTGGTTTACGGCTACGCCACGGGCGTGTTCTCCAGCCGCAAGCTGGAGCACGCCACCTACGATTCGGTCGCATTTCGCTTTGTGGCCGCAGACGAACACCCCGACCACAACACGCTGAACACCTTTCGCAAGCGCTTCCTGAAAGAGATCGAAGGGCTGATGGTGCAAGTTTTATTGATCGCCCGCACCATGGGCGTGCTCAACCTCGGCAACATCGCGCTGGACGGCAGCAAGATCAAAGCCAACGCATCCAAACACAGCGCCATGAGTTATGGGTACATCAAGAAGTTGGAAGAGCAACTTGAGAACGAAGTAAAGAAGCTAATGGAGTTGGCCGAAGCGGCGGACAACGAGAAGATACCGGATGGCATGAACCTGCCCGACGAGATCGCCCGCCGCGAAGACCGTCTCAAGGCTATCGCCGAGGCTAAAGCCAAGATCGAAGAGCGCGCCCGAGAACGCCACGAGCAGGAACAGGCCGAATACGAAGCCAAGCTTGCCAAGCGTGAAGCGAAAGCAAAGGAAAGCGGGAATAAGCCTCGCGGCAAACCGCCTGTTCCGCCCGTGGAGGGCGCGCAGGACAAAGACCAGATCAACCTCACCGACGAAGAATCACGCATCATGAAAGTATCCGATGGCGGGTTTGACCAGTGCTACAACAGCCAGATCGCGGTGGACATGGAGAGCATGCTGATCGTTGCGACCAACACCGTGCAGGCGTGCAACGACAAACAGCAAGTCGAACCGATACTCGATCAACTCAAGGCATTGCCGGTTGAACTGGGCAAGCCGGACAACCTGGTCGCGGACACGGGTTATTTCTCGGAGACCAACGTCAATGCCTGCGGCGAACGGAAAATCACCCCGTTGATTGCGGCGAAGCGCGAGGAGCACCACCCTGACCCGATGGCACGCTTTACCGAGCCGCCGCCGCTGAAAGAAGGCGCCACGGAGACGGAGAAGATGCGCCATTTGCTGCTGACGATGGCGGGACGGGCGCTCTATGCGAAACGCAAATGCACGGTGGAGCCGGTGTTTGGCATCATCAAGGCGATACTGGGATTCCGACAATTCTCTCTGCGGGGATTGGAGAACGTCGGCGGCGAGTTCGATCTGGTCGCGATGGCGTGGAATTTGAAGCGAATGTTTGTGTTGGCGGGGTAGTTTGGAACGGCAACGAAGTGATTTACGATGGAAATGGCCGTTCTTGAGCGGCCAAAAAACTATTTGATGAAAAACTGAAAATACAATTTATGAAATTACGATCAGATCCGCTCGGCAAGCCCGAGTTGCTGTTGAAATTAACGGGAAGCCAGACAGGCTGCTAGGCGAGCCAACAACGCTCGCCAAGTCGCTGGTTATGGCGGAGCCAGCCGCTTGCGGGAGCGGGTCCGAAAAGCTTTTGGCCGGGCACCCGTGTGAGGCGGTCATTCCCGCCCCGGAGGCTTCGCCACGCCGTGTCATGACCGCCACATCCCGCGACACGTTACGGGTGGAACTACTGGCCATTCGACTAGGCGAGCAAACAACGCTCGCCAAGTCGCTGGTTATGGCGGAGCCAGCCGCTTGCGGGAGCGGGTGTGAGGCGGCCATTCCCGCCCCGGAGGCTTCGCCACGCCGTGTCATGACCGCCACCCCCGTTCCCCCTCTGGGTGTGACAACTGGTGAAACTGCCAGCCATCCCACCAAGCAACCACAAGACGGTTGCCAAGTGGTTGGTTACAGCCATTCGACCGGGCCGCAAGAAGCCGCAGCCAAGTCGCTGGTTATCCCGGAGGGCGAGGGGTGCGGTATGCCCTCGCCACGCGAGATTCACAGTAAAAACACGGTGTCGCCATGCTGTTCGAGGTAATAGACCACGAGATCACGCGCGCCCAGGCGCCGACCGTCGTTATCATTGACGACGAGTTTACCAGCCGGGCCATTCTCGGCAAGGTCATACAGGGCGTCCAGAAAGGAATCATTCTGCAGACTTTTGCCGATCCTGTTGCCGCCATGGCCTGGGTGAGGGAAAACCCGGCGGATCTGATCACGGTGGATTATGTGATGAACGGCATGACCGGGCTGGAGGTAGTGCAACAGATACGGCGGATGTCGGCGCTCAAGGATGTGCCGATCGTGGTCGTTACCTCCCTGGAGGATCTGAATGTCAGGTATCAGGCGCTGGAAGCGGGAGCGACCGATTTCATCACCAAACCGATTGATCCCTATGAGTGCGGCGTCCGTTGCCGCAACATGCTTTCCCTCCGCATGCAGCAGAAAATCATCCTGGATCGCTCGCTGTTTCTGGAAAAGGCGATATCGGATGCGACCGAGCAGATCCGCCAGAGGGAGCTGGAAACCATAATGAAGCTGGCGAAAGCGGGGGAGTACCGCGACGAGCATACCGGCGACCATATTGTGCGCATGGCCAAATACTCGCGCCTGATTGCGGAAGAGCTGGGCCTGGCGGAGGAGAAATGCGACCTGATCGAGGTTGCGGCCCCCATGCACGACATCGGCAAGATCGGCATACCCGATACCATACTTCTCAAGCAGGGCAGGTTGACCAAGGAAGAATTTTCCGTCATGAAAAGCCACCCCAGGATCGGCTTCCAGATTCTCCAGCACAGCCCGTCAAAGTATCTGAGCCTGGGTGCGGAAATCGCGCTGGCGCACCACGAGAAATACGATGGCAGCGGCTATCCGGACGGCATCGCCGGCGAAGCGATCTCTCTGGAGGCGCGCATTGTTGCCGTCGCCGATGTCTACGATGCGCTCACCACATCCCGCCCCTACAAGAAAGCGTGGTCCAGCGAGGAGGGGCTGGCATATCTGGTGAAAAATAAAGAGGCGCATTTCGACCCCGACTGCGTGGATGCGTTTGTATCGCAGTTCGGCAAGGTGCTGCTTGTCCAGCAGCGCACGGGCTTGGCCGAGCCCCAGTTGGAGCTGGTTTTATGATACCCCGCGCGCCCGCCACTTTTCTGCAACGGATGGGGATAACCACCAGCGAGCAAGAGCAGGCGCTGATGAGGTTTGTTTTTTCGCTTCTGGTATCGGCGTATCTGCTGTATTCGTATACCACCGACCCGGCCACGCCGGTTACCCGGCACGCCCTCTTTATTGCCATCGGATATCTGGTTTTTGCATCCCTCCTGGCCGCAGTCATTATCCGCGACCAGACTACCCCGAAATTCCGGCCCCTGCTATCCATGGCCGGAGACCTGGCCGCGCTCACCATCGTCATGCTGATGACGCAGGAAGTCGGCGCGCTTTTCTACGGCATCTATCTTTGGGTCATTGTCGGGAACGGCCTCCGGTATGGTGCGCATGCCCTCATCCGGTCGCATGTGCTGGGTATTGCCGGATTCATCCTGGTGATTCTGGTCAACGATTACTGGTTGGAGCACCAGACCCTCGCGGCAGGATTGCTGATTACGCTGATCCTGATTCCGGTTTTTACCTTCAAGCTATTGAAACGCCTGAACCAGGCAGTCGTTTCCGCCGAAGAAGCCAACAAGGCGAAAAGCCGCTTCCTGGCAAACATGAGCCACGAAATGCGCACCCCCTTAAACGGCGTGATCGGGGCCAGCGACCTGATCCTGGAAACCCCGCTGAACGAGGAGCAGAAAGACCTCGTCCAAACCTTGAGAAATTCCGGGCAACTGCTGCTCAAGCTCGTTGAAAATGTTCTCGATCTTTCCAGGATAGAAAGCGGGAAACTGGTTGCCGAAACCGTAAATTTCGATTTGCACAGCCTGTCCAACGGCGTCATGGACATGTTTTCGGCGCAAGCGGAAAGAAAGGGGTTGCGGCTGCTTACCCATATATCTGCCGAAACCGGTTTTCTGTTGCGGGGAGATTCCCTGCATTTGCGGCAGGTCATCATCAATCTGGTCGGAAACGCGATCAAGTTCACCAACCATGGCACGGTGGAATTGCGGGTGGGCACGCTCAGCCAGAGCGAGACCTCCGCGCACCTCCGGTTTGAGATCGCCGATACCGGTATCGGGATTGCGGCGGAATCGCAGCAGGCCATTTTCGAGAGTTTTACCCAGGCCAATGCATCCATCACCGCCAAGTATGGCGGAACCGGCCTCGGCACGACCATCGCCAGGCAACTCGTCGAATTCATGGGCGGACAGATCGGGTTGCAGAGCGAGGAAGGCAAGGGAAGTGTTTTCTGGTTCGAGCTTCCGTTCGAGAAACAGGGCAATAGCCTTGCCGATTCACTGACGGGGCTGGGCAACATGCGGGTGGTGAGCGTCGGCCTGCGGAAAGAAGACCGGGAAATACTTGAGGGCCACCTTTCCGGCTGGGGTGTCCAACTGGATCATGCGGTCTCTCTGGCCAAATTCTTCTCGCGGCTTGTCCAGGCGCATTCCGGCCGGCAGCAAAGCATTGTTGTCCTGGTCGCACCGCAGAACCTCAACATGGATGCGCAGAAATTTGCCGACCACATGTGGGCGGAATTTTCGCCGCACAAGGTGTCGCTGATCCTGATTGACCCGGACTTGCAGAGAAGCACCGGGGATGAGTTGCTCGGGATGGGATATTCCTGCCTGCTGAAGACACCGGTTGACAAGACGCTGCTGTTCAACGCGCTTCACGGAGTAATGGCGACCCAGCCTGTGCCCGGCACCATTTCATTCAGGAATTATTACGAGCGCAACAGCCAGGGAAAATGCGAGCTCAACATTCTGGTCGCGGATGATAACGGGACCAACCGCAAGATCATCTCGAAAATCCTGGAACGCGGGGGGCACCGGGTAGATCTGGTGGAAAATGGCGAGCAGGCATTGAACCTGCTGGAAAGCAGGGAGTACGATCTGGTTATTCTGGATATGTACATGCCTGTCATGGGCGGGCTGGAAGCGGCAAAGATTTACCGGTTTACCTCCGGCAACAGGCACGCTGTCCCGCTGGTTGTCCTTACGGCCAATGCGACCATCGAAGCAAGGCGCGAATGCGAGAATGCGAGGATAGATGCGTTCCTCACCAAACCCGTTGATGCGGCCACCCTGCTCGGCACGGTAGCGCGGCTTACCGCGAACAAAAGAAATACTGCCCAGGCGGAGAATGCTGCCGCCTCTCCCGCTCCCGCAACCCCCATTTCTTCAACCCATACCCCCGCGGCGCTGCTCAACGATAGCACCCTGCGCCGCCTGATATTGCTCGGCGAGGGAGGGGGGTTCGTCGAAAGCGTGATTCAGGGGTTCATTTCCGAAAGCGAGCTGCTGGTTGATTCTATGAAGACAGCATTGCTCCGGTATGAATATTCAACCTTCAAGGAACTGGTTCACACCCTCAAAGGGGGTGCGGGCAATGTGGGGGCGGATGCCCTGTTCCAGATATGCCGCGAGACCTTGCGGCTGGATCACGCCGACCTGCAATCCTCGGCCTCCGACTCGTTGAGCAACATAGAGAGCTGCTTTCGGTCAACCCGGCTCGCCTTCGCTCACTACCTGGCGAAACCATCGGAAAACCTGAGCATCAAGCAGTAAGGGCCTGTCAACGAACAAGTGTTACGGGCACCTCTATAAATCCAGGCTCCGTCGCGGTGCTGCGTTGCTCAAAAAATTTTAACGCTTACCTATCAAACATGCATTTATCCTGGATTCCGCAGTTGAGAGTATCCAGCTTGCATGAGAAAGGAAGAGGGACCTCGCTCCCTACCCCCTCCGGGGGAAGGGCTGGGGATGAGGGGTTGCTCCTGACGGGCATGGCGGGTAGCCACCCCTGATTATGAAACCCGCCATGCCCGTTTCCCTCACCCCAACCCTCTCCCGCAAGCGGGCGAGGGGGCAAACGAATCGCTGCGCGAGATTCACGTTAAGTGGCCCATTTCCAACAGGTTTTCAGGTTTATTCGTTAACAGGCCCCAAGCTCCACGCCTGTTTTCCGTGATTCCGGGGAAGGGAAGGAACGCACCGGGCCGCTTTGGCCATAATGCTTTTGCTGCGAGCGCACCAGGCGATCCATGATCTTCAGATCCCGTTCTTCCAACTGCATGGCCGCATCCACCCAGATGGTGGTAATGTCCATCATCTCGCGGTAGGTGACAGGGTTGAAGCGTTGCCGCATTCTTTGCAGAGCCTGGAACCCGTTGGAAGAGCGTGCATGTTTCCTGACATAATTGTGTACCGCATCTTCTCCTTCGCCATCCTCTACCAGCACATCAACCACCCCGATTTCGTGGAGTTCTTCCGCGCCGTATATCTTGCCGCTCAGGATCATTTTTTCGATTTGCGCGGCCCCGATCTTTCTGGCTACCAGGCTGTATGCGCCATGGCCCGGAACCAGGTTGAACAGGATTTCCGGGAACCCCATCCTGCTGCGGCGCTCGGCAATGATGACATCGCTGGATAAGGCGGTTTCCAGACCCGCTCCCAACGCGTCTCCCTCGACCAGCGAAATGGTGATCAGGGGCACGTTGTAATGGTCTATCCTGGACATCAGCGTATCAATGCATATGGTCGCATAATGCATCAGGGCTTGGCGGTCACGGCTCCGGATCAGGCGGCTGAACAGGGCGAGATCTCCGCCGAGGTTGAACACTCCCGGAACCTGCGAGCGCAATACCGAAAAACGGACCGGGTGCATCTTGCCCGCCGCAAATATTTTCCCCCCGCTCCTTTCAACCGAGCGGTTGTAATGGAGCAATTCCGATACGAAGTCCTGGGTAAAGCAGGGAACGCCGGAAGGGTTCATCAACAACCACAGCACCCCGTATTCCGGATCGAAGCGCGAAGATACCTGCGAGCATTCAATTGCCAGCGGCTGCTGGACGTAATCAAAAATTTCTATTTTTCCCATGATGTCCCCCTTAGAAGTTTTTGCGCTTCAGCATACGGACGAACCCTGTGGATCACGTATGGATTACGTGCCTTGGCCAAAGTTAACAGCTTCGGCAATCGGGGAAAGCCTAAATAAAGGGATAAAACAGGTTCAATTCGCGGCTTTGGTGAGGCGGCATAAACCGGGTAGTGAACGATCGTGGCGCAGACGATTCATCATTCGGGGAGGCACGCGCCATGTGCGTAGCACCAGGCAGCCAGAGTATCGTTTCAACCCGGATAATCCTGCTGTGTCAGAAACGCAGATGCGGCAATGTTCGCGCCACCACCCACGCGCTCACCTCGCGCGCCCCGGCATGGCGCAGGGCGCGCGCCAGCTCGTTGAGGGAGGCGCCGCTGGTCATCACGTCATCCACCACGGCAACATGCTTCCCCGACAAATCTTCCGTGCAGGCAAACGCCTTGCGCACGTTCCTGTCACGCTCCTTCCAGGGCAGCGCGGATTGCGGCGGCGTGTCGCGCACGCGCCGGCAGGCGTGGGTTGACAGCGGGGCGTTCAAGACGCCGGCAATGCAGCGCGCCAGTTCCAGCGACTGGTTGAAGCCGCGCTCGCGCAAGCGAGCCGGATGCAGCGGCATCGCCACGATACAGTCGGGGCGGCTCTCGATACGTTGCGCCAGGCGGCCAGCCAGTTGCGGCGCCAGCAGCAACTGTTCGTTGAATTTCAGCGCCTGCACCAGCTTGTCAACCGGAAAGGCGTAGGCAAAAACCGCCACCGTGCGATCGAACAGCGGCGGTTGTTTCAGGCAGCGACCGCAGGCCGCACCATTCGAGGTGGGCAGGGCGCATACCGGGCAATGCGCGGCGGCCAGATAGGGCAGGGTGCCATCACAGGGCGCGCACCATACGCCATTGCGGCTGGCTGCGCCGCACAGCAGGCAGGGTTGTGCGGGCAGAGCGCGCCCGATTTTTGCGCGGATGTTCACGATGCGGCTGGCGAAAATTGACAAGATTGCGCCCTTTCCGGATGATGCCGGGTGTCGCAATGTAACCCGATAATCACGCCATGCAAACCCAAACGGTAACGATTTTTCGCACACGTAAACAGACTGCCCCGGCAAATCCACCCGGCGCAGCCAGGCGCTGGAGCGTTGGCGAGATAGCGGAACTGCTCAAGCTGCCGTTCGCCGACCTGCTCTACCGCGCGCAGCAAATACACCGCGAACATTTCGACCCCAACGCGGTGCAGTTGTCCACCCTGCTGTCCGTCAAAAGCGGCGGCTGCTCCGAAGATTGCGGCTTTTGTCCGCAGTCGGCGTTCCACTCTGCCGGAGTGGAAAACCAGGCGATGCTCCGGCTGGAAACGGTGGTGCAGGCGGCGCGCGCCGCGCAGCAGGAGGGCGCCGGACGTTTTTGCATGGGGGCGGCGTGGCGCGAGCCGAGCGATGCGGAGCTGGCCAGCGTGGCGGAAATGGTCAGGTCAGTGCGCGATCTCGGCATGGAGACCTGCGTCACGCTGGGCATGCTGCGCGAGGAACACGTCGCGCAGTTGCGCGCAGCCGGGCTGGATTACTACAACCACAACCTCGATACCGCGCCGGAATTTTATGGCGAGATCATCACCACGCGCGACTACCAGGATCGTCTGGACACGCTGGAGCGCGTGCGCCGCGCCGGCATCAACATATGCAGCGGCGGGATCGTCGGCATGGGTGAGACGCTGGAGCAACGCGCGGGCCTGATCGCGCAACTCGCCAACCTCGACCCCTACCCGGAAAGCGTGCCGATCAACAACCTGGTCAAGGTAGAAGGCACGCCGCTGGGCGATGCGCCCGACCTCGATCCGCTGGATTTCGTGCGCACCATCGCGGTGGCGCGCATCACCATGCCCGGGGCGCGCGTCAGGCTCTCCGCCGGACGCCAGCAGATGAGCGATACGGTGCAGGCTTTGTGTTTCCTCGCGGGCGCCAATTCCATGTTCTACGGCGAGCGCCTGCTGACCACCGGCAACCCCGACGTGGAGCATGACCGCGCGCTGCTGGACAAGCTGGGCATGTATCCCTTCACCGAAAAAACGTAGGTTGGATTAACGTGAATCTCGCGCTGTAACCCAGCCCGCACGCCACCCATGCCATTCGCAGAATTACAGCACGACCTCGACGAGCGCGCCGCCCAGGGTTTGCTGCGCCGCCGCCACGTTCTGGAAAGCGCGCAGGGCGCGAACGTCACGGTGGGCGGCCAGCCCTACCTGTCTTTTTGCAGCAATGATTACCTCGGCCTCGCCAGCCACCCGCAACTGGTTGCGGCGTTGCGGCAAGGCGCGCAGCAATGGGGTGTTGGCGCGGGCGCCTCGCACCTCGTCAGCGGCCATTTCGCGCCGCATCACCAGATCGAAGCGCAGCTCGCGGACTTTGCCGGCAAACCCGCCGCCCTGCTGTTCTCCTCCGGCTATCTCGCAAATCTCGGCGCGGTGCAGGCGCTGGCCGGGCGCGGCGACACGATATTTGCCGACAAGCTCAACCACGCCTCCCTCAACGACGCCATGCTGCTTGCCCGCGCAAATGTGCGGCGCTATCGCCATAACGACACGGCGCATCTCGCACAACTGCTGGCGCAAGCGCAAAGCGGCAGAAAACTCGTGATTACCGATGCCGTATTCAGCATGGATGGCGACCTCGCGCCGCTGCCGCAATTGCTGGCGCTGTGCGAACAGCACGATGCCTGGCTGCTGGCGGACGACGCGCACGGTTTCGGCGTGCTGGGCGAGCAGGGGCGCGGCTCGCTGTTTCATTTTAAATCCCCCCGCCTCATCTACATGGCCACGCTGGGCAAGGCCGCAGGCGTGTCCGGCGCGTTTGTCGCCGCCGAGCAGGCGGTGATTGACACCCTCGTCAACCACGCGCGCAGCTATGTTTACACCACGGCCTCGCCGCCCGCACTGTCGGTGGCGCTGCTGCAAAGCCTGCAACTGATCCGCCAGGGCGACGGCCTCCGCGCACATCTGCGCGGCCTGATCGAGAAACTGCGCGCGGGATTGGCCGGGCTGCCGTGGAAACTGATGCCATCGGATACGGCGGTCCAGCCGCTGATCGTCGGCGGCAACAAAGAGACTGTAATGCTGAGCGCGGGGTTGCGCGCGCGCGGCATCTGGGCGCCCGCCATCCGCCCGCCGACCGTGCCGCAGGGCACGGCGCGGCTGCGTATTTCTCTGTCCGCAGCGCACAGCGCGGAGGATGTCGCGCAACTTGCCGGGATGCTCCATGACCTTGCACGTTAACAGCGCGGGCGATGTCGCCCCCTTGGTCATGCTGCATGGCTGGGGCATGCACGGCGGCATCTGGGGCGGCGCGGCAGAGCGGCTCGCGCAACATTTCCGGGTGCATTGCGCGGATCTGCCGGGGCATGGGCGGAGCGAGAGTGGGCGGGAGCGGCTGGACGCCATTGTTTCCGTCCTCGCAGCACACTTTGCCGGGCCCGTTAACATTTGCGGCTGGTCGCTGGGCGGACAAGTGGCACTGCGCTGGGCGCAGCTCCACCCGCAACAAGTGAAGAAGCTGGTTCTGGTCGCCAGCACGCCGTGTTTCGTGCAGCGCGCCGATTGGCGGTGCGCGATAGCAAACGAAGTGTTGCAGGGATTCGCAAACGCACTGGAACAAAATTATCCCCTCGCCCTGAAACGCTTCATCGCGCTGCAAGTGCGCGGCAGCGAAAACGAACGCGCGTTATTGCAGGAGATGCGCGAACGCATGGCCGACAGCGGAGAACCGGATAGGGCGGCACTGCGGGGAGGGCTGGAAATCTTGCGCGATACCGACCTTCGCGGGGAACTGGCGCAAATCGCGCAACCCGCTCTGGTGATCGCGGGCGAACGCGACACGCTGACTCCGCCCGCCGCCTCGGCCTGTCTGGCGCAAACGCTGCCGAATGCGCGCATGGTGGAGATCAGGGGTGCGGCGCACGCGCTGTTCCTGTCGCATCCCGAAGAATTTGTGAAACAGATAACGGATTTCATAGGCTGAGATGGCTTGCAAACCCGGTCCAGCCAGTTTGTTTCCTCAAATTCGCGCCCGGCAAAGAAACTGGAAGCCGACAATATCAACCGGCACAACAACGCCATCACGCGCGCACGGGTTTATGCGGTTGACCAATTGGGGGCGCGCCGCGCATGGCGCGAAGGAGGCTCCATCACGCTGGCCGACCTGGCGCTGGTGAGCGCACTGGCCTACCCGGATTTGCGCCAGGCCGGGCGCGACTGGCGCGGCGCCCATCCCAACCCGGCAGCATGGTTTGTCCGCATGAGCGTGCGTGCCAGCGTCCGCTTTACGTTAACAGGCCGAATGCCCCGCATTTGTGCGTGCCACGTCGGCGCGCACTGAATTGGCGCGCGTATTTGCGTCATCCCGGCCTTGGGAAATATAAAACCTTTATGAATCAATCCCGCTTTTTTGTGGAATGGAAATTGCGTACCGACTTTCAGTTCATTCTCACATTAGGGGCAAGACATGGAAAATCTGGGAAGCCTGAAAGCGGGCAGCGATGCGCTGTTCATTCTGCTGGGCGCCATCATGGTATTGGCGATGCATGCCGGATTCGCGTTTCTGGAGCTGGGCACGGTGCGCAAAAAAAATCAGGTGAACGCGCTGGTGAAAATTCTCACCGACTTCGCCGTTTCCACGCTGGCCTATTTTTTCATCGGTTACGGCATAGCTTATGGGGTCAATTTCTTTACCGGCGCGGAACAGTTGGTGCAGAAGAACGGCTACGAGCTGGTGAAATTTTTCTTCCTGCTCACCTTCGCTGCCGCCATCCCCGCCATTGTGTCCGGCGGCGTGGCCGAGCGCGCCCGGTTTAACCCGATGCTGGCCGCCACCTTCGTCCTGGTGGGTTTTATCTACCCTGTCTTTGAGGGTGTCGCATGGAACCATCGCTTCGGCGTGCAGGACTGGCTGAATGCCACTTTTGGCGCCGAGTTTCACGACTTTGCCGGTTCCGTGGTGGTGCATGCGGTGGGCGGGTGGATCGGCCTCGCGGCAGTGCTGCTGCTGGGCGCGCGGCGCAACCGCTACAGCAAGGAAGGGCGCATCTCGGCGCACCCGCCGTCGAGCATCCCCTTTCTCGCGCTGGGCGCGTGGATACTCACCGTGGGCTGGTTCGGCTTCAACGTGATGTCCGCGCAGACGATAGATAAAATCAGCGGCCTGGTCGCGGTCAACTCGCTGATGGCGATGGTGGGCGGCACTCTGGTTGCGCTATGGGCCGGCAGAAACGACCCCGGCTTCGTGCATAACGGGCCGCTGGCCGGGTTGGTGGCGATATGCGCCGGCTCGGACGTGATGCACCCGCTCGGCGCGCTGCTGGTCGGAGGGGTGGCGGGCGCCCTGTTCGTGTGGATGTTTACCCTGACGCAGAACCGCTGGAAAATTGACGACGTGCTCGGCGTCTGGCCGCTGCACGGATTATGCGGCGCATGGGGCGGCATCGCGGCAGGCATTTTCGGCTCCAAGGCACTGGGAGGGCTCGGCGGGGTCAGCTTCATGGCACAGCTTGTCGGCACGTCGCTCGGTATCATCATCGCGTTTGGCGGCGGCTATGCGGTTTATGCGGTGACGAAGAGAGTGGCCGGCATCCGCCTCGACCCGGAAGAAGAATTCAACGGCGCGGATCTGACCATCCACCGGATTACCGCCACGCCGGAGCGCGAATCGGGCTGGTAGGGAAGTGTCACGTTAATGTTGTTTTTACCAAGTGAGTTGATAATAAATTCGCACCTACGGAAATCTGCTCAAAGAATGTGAAGTGTTGACCCATAAGGAATTACCGGAGCACGGGTAGCCGTCAGGCGGGCGGCACCACCGGTTTGGTATCCCATATCTGCCCGGCATACTGCATGATGGTGCGGTCGCTGGAAAACTTCCCCATGTTGGCGACGTTGAGAATCGCCTTTTTCACCCAGCGTTCCTGATCCAGGTACGATTGCTCCACTTCCTTCTGGCAAGCGGCGTAGGAAGCGTAATCCGCGAGCAGCAGGTAATGGTCCCCGTGCTGCAACAGCGAGTCCACGATGGGCTTGAAGCGTTCCGGTTCGCCCGGCGAGAAAAAACCGGAGCCGATCATGTCGAGCGCTTCGCGCAATTCGATGTTGGCATGGTAGCGGTCCCATGGCTGGTATCCCTCCGCTTTCACCCTGGCAACCTCCGCCGCCGTGAGCCCGAATATGAAAATGTTCTCTTCCCCGACTTCGTTGCGGATTTCGATATTGGCTCCATCCAGGGTGCCGATGGTCAGGGCGCCGTTCAAGGCCAGCTTCATGTTTCCCGTGCCGGAAGCCTCCGTGCCCGCAGTGGAAATCTGCTCCGAAAGATCCGCTGCAGGAATCATGTTTTCGGCGGTGGATACATCGTAATTGGGCACGAATACCACTTTCATGCGGCCCGCCACCACCGGGTCGTTGTTGACGATATCGCCGACATCGTTGATGAGCTTGATGATGAGTTTGGCCCTGAAATACCCCGGTGCGGCCTTGCCCCCGAATATCACCGTGCGCGGCACGAAGTCGGCGGCGGGGTCGTGGCGGATGCGGTTGTACAGCGTCACCACATGCAGCAGGTTGAGCAGTTGCCGCTTGTATTCGTGTATGCGTTTGATCTGCACGTCAAACAGCGAATCCACGTTCACGTCCACGCAGATTCTTCGCTTTATCATCGCGGCAAAGTTCTGCTTGTTGGCGCGCTTGATCGCGGCAAACTCCTGGCGGAAAGCGGCATCTTCGGCAAGCGGCGCCAGGCGTTTCAACTGGCTCAGGTCCTTGATCCAGCCGTTGCCGATGCGCGAGGTGATGAGCTTGGCCAGGCGCGGGTTGGCCTGGTTCAGCCAGCGCCGGGGCGTGATGCCGTTGGTCATGTTGATGATCTTGCCGGGATAAAACCGGTCGAAGTCGGCGAAGATGGTCTGTTTCATCAATTCGGTGTGGATCTGCGCCACCCCGTTCACCTTGTGGCTGCCGACGATAGCCAGATGCGCCATGCGCACCCGCTTTCCCCCCGCCTCATCTATGATGGACATGCGGCGCAGAACCTCGCTGTCGCCGGGGTAGCGGTGCATCGCGTCCTTCAAAAACCGGTGGTTGATTTCGTAAATGATCTGCATATGGCGCGGCAGCACGTTCTCGAACAGGGCGACTGGCCAGGTTTCCAGCGCTTCCGGCATCAGCGTGTGGTTGGTGTAGGCGAAGGTGCGGGTGGTGATGTCCCACGCCTTCTCCCAATCCAGGTGATTCTGGTCCACCAGCACGCGCATCAGTTCGGCGATGGCGATGGAAGGGTGCGTGTCGTTCAACTGGATAGCGACCTTGTCGGGCAGCGCATCGAAATTTTCGTGATATTTTCCGTAGCGGTACAGGACATCCTGCAGCGACGCGCACACGAAAAAATACTGCTGCTTCAGGCGCAGCTCGCGCCCCATCGCGGTGGTGTCGTCCGGGTAGAGCACCTTCGACAGGTTCTCGGACTCGTTCTTGTCCTCCACCGCTTTGATGTAGTTGCCCTCGTTGAAGTAGCGCAGCTCGAAATCGCGCGTTGCCTTGGCTGCCCACAAGCGCATGTTGTTGACAGTCTTGGTGCCGCAACCGGGAATGGGGCTGTCGTAAGCCATCGCCATCACGTCGTCGGTGTCCACCCAGTGGTGGCGCACTATGCCGCGCTCATCGGCGTACTGGACCACGCGACCGTGAAACTTGACCTGGTACAACACCTCCGGGCGGGGGAACTCCCACGGGTTGCCGTAACGCAGCCAGTTGTCGGGATGCTCGACCTGCCTGCCATCCTCGATGCGCTGCGAGAACATGCCGTATTCGTAGCGGATGCCGTAACCGTAACCGGGCAGATCCAGCGTCGCCATAGAATCGAGGAAACATGCCGCGAGCCTCCCCAGCCCGCCGTTGCCCAGCGCAGCATCGTGCTCGATCTCGCGGATTCTATCCAGGTCCACGCCCACCTCGCCGAGCGCAGCGCGGAATTCCTGATCGAAGCCCAGATTGAGCATGCTGTTCATCAGCGTGCGCCCCATCAGGAACTCCATGGACAGGTAGTAAACCCGCTTGGCGTCGCTGACGTAATAGCCGCGCATGGTTTCCATCCAGCGGTCAATCAGGCGATCGCGCGTCACGTATGCGGCGGTAAAAAACCAGTCGCGATCCGTGGCGGTGATGGAGTCCTTGCCCACCGCATACGTCAGGTGATTGGCGATGGATTGTTTGATGGATGCTGCGTCGAGGCCGGTTTTTTCTGACGCAAGAAATGGTTTTTTCGGATCTTTTGGCATTATGTGTCTCCCTCAGAGGTTGGTGGCGGATGCTAATACTTTGATACTCAACATGATCTTCTGTGATTCTGTCGCTTGCTGTTCTGCAATGCCCCGGCTCGGCACCCGGACGCGCCGAATACCGCAACAGGCTCCGTTTTGTGCCATATGCCCGGTTACGGGCATGCCCTTGCGCTTCAACCCCGGCAGCGGTCCCGGATGCCCTCCGCTCCGCCCCTCCCGTCCCCTGCCGTTGCCGTGATGGGGCCTATATCGGCAACAACGCGGAATACTTGACACAATAAAATGCTCAGCGATTCCTTGTAACCACCGCCGCATAGATGACGCCGTTCAATACGATGACGAAACCGCCAAGAATATTCTGGATCACCGGGGTCAGGTCTGCGGGATAGAT
This sequence comes from Nitrosomonadales bacterium, assembly GCA_016223025.1. Taxonomy (GTDB): domain Bacteria; phylum Pseudomonadota; class Gammaproteobacteria; order Burkholderiales; family Gallionellaceae; genus VIKH01. The sequence goes on along the minus strand of JACRPU010000070.1, from coordinate 15,581 downwards.
AACCGGCCAGAGAACGCGCACGATGAAATCACCCCGGCGGGGAACATCGCCCGCAAGTTCCAGAAAATGGTGTTCCAGCGGGGTGAGCGGGCAGGTCCAGCCCATGAACTCGATCAGCGCGCCCCAGATCGCTGCGGGGAGATGCAGCCAGGCAAGCCGGGGCCACCGCAGCGCAAGCAGCCCGCCGCCGAGAACGAAGGCGATGAATGCCAGGTGCGCCACCAGCACCGCGTCTGCAAGAATCCGGTACAACAAGCCTTCCTCCCGCGTCAGGAACGTCAACCCAGTTCGAGGGTGAGGCACTTGCATGCGCCTCCCGCCTTGATGAATTCCGAAACCTCAACCTCAATCACGTTGAAATTATTCTTTTCGAGCGCAGCCTTCAATTCGCCAGACGCCTTGTGCAATATTACGTCGTTGCCGACGTTCACCGCGTTGCAGGCAAAATTATTCGCGTCCTCATCCGAAACCCAAATGGCCCTGTCGCCGAACCCCTTCCTGATTTCATCGGCGCTCCGTGCCGAGAAGGCTTTTTCGTAAACGATAACGCATCCGTTCGCCAGCGGGCAAAATGCCGTATCCAGGTGATACCACCTCGGATCAACCAGGATCAACCCGTTTACCCGGACAGGAACGATTGCGGCAATTTCCTGTATGGCCCCAACATCGCTTCTGAGCCCGCATCCCACCCACACCTGACCGCCGGAATCGTACAGGGCGTCGCCCGCCCCCTCGAACCTGATACCGCCGCCCAGCCGCGTCACGCGGTAACCGGAACACGCAAAGAATTCGCTGAAATATTGCGTTTCCGCCCGCCGTTCCGGATGGCGGAACGACGATACGATAACCTCGTGGTTCCGGCATACAAAACCGCCGTTGGCGGTGAACACCATGTCGGGCAATCCCGCTACCGGCTCGATCAGCCTGACTGACGCCTTGCCGGAGAGAATGCCATAAAGATTTTCCCATTGCCGCGCCGCCAGCCTTTTATCCACCCGCCCCTCGTTCCCCGCCATCCACGGGTTGATGACATAGCTGACATCGAAATGCGCGGGTTCGCACATCAGAAAGGTTTTCATCGCTTCAGCAATTTTATTGTGGCTATCCTGTCGTACCGCAAGCGGGATATTATGGCAGCGCAACCGGATCGCGATGGCGGTATTTTGCCCTTGGCTTTCCGGTCGCGCCAATGAAAGCCGGTTAGCGAACCACCCAGGAGCGGTCAACCGTTTTTGGTCGACCGGGCGGCCTGCAAGGCGCCCGTGCATCGCCACTTCGCCCGATGCCGGAGGCAACGAACAAAAGGGACGAACCAATGATCACCCGAACAGAGCGCGATTCCTCCGGCATCATCGAGGTTCCTGCCGACCGGTTATGGGGCGCGCAGACGCAGCGCTCGATCGAGCATTTCCGCATCTCCTCCGAACTTATGCCGGAGGAAATCATCCTGGCGCTGGCTGCGGTCAAGCGCGCCTGCGCGATTGTCAACCGCGATCTCGGCTTGCTGGAAGAAGGCAGGGCGAATGCCATCGCGCAGGCGGCCGGCGAAGTGCTCGCCGGATGTCTCCGCGAAGAATTTCCGCTATCGGTATGGCAGACCGGGTCGGGCACGCAGAGCAACATGAACATGAACGAAGTGCTGGCCAACCGCGCCACGGAACTGCTCGGCGGCGCACGCGGCGAAGCGCGCATTGTTCATTCGAACGACGAGGTCAACCTCGGCCAATCCTCCAACGACATCTTCCCCACCGCGATGCATGTGGCCGCTGTCGCCGGTATCCGGCAAAAAATGCTGCCGTCGTTGCGCGCGCTGCGCGCAACCCTGAAAATAAAATCCGACGCATTCGCGGGCATCGTGAAAATTGGCCGCACCCACTTGCAGGACGCCACCCCGCTGACGCTGGGACAGGAATTTTCCGGTTACGTGGCGCAACTGGATTTTGCCGAATCGCTGATCGCCGCCGCGCTCCCCCCGCTCTGCGATCTGGCGGTTGGCGGCACTGCGGTAGGCACCGGGCTGAACACCCATGCCGAATTTGGCGAGCGCGTCGCCGCCGAACTGGAGCGCGAAACCCGGCTGCCTTTCCGGAGCGCGGCCAACAAGTTTTCCGCCCTGGCCGCGCACGATGCGCTGGTGGCCGCGCACGGCGCGCTCAAGACGCTTGCCGCCGCCCTGATGAAACTCGCCAACGACGTGCGCTGGCTGGCTTCCGGGCCGCGCTCGGGGCTGGGCGAGATCAGCGTTCCGGAAAACGAGCCGGGCAGTTCGATCATGCCGGGCAAAGCGAACCCGACGCAGTGCGAGGCGCTGGCCATGCTGTGCTGCCAGGTATTCGGCAACGATGTCGCGATCAATCTCGGCGGCGCCTCCGGCAATTTCGAGCTGAATGTTTACAAACCGCTCATCGCGCACAACTTCCTGCAAAGCGTGCGGTTGCTTGCCGGCGGCATGTCCAGCTTCGAAGAACACTGCGCGCGCGGCATCGAAGCCAACCGCGGGCGGATTGCGGAACTGGTGGAACGCTCGCTGATGCTGGTGACCGCCCTGACCCCGCACATCGGCTACGACCGCGCCGCCGAGATCGCCAAACGCGCGCACCGCGATGGCGGCACGCTGAAACAGGCGGCGATGGCGCTGGGTTATGTCACGGAAGCCGAATTCGATCTCTGGGTAAGGCCGGCGGACATGGTGCATTCCAGCGGTGCAGCGTCTCGCAAATAAACGTTGAGGGCTGCGGGTGCGGCTTCATCCGCGCCCATCATTCCTCCCGTTGCGCCCCGTCCGGGAACAGCACCTCGGTGAAACCGAAATTGCGCAGATCGCGTATGCGCATCGGGTAGAGGATGCCGTCCAGATGATCGCATTCGTGCTGCACCACACGGGCGTGAAAACCGCTGACGGTGCGGTCTACCGGCGCGCCATGCCCGTCGTTGCCCCGGTAGCGCAACCGCGCGTAACGCGGCACCAGCCCGCGCAGCCCCGGCACGCTGAGACAGCCTTCCCAATCCTCTTCCGCGGCATCGGAAAAGGGGGTGATCACGGGGTTGACGAGCGCGGTAAGCGGCACCTCCGCGGCATCCGGGTAGCGGGGGTTGCCCCTTGCCTTTTCCGCGCCGAAAATCACCACGCGCAGGTTCACGCCAATCTGCGGCGCGGCCAGCCCTGCCCCATCCAGCGCCCTCATGGTGTCGTGCATGTCGGCCAGCAATGCGCGCAATTCCGGCGTGCCGAAGGAGGTCACTTCCTGAGCGCGGCGCAACAGGCGCACGTCGCCCATTTTCAGGACTTCCTTAACAGCCATGCTGTCCGCTCATGAAAAATTCCGTTCGCCCCGAGCTTGTCGAAGGGCGCTGGGCGGAGGCCGGTGGTTCGACAATCTCACCACGAACGGTTAAGTGAACAATTTTGTCTTCAATCGCCATCGCACTCCACCACGCATTCCAGAATGTTGCGCACGCGCGCCATGGCCGGTTGCGCCACCGCGCTGATATTTTCCATGCGCACGCCATCCCTGCTGCTGCCGCGCCCCGCCGCGTGGTTGACCACCACCGCGATGGCGGCGTAGGTGAGGCCCAGCTCCTTTGCCAGCGACGCTTCCGGCATGCCCGTCATGCCCACCATGTCGGCGCCATCGCGTTCGAGGCGGTTTATTTCCGCCGCCGTTTCCAGGCGCGGCCCCTGCGTGGCGGCATACACCCCGCCATCGAGGCAGGTTTCGCCGGCGCGCCGCGCGGCTTCGAGTATCTGGCGGCGCAGGTTCTGGTCGTAAGGATGGGTGAAGTCTATATGCGTCACCAGGCTGTCTCGCCCTTCAAAATAAGTGAAGGCGCGACCGTAGGTGTAATCAATTATCTGGTCCGGCACCACGATGTCGCCGGGCGAAAGATCCGCGCGGACGCCCCCCACCGATGCGACCGACACGATGCGCTTCGCTCCCTGCTCCAGCAGCGCCCACAGGTTGGCGCGATAGTTCACCTCGTGCGGCGGAATGGTGTGGCCGTAGCCGTGGCGCGCGAGAAACATCGCCTCGTGCTGCCGCAACCGCCCGAAGGTGATCGCGCCGGACGGCTCCCCGTAAGGCGTGCGCATCACCTGCCGGTGCGTGATTTCAAGGTTGGCCAACTGCGTCAGCCCGGTACCACCAATTATTGCCAGCATTATTTGTTTCCCTCTAATTGTCCGCCACGCGACGATAACCCTACTTCCCCTTCACCGCATAAATCGCGGGCAAGTTGCGCCATGCGCCATGCACATCCATGCCAAAACCGAACACGAAGCGGTCCGGCACCTCCACCCCGACAAAATCGGCGCGCACCGGCTTGGTCATGCCGTTCAGTTTATCGGCAAACACCGCGCTGTAAAATCCCGCCGCCCCCAGTTCCATGACGCGCTGTTTGATCGCGGCCATGGTGCCGCCCTCATCCAGGATGTCGTCCAGCACCAGCACCACCTTGCCGCGCACGTTTTCGCACGGCTCGACCTTCCAGCGCAACGCCCCGCCCTGCTGCCCGCCGCCGTAGCGCGACACATGCACGTAATCGAAATCGAGCGGAAACGCGAGCAGCGGCAGCAGTTGCCCGGTAAATACCACCGCGCCGCCCATCACCGACAGCACCAGCGGATGCGCGTCCGCCAGCGCCGCGTTGATTTCCCGCGCGACCCGTTCGACCGCCGCCCGCACCTCGTCCGCCGCAACGATCAGCTCGGCCTGGCGCAATAGGTCATGCGCCTGCTGGTTGGATAAAACCATTTATCGGCGCTCCCACCCGTTATTTGTCGTTCCCGCGCACCCTATCCCGTTGCCGGACTCCACTTCCTCAGTTCCCTCCGCAGCTTCGCGTAATCCGGGCAGGCCGCGCCCACCACGCGCCAGAACGCCGCCGAGTGATTCAGTTCGACGAGATGGGCGAGTTCATGCACCACCACGTAATCAATCAGGTGCAACGGCATCTTGACGAGCTGCCAGTTGAGCCGCACGGTGCCGCGCGCGGTGCAGCTTCCCCACTGGGTGCGTGCGGCGGAAAGCTTTATCTCGCGCGGTTTGACATTCATCAGCGGAGCGAAGTGCTGGGCGCATTCCACAAACAGTTGCAGGGCTTCGCGCCGGTACCATTGCTCCGCGATTTTTTCCACGGTTTCCGGGCTGTCTGCCCCGGAAACATGGATGACCAGTTGGCCGCCGTGCAGTTGCGGCGGAGCATCGAACAGGCCGGGAACGATGCGCAGCCGGAAAGTTTCGCCGCGAAACAAAACCGGTTCCCCGTCCGCCCACTGCGGCGGGACAGGTTTTTTCGCCCGCCAGCTCTCCAGCTTTTCCACCACCCAGCCCGCTTTTTCCTGCAACACGCTATTCAGCCATTTTTCCGAAGCGCGCAACGGCATGGCGACGGTCAGGCCGCGATCATCAATGCGCAGACCGATGCTGCGGCGTTTGTTGCTGCGCTTGAGGGTATAGGTGACCGGCGCGCCCGCCATCTCCACCGTTCGCTGCTCGACGGCAGGAGACCCCATCAGGCGGCGCAGTTTTTTCAACATCATGACAACCGTGCAACCTCGTTTTCGATCCAGTCTTCCACGCGCCGGTTGAGTTCCTCCGCCTTGAGTCCGGCAGTCTCCACGGGTGCGCCTATGCTCATGGTAATCACTCCGGGATGCTTGAGAAAGGAATTGCGCCCCCACAGCCTGCCCGCGTCGTGCGCCACCGGCACCACCGGCGCGCCGGTGTGCAGCCCCAACAGTGCGCCGCCCACCTTGTACTTGCCGCGCTGGCCGTAAGGGATGCGCGTTCCCTCCGGGAAAATCACCACGCAGAAACCCTGAGCCAGCCGCGCCTTGCCCTGCGCCAGCAACTGCTTCACCGCACCCTTGCCATCGCTGCGCTTGATGGCGATGGGGCTGGTCATCGCCAGTCCCCATCCGAAGAAAGGCAGCCACAGCAGCTCGCGTTTGAGCACCCACACCTGCGGCGGAAACACCTTTTGCAGCGCGATGGTTTCCCACGCCGATTGATGTTTGCACAGCACGATGCACGGCTGTTCCGGGATGTTTTCCGCGCCGCGCACTTCCATGCGGATGCCGCACAGCACGCGCAGCAGCCACAGCATGATGCGCGCCCAGCCGGAAATGACGCGGTATCGCGTAAGCGGATGAAACGGGAAGGTGAATATTGCGATCAGCGCATACGCCGGCGTAATGATGAATTGCAGCAGCAGGAAAACCAGCGACCGGATGAAGATCATGAATTGAGAGGCATCCTTAACGTGAAAGTTTCATAATCAGGGGTGGCTACTCGCCATGCCCGTTACCGTCAAACCAGCTCCGCCACCGCCGCCGCCAGATCCGGGTAAACCCGCGTGCCTTCCGGCAGCCCGCCATTTTCCCGTGTCTTGCCGCCCTTGCCGGTCAGCACCAGTATCGGGCGGGCGCCCGCCTTGGCGGCGGAAGCCAAATCGCGCAACGAATCGCCCACCGCGTACACGTCTTGCAAATTTATATCGTAACGCGCCGCAATTTCTTCCAGCATGCCGGTCTTTGGCTTGCGGCAATGGCAATTGGCCTCGTTCGCATGGGGGCAGAAAAAAATTGCATCAATGCGCCCACCCGCCAGAGCCACCGCCTTGTGCATCTTGTCGTGGATGGCGTTTAGGGTGTGCATGTCGAACAAGCCGCGCCCCACGCCAGACTGGTTGGTCGCCACCACCACGCGGTAATCCGCCTGGCACAATTGCGCGATCGCTTCGAGGCTGCCCGGTATCGGCTTCCACTCTTCCGGGTTCTTGATGAACTGGTCGGAATCCTGGTTGATGACCCCGTCGCGGTCGAGAATGATGAGTTTCATAACAACATTCAGTCGTTAGTTGGTAGTCGTTAGTTGGCGTTGTCGCTTCGCGGTTTTTTGCATTTAACTGAAAACTGGCGACTAACGTCTAGCGTCTGCTTTGCTCAGACCAGCCAGTCGTCGAAAGTGGCGGACGCCTGCCGCAGCATAAGCGCGGGACGCAGCTTTGCACCAGAAAAATCGGTGTAGGGAAAAGTGACCAGAACAATCTGGCCGCACCGCTTCATTGCCAGCGCTCTTTCAGGTCGCTCGGGGTGTAATGGGCAGGCTCGCCTTCCATGCCACGCATGGCCTGGCGCAAGGAAAGCTCCGCGAATTCATTTTCCGCCCATTCATCGCGACCGGCCTCTATCGCCACACCGCAGCGCGCCGCAAGAAAGGTGACGAAATCAAATACCTCGGATTGTTTATCCTTGGGCAAGGATTGAACGGTTTTGAGCAGTTCGGCGTATCCCATGTTGCACTCCTGTAAGCTTGCGTTACCATCATATCACCTCTCATTATATTCTCGAATCGCTCCCGCACCGAAGCGCGGGAGCGGTGCCAGAAAGCTTGATCACACCAAAAACAAACCCCGCCGCAGCGGGGTTGTTTGAGGGATCGAAGCCGGGTCAAGCACTTTGCTTTCTGCGCCTTGCGGTAAAGCCCAGCAACCCTAATCCGGCCAGCAGCATCGCAACCATTTCCGGTTCGGGAACGGCAGCGACTTGTCCGGGGCGCACAGCCATGGCGAACAGATAGTAGTTCCTATTGTACGCGTACTGGACGCCGGTGACTGTGCTGAAGAACCACGCGCCGTCGTTGCCCGGTATGAGCGCGTAGTTGGTAACCGTACCGAGCTCCGTACCGGACCAGTATAAATAGGACTGAATGTTCTGGAACAAGCCGTAGTTGGCGTTGTGCGTCGTGGTAATGGATAGACCCGCGACACCCCCCAGTTCGTTGTAGAACAAATGCCCTATCTCGCTGCCGGTGCAGTTGTAGCCGAAGGAAACGCCCCCGGCTTGAATACTACAGGTGGCATCGGGTTGCAGCGTGGTGGGCAGGCGCCAGTCGCTGAAACCCAGGTAGTTGGAGGCATTCATCCCGGCGATCCAGCTTTGCGCGGCGTACCAGGTCATGTAGCCGCCTGTGCCGATGCCGCTTACGCCGAAGGTGTTGCTGGCGGCCAGGTTGGCGTCTGCCAGCCATGTGACGTTGAGGTCGGTGTCGTACACGCCCTGGCCGCCGAGGGTGAGCTCCAGGGCGGCGTGGGCGCTGGCGGCAGATAACAGGCCGGCGCCGAGGGCAATAGCAAGCAGGGTTTTCTTGGTTTTCATTTTTCCTCCGTGGTCGAGCGGGGCGGTTTCAGATATGCATGGCATAGCAGGGCGAAACCGGTGGCACCTGTTCGCGCGCTTTATACCAAAGTTATCCCGGCTTGGATACTGTACTGAAGTACAGGTAGGCGCGGATTCTGGGGTGCGGGAGCTTGCTCCCGCTTTCCAGAGCGGCGGCAAGCACCAAGGGCAGGCAATCCGCTATCCGGCAAGCCGGATGCGGAGTTGACACCCGCCGCACTCCAGATAACCCGGACATTCCTTGGTAGCCTGCAATCCCGAAAACCGCAATGGCTTTAACTAACGGCCAGCGACTAACGACTAACGACTACCAACTATTTTTATCACGCCGCCAGCCTGGAAATATCGGCGGTCTGGTTCATCAGTTTCCCCAGTTGCTGCAACAGCGCCGCGCGGTTCAAACGCAGATTCTTGTCTTCGCACATCACCATGACTTTATCGAAAAAGTCGTCTATGAACGGCTTGAGCGTGACCAGCGCCTTCAGGTTCTGCCCGTAATCGCCGCGCTCCAGGTAGCCTTGCGCGAACGGCGTGATGTCCTGCATCGCCTGGTGCAGGTCGCGCTCTGCGGCCTCCTTCAACAGATCGGGTATTACGGTTGCTCCAGCCAGACCGGAGCCGATCTCCTCGCGGTTCTTGCGCATGATGTTCTGCACGCGCTTGTTGGCGGCCGCGAGATCCTTTGCCACGGCCAGCGAGGCAAAAGCGCGCACGCCCTGCAGGCGCGGCAGGGCTTCGTGCAATTGCCCGTTCAGCACCTGGAGCACCGCTTCGACATGCGACACCTCGAAGCCGCGCTCGCGCAGATACCCGCGCAGGCGATCCAGCACGAACCCTTCCACATCGCTTGCCACGGTTGCGCCCAACATGCCAGCCGGGAAATTTTCTGCCGCCGTCTTGAGCAGCGCGGGCAACGGCAGACTGAGCGGCGTTTCGATCAGGATGCGCAACATGCCCAAAGCATGGCGGCGCAGGCCGAACGGGTCCTTGTCGCCGCTGGGAATCTGGCCGATTCCGTAAATTCCCAGCAGCGTATCCAGCTTGTCGGCCAGCGCCACGGCGCACGCCAATGCGCCCTGCGGCAGCGTATCCCCGGCAAAGCGCGGGTGGTAATGCGCCTCGATGGCGTCCGCCACCGCCTTGTCCTCGCCATCGTGCAGGGCGTAATAGCGTCCCATGATGCCCTGTAATTCCGGGAATTCGCCCACCATGCCGGTCAGCAGATCCGCCTTGGACAGCCGCGCCGCCAGCTCCGCGTCCGCCTTGTCCGCGCCCAGCAGCCGCGCGATGGTGCCCGCCAGGGTGGCGATCCGCTCGGTGCGCTGCAACTGCGTGCCCAGCTTGTTGTGGTACACCACGCTGCCCAGCTTTTCGACCCGCGATTCCAGCGTGTGCTTGCGGTCCCGGTTGAAGAAAAAGCGCGCGTCGGAAAGGCGCGGGCGCACCACGCGCTGGTTACCGCCGATAATGTGTTTCGGGTCTTCCACCTTCATGTTGGAGACGATCAGGAATTTGTTGAGCAGCTTGCCGCCGGCATCCAGCAGCGGGAAATATTTCTGGTGCTGCTGCATGGTGAGGATCAGGCATTCCTGCGGCACATCGAGAAATTCCTCATCGAACTCGCCCACGTACACTACCGGCCACTCCACCAGCGCCGCAACCTCATCCAGCAACGAGCTCAGGACGCTCCGCTCCTCGTTGGAAAGAACCAGCAGCTCCTGCAAGGACAGGCTGGAGTGGCCGATCCAGATGGCGCCGAATATTCCCGCGCAACGGTCCAACTGGGTCGCGATCATCTCCCGGCGCCTGGCGAAATCCGCGATGATGCAGCCTTCGCTTTCGAGGTCGAACGCATATTTGTCGGCGTGGCTCAGCGTGATCGCCCCGGCAGACAGGAAGCGGTGGCCGCGCGTGACGTTGCCGCTTTGCAGCCCGAGCGCCTCGCCGGGAACCACGCGTTTGCCGTGCAGCATCGTCAGCGCGTGGGCCGGGCGCACGAACTGGTGTTCCGAATCCCCCCAGCGCATCAGCTTGGTGATGGGAAGTTTTTTCAGCGCTTGCGCCACTATGCCGGAAAGGCAGTCATCCAGCTCCTTGCCGCGCTGCTCCACGCGCGCGACGAAGTATTCCGCCTTGCCTTCACCGCTGCGCTGCAACTGTTCGAATGTCACCCCGGCAGAGCGCATGAAACCTTCCAGCGCCTTGTTCGGTTTGCCATCCCCATCCAGCGCGGCAGCCGCAGCCGGCCCCTTGCGCTCGATCGCGCGGTCGGCCTGCTGCCCGAGCACATTGGTCACGGTCAGCGCCAGGCGGCGCGGGGTCGCATAAGGCGCGCATATGCTGTCGTCGCCCGCCAGCGCCTGCTCGCGCAACGCGGCAAACACTTCGTCGGCAAATATTGCGGAAAGCCGCTCCAGCGACTTGGGGGGCAGCTCTTCTGTGAGCAACTCGATCAGCAGAGTCTGTTTCATGCGCCCTCCCCGCTCATGCACATCGGGAAGCCAAGCCGTTCGCGCGAGTCATAATAAGCCTGCGCCACTGCTCTCGCCAGCGCCCGCACCCGGCCAATGTAGGCGGCGCGCTCGGTGACCGAGATCGCGCCGCGCGCGTCCAGCAGGTTGAAGGTGTGCGAACACTTCATCACCATCTCGAACCCCGGCAGCGCCAACCCTGCCTCCATGAGGCGCTTGGCCTCGCTCTCATATTCTCCGAAATGGCGGAACAGCATTTCGGCGTTGGAATGCTCGAAGTTATATTTCGATTGCTCCACCTCGTTCTGGTGGTACACGTCGCCGTAGGTCACTATGCTGTTGCCATTTTTCGCCCACACCAGATCGAACACGTTCTCCGCGCCTTGCAGATACATCGCCAGGCGCTCCAGGCCGTAGGTGATTTCGCCCAGCACCGGTTTGCAGGCAAGCGACCCGACCTCCTGGAAATAAGTGAACTGCGTCACCTCCATGCCGTCCAGCCACACCTCCCAGCCCAGCCCCCATGCGCCCAGCGTGGGCGATTCCCAGTCATCCTCCACGAAGCGGATGTCATGCTCGCCGGTGTGGACACCCAGCGCGCGCAGGGAATCGAGATACAACTCCTGAATGTTGTCCGGCGAAGGCTTCAGCACCACTTGATACTGGTAGTAATGCTGCAAGCGGTTGGGGTTCTCGCCGTAGCGGCCATCTTTTGGACGGCGCGTGGGCTGCACGTAGGCCGCGCGCCACGGCTCCGGGCCGACCGCGCGCAGGAAAGTCGCGGTATGGAAGGTGCCCGCGCCCATTTCGATATCATAGGGTTGCAGCAGCGCGCAGCCCTGCTTGTCCCAGAAATTCTGTAGCGTCAGGATGACTTGCTGGAAGGTCAACATCGTTAAATCCGACCGGATTGCGAAAGCGCCATTTTACGGGTTTTCGGGCATCCGCGACATCCGGTAATCCGGTTTATCCGCATAGCGCCAATTTCTCTGCCCGTGTTAACACCTTAATTTCCATCTCGCGTTTCAGCGCGGCAGACTTGTCGGCACAGGGTTCACAATAGACCAGTTTCACCGGCGTGCGCCCGCGCGTGTACTTGGCACCTTCGCCCGCGTTGTGCGCGGCGAGGCGTTTGTCCGGATCGTTGGTGATGCCGCAGTAGAGGGTGCCATCGGCGCATTCGAGCAGGTAACACGCCCATCCGGTTGAAGTCGCAATCATGGGGTGTTATTGTAGCCCTACCCGCGATACGGCAACACCGATGAAAACCAGACCGCGCCAGCCATGCCCAGCCAGCGCGGAAACAGTTTTCCATTGTTGATACCGGATCGCCCGGCTTAGACCTATCAGGAATACGAGAAAAAATGAGCGAAACAAAATACCAGCCGGAAACGCTCGCCGTGCGCGCGGGCGCGGTGCATAGCCAGTTCAACGAAAACAGCGAGGCGCTGTTTCTCACTTCCAGCTTCACCTTCGACAGCGCCGCGCAGGCGGCGGCGCGCTTCGCCGGCAACGAGCCGGGCAACATCTACTCGCGCTTCACCAACCCCACCGTCACCATGTTCGAGGAGCGCCTCGCCGCCATGGAAGGCGCGGAACAATGCGTGGCGACGGCTTCCGGCATGTCGGCGATACTGGCGTGCGCGATGGCCCTGCTGAAATCGGGCGACCACATCGTCGCATCACACAGCATCTTCGGCGCGACGATCAACCTGTTCAACAATATCATCCGGAAGTTCGGCGTGGAGACAACTTATGTTTCTGCCACCGATGTGTCCGAATGGGCCGCCGCAGTACGCCCCAATACCCGGCTGCTCTTTCTGGAAACGCCCTCCAACCCGCTCACCGAAGTGTCCGACATCGCGGCGGTTGCGGCCGTGGCAAAACAGCGCGGCGCATTGCTGGTGGTGGATAACTGCTTCTGCACGCCGATCCTGCAACGCCCCTTTGATCTGGGCGCGGACATCGTGATCCACTCCGCAACCAAGTATATAGACGGGCAGGGGCGCGTGCTGGGCGGCGCGGTGCTGGGCAGCCGGGAGATGATGAACCCGGTATTCCAGTTCCTGCGCACGGCGGGGCCGACCATGAGCGCATTCAATGCGTGGATATTCCTGAAGGGGCTGGAGACGCTCAAAATACGCATGGATGCGCACAGCGCGGGCTCGCTGGCGGTGGCGCAATGGCTGGAGGCGCAGCCGAACGTGGCGCGCGTGTTTTATCCCGGCCTGCCGTCGCACCCGCAACACGAGCTGGCGATGCGTCAGCAGAAAACTGGCGGCGGCATCGTGTCGTTCGAAGTGAAGGGCGGCAGAGAAGCTGCGTGGCGCGTGATTGACAGCGCGCGCATGATTTCCGTCACCGCCAACCTGGGCGACACCAAAACCACCCTCACCCACCCGGCCAGCACCACCCACGGTCGCATCACGCCGGAAGCGCGCGCCGCTGCGGGCATCAGCGAAGGCCTGCTGCGCATCGCGGTCGGGCTGGAAGCGGTAAGCGACATACAGGCCGACCTGGCGCGAGGGCTGATGTAGGGGCGCAATTCATTGCGCCCAACCGAACAAGGGCGCGATAAATCGCGCCCCCACGATATGGGACAGCAATGGATATTCTCGCCGCACAAGTCGGAGGACAGCTCAAGGCGCACGGCCTGATGCTGGCGACGGCGGAATCCTGCACCGGCGGCGGCGTGGCGCAGGCCGTCACCGAAATCGCGGGCAGTTCGGTCTGGTTCGAGCGCGGCTTCATCACCTATTCCAACTTGGCCAAGCAGCAGATGCTGGGCGTGAGCGAAACGACACTCAGCCAGCATGGGGCGGCAAGCGAATTCACGGTGCGCGAAATGGCATCAGGCGCCTTGCAGCGCAGCCATGCGCAAGTGTCGCTTGCGGTGAGCGGCATCGCCGGGCCTTCCGGCGGCACGCCGGACAAGCCGGTCGGAACGGTCTGGTTTGCCTGGTGCATCAAGGACAGGATGTGCGTGGCGCGCCTGCATCATCTTGCCGGCAACCGCGCGGAAATTCGCGCGCAATCGGTGCGTATCGCCCTGCAGGGCGTGCTGGACTTGCTAAATCAAATAACCGAAACCGCCTGATACGCCAGAAGAACGATCGTTCTATGCAAGCGCAATCTGGTGTGCCATAATCGCGCATCTTTACAAAGGGAGCAAAACAAATGGATGACAACAAAAGCAAGGCGCTCGCGGCGGCTTTGAGCCAGATCGAAAAACAGTTCGGCAAGGGTTCCATCATGCGCCTGGGCGAGCACGATGTGGCGCGCGACATCCAGGTGGTTTCCACCGGTTCGCTGGGGTTGGACATCGCGCTGGGCGTGGGCGGCCTGCCGCGCGGCCGGGTGGTGGAAATCTACGGCCCGGAATCGTCCGGCAAGACCACGCTCACCCTGCAAGTAATCGCCGAAATGCAAAAGCTGGGCGGCACCGCAGCATTCATTGACGCCGAACATGCGCTCGATCCGCAATACGCGCAAAAGCTCGGCGTGAAGGTGGAAGACCTGCTCATTTCGCAACCGGACAACGGCGAACAGGCGCTGGAAATCGCCGACATGCTGGTGCGCTCCGGATCGGTGGACGTGGTGGTGATAGACTCGGTCGCCGCGCTCACGCCCAAGGCGGAAATAGAGGGCGAGATGGGCGAGCCGCAGATGGGCTTGCAGGCGCGCCTGATGTCGCAGGCGCTCAGGAAACTCACCGCCAACATCAAGCGCACCAACACCATGGTGATTTTCATCAACCAGATCCGCATGAAGATAGGCGTGATGTTCGGCAACCCGGAAACCACCACCGGCGGCAACGCGCTCAAATTCTACGCTTCCGTGCGCCTCGACATCCGCCGCACCGGCGCGATCAAACAGGGCGACGAAGTGATCGGCAACGAGACCCGCGTCAAGGTGGTGAAGAACAAGGTTGCCCCGCCATTCAAGGAAGCCAACTTCGACATCCTCTATGGCGAAGGCATCTCGCGTGAAGGCGAGGTGATTGATCTGGGCGTGCTGCACAAGCTGATTGAAAAATCCGGCGCATGGTATGCCTACAAGGGCGAGAAAATCGGCCAGGGCAAAGACAATGCGCGCCTCTACCTGAAAGAACACCGCGAAATCGCCACAGAAATCGAAAACAAGGTACGCGCGGCCGTCGGTGTGGCGGCGCTGGTTGGCGCGACGGCAGCCGAAGCTCAACCCGCCCTCAAGAGCGGCTCTGCCAAGGGCGCCGCATCCAAGAGCGGTGGCAAAGAAACCTGAACCGGCGCTCCGCATCCGCGCCATGCAGTTCCTGGCGCGGCGCGAATATAGCCGCGCCGAACTGCACGCCCGGCTGCTGCCGCATGCTCAGGACGGCGACGATGTCGGAGCCGTGCTGGACGAACTGGCGCAGCGCAACTGGCTCTCGGATGAGCGCGCGGCAGAGCAGGTAGTCAACCAGCGCCGCAACCGCTTCGGCACCCAGCGCATTGCCCACGAACTCCGCCAGAAAGGCATCGCCGAAAACCTCATAGAAGAAGCCCTGCCGCAACTGAAAGAAACCGAGCTGGAAGCGGCTCGCGCAGTATGGCAAAAGAAATTCGGCGCCGCCCCCGGGGACGCGAAAGAAAAAGCGAAGCAAGCCCGTTTTCTGCAATCGCGCGGGTTCGCACTGGATGTGGTTTTCAAGGTGCTGCGCGCGGTGGAATCGGAATCATCTCCTCCCTGACGGCTCCACCCGCCTATTCCCGAAACCTGGCAGATCGTCCCAGCAAAACCGTTACCGTTCGCGGTGAGCGTGTCGAACCGCTAGTGTAGTGTTGCATTCTTGATGGAACTTATATTTATCATGCATCTCCAATCCTTCGTGTTGTGAACCGGAGAGCGTAAATGCGAGTAGCTGTCGAGATTGTGCTGACGAAAGATCAAAAGAAAGATTTAACGAAATT
>JACRPU010000069.1 GCA_016223025.1 Nitrosomonadales bacterium | reverse complement strand
GCTGGACAAGCAACTGGCGCCCTATCTGGGATGACCGGCTTCCCGCAAAAGCTGCGCGAGTGGTCGGCCCTGTTGCCGCTGCTGCTGCTGCTGGCCGCAACCTATTGGCTGAACCTGCAGGTACAGCCGCTGCCCGCCAGGCCGGACAACAGCAAGCGCCACGATCCCGATTTCATCGTCAGCCGGTTCTCTGCCACCACCCTCGACGACCGCGGTATGCCGCGCTTCCTCTTGGCCGCGCAAAAAATGACGCATTACCCGGATAATGACAGCACCCATCTCGATGAGCCGCAGTTGGCAAGCTTTTTCTCCGGTCGGCCCACCATCTACACTTCCGCCAAACGGGGCGAGGTATCGAGCAAAGGCGATGAGGTGTTCCTGCGCGACGGCGTGAGGCTGGTGCGCGCGGGCAGCGCGGCGCAAGCCGAAATGGTATTCTCGACCTCCTATCTGCACGTCCTCCCGGAGCGCGAATCGGCGGACACCGACCGGCCCGTCACCATGACGGACGCATACAACGTCGTGCATGCGGTGGGAATGCAACTGGACAACAAAACGCGCACGGTTAAACTGCTCTCACAGGTTAGAAGCCAACATGAACCCGCAAAAAAATAATTCCGCAACCCCCCTGCGGTGCGCCGCGCTGCTTTGCGCGGCGCTGGCCTGCCACGCCGCCGCCTGCCACGCCGAGCGCGCCGACCGCGACAAGCCGATGCACCTGGAAGCCAACCGGGTCAGCATAGATGACGCCAACCAGATCAGCACCTTTGAAGGCAACGTGCAGATCACCCAGGGCACGATGACCATACGCGGCGACAAGATCGTCGTGACGCAGGACAAGGACGGCTTCACGCACAGCACTGCGACCGGGCAACCCGCGAACTTCCGCCAGAAACGCGAAGGCATGGACGAATATGCGGAAGGTTTTGGAGAAACCATCAAATATGACGCCAGGAGCGAAACCGTGGACCTGTTTGGCCGGGCGCGCGTGAAGCGGGAGCAGGACGAAGTGAGCGGCGAGCACATCACCTACAACTCCAGGACGGAGGTGTTCCAGGTGCATGGCGCGCAAGCGGACGCGTCCGGCAGCCCTGCGGGCACACAGGGCAAAGGGCGGGTGCGCGCCATTATCCAGCCCAAAAGCAAGAGCGCGGGCACCGCCCCGGCGGAGCCGGTAACCATCACTCCGGCAGACACGCTTGCCCGGCCCGAGAACCGCCAATGAGCGAGCTGCGCGCCGCATCCCTGAAAAAGCGCTACCGCTCCCGCACTGTCGTGCATGATGTTTCCCTGTCGCTGCAAAGCGGCGAAGTGGTCGGGTTGCTCGGCCCCAACGGCGCGGGCAAGACCACCTGCTTCTACATGATTGTCGGGTTGGTGGCGACGGACGGCGGGGATATTTTCATAGACAACCAGAACATCACCCACCTGCCGATACACCGCCGCGCCAGGCTGGGGCTGGGCTATCTGCCGCAGGAAGCCTCCATTTTCCGCCGCCTGACCGTCGCGCAAAACATCCAGGCGGTGCTGGAGCTGCAAGGCTGCGCGGGCGACGAAATCGAGTCGCGGCAGGAGGGTTTGCTGGAAGATCTGCACATCACCCATATCCGCGACAACCCGGCCATCAGCCTGTCCGGGGGCGAGCGGCGGCGCGTCGAAATCGCGCGCGCGCTGGCCACCAATCCGCGTTTCATCCTGCTGGACGAGCCGTTTGCCGGGGTGGATCCGATCGCCGTGCTCGACATCCAGAAAATCATCCGTTTCCTCAAGGAGCGCGACATCGGCGTGCTGATTACCGACCACAACGTGCGCGAAACCCTTGGCATCTGCGACCGCGCCTATATCATCAATGCCGGTTCAGTCATGGCGGAGGGCAAACCGGATGAAATCATCTATAATGAAGGCGTAAGAAAAGTGTATCTCGGCGAGCACTTCAAACTATAGAGCAATCCATCTCTCCGGCACGTTTCCCTTCATGCAATGAAGCCCGCATTACAGCTCAGGCAATCCCAGCAACTGGCGCTCACCCCGCAGTTGCAGCAGGCCATCCGCCTGTTGCAGCTCTCCACCCTGGAAATCAATCAGGAAGTGGCGCACCTGCTGGACGAAAACCCCATGCTCGAGCGCGAGGACGACGACAGCGAGCAACCCTACGCCCACGGTGACGCCCCGTCCAGCTCGCCGGCGGAAAGCGCGGACGCAAGCGCGGAATCCGACCGGCAACCCCAGGAGGACGACCGGCCTGGCGACGAATGGGGCGAATCGTCGTTTTCCTCCTCCGGGGCGTCCGATGACGAGGAAGAAGAGCCGCACGGCGAAGTGGCGGCAGACGCCCCCAGCCTGCGCGAACACCTCATCTGGCAGCTCAACATGAGCCAGCTCGGCGGGGGGGATAAAAAAATCGTCGGTTTGCTGATAGATGCGCTGGACGAGAACGGCTACCTGTCGCAGCCGTTGCAGGAGATTGCCGAGCTGCTGCCGGAACAGCTCGAAATCACGCTGGACGACCTGGAAACCGCCCTGGCGCAACTGCAAAACCTGGGAGTTCCCGGCGTCGGCGCACGCGGCCTGAGCGAATGCCTGGTCCTGCAACTCAAGGCACTGGCGGAAAATACGCCGGGGCGCGACCTGGCGCTACGTATCGCGGCGCAGCACCTCGGGCTGCTGGCGGCGCACGACTTCACCAAACTGAAAAGAACCCTGCACTGCGATGATGGCGCGCTGCGCGCCGCACACGCCCTCATTGTCCAGCTCAATCCCAAACCCGGCGCGGAATTTGGCCAGCGCGCCGCCGACTACGTGGTGCCCGACGTGATCGTGGAACGCCACCAGGGGAACTGGCGCGTGCGGCTGAACGCGGAGGCCATGCCGCGCCTGCGCATCAACCGTATCTACGCCGGCATCCTGCAACAGCGCGGCGAAAAAAATGCGCAACAGCTTGCCAGTCAGTTGCAGGAAGCGCGCTGGTTCATCAAGAACCTGCAACAGCGCTTCGACACTATCCTGCGCGTTTCCCAGGCCGTCGTTGATCGCCAGCGCCACTTCCTGGAACACGGCGAAATCGCCATGCGCCCGCTGGTGTTGCGCGAAATCGCCGAACAGCTCGATCTGCACGAGTCCACCATCTCGCGCGTGACCACGCAGAAATTCATGCTCACCCCGCGCGGCATTTTCGAGCTCAAGTATTTCTTCGGCAGCGGGGTTTCCACCGAAGCGGGCGGCACGTGTTCGGCCACCGCCATCCGCGAACTCATCAAGCAGCTTGTCGGCAAGGAAGACACCCATCATCCGTTGAGCGACAGCCGCATGTCCGAAATCCTGGCACAGCAGGGCATACTGGTTGCCCGGCGTACCGTGGCAAAATACCGGGAAGCGCTGCACATTCTCCCGGCCAATCTTCGTAAATCACTCTAACTTTCATGCAGCAGAAGCGCAGCGCCCCTGATTATGAAATAGGTTCTACTGGGCCTGAACTTATCCACAGAGTAACAGATTGATTCCATGCAACATACGGCTGTTTTCGTAAATGTATTTCACGCTAACATAAGGAGCAAGCCATGAACCTCAACCTCAGCGGACACCACCTGGAAATCACCCCCGCGATCCGCGAGCATGTGCTGGGCAAACTCGGGAAAGTCAAACGCCATTTCGACCACGTGATTGACGTGAACGTCATCCTTTCGGTGGAAAAACTGAAACAGAAGGCGGAAGCCAACGTACACCTGAGCGGCAAAACCATTTTCGTGGAGTGCGACGATGCCAACCTGTATGTGGCCATAGACAACCTGGTTGAGAAACTGGACCGCCAGATACTCCGGCACAAGGAAAAACACACCGCGCGCCGCCATGATGCCTCCGGCAAGCACCCTGCAGCAGAATAAAACGCCGCAAAACGCCCACTCGCTTTCCGGATACAGGGAAAATTTATGAACCTGATTAGCAAGATCATGCCTGTCGAAAATGTCCTGCTGGACAGCGATTCGTCCAGCAAGAAGCGGGTTTTCGAGCGGGTGGGCATATTGTTCGAGAACTCCCGGCAGATCGCGCGCAGCCTGGTGTTCGACAGCCTGTTTGCGCGGGAAAAACTCGGCTCTACCGGGCTCGGGCAGGGCGTCGCCATCCCGCATGGCCGCATCAAGGGGCTGCGCGATCCCATCGCCGCTTTTGTCAAGACGCAAACCCCGATCCCGTTTGACGCGCCGGACGGGCAACCGGTCAGCCTGATTTTCGTGCTGCTGGTGCCCGAGCGCGCCACCGACCTGCACCTGCAACTGCTCGGCCAACTGGCGCAAATGTTCGGCGACAAATCATTCCGCGAACAACTGCAGAACTGCGATGACCCGGCAGTGATCCACCGGTTGTTTACCGGTTACCCGGCAATCTCGTAGGGGTGCCGATCAAAATGGCCCAGGTCAATATCCAGCAACTGTTCAAGGACAAGCAGGAACGGCTGGCCCTGAACTGGGTCGCGGGCGAGGGGGGCGGTGCCAAGATACTCGACAGCGAACTGATCAATGCCTCGAACAAGGGGTTGATCGGGCATCTGAACCTGATTCATCCGAACTGGGTGCAGGTGTTCAGCGCCACCGAACTGGAATATCTGCACTCGCTGCCGCCCGCCGCCCTCGGCGAGGCGCTGGCCCAGCTCGAACGCGGCGGCACCCTGTGCCTGATCGTGGCCGGCGACCAGGAAATCCCGCAATCCCTGATCGCCTACGCCGACCGCACCCACACCCCGCTGTTCCGCTCGCCCTTTCCCAGCGTCCACCTGATGTGGCTGGTGCGCCACTATATCGTCAAGGCGCTGGCGGAATCCACCACGCGCCACGGGGTGTTTCTCGACGTGCTGGGCGTCGGCGTGCTCATCACCGGCGACAGCGGCGTAGGCAAGAGCGAACTGGGGCTGGAGCTCATCACGCGCGGCAACGGCCTGGTGGCGGACGACGTCACCGAGGTGTACCGCGTATCGCCGGACACTCTGGAGGGGCGCTGCCCGGAACTGTTGCGCGATTTCCTCGAAGTGCGCGGGCTGGGCATGCTCAACATCCGCACCATGTTCGGCGAAACTGCGGTGCGGCGCAAAAAAGGGTTGAAGCTGATCGTGCATCTGCACCGCCCGCCCGGCGGGGACGTATCGCACCTGGACCGCCTGCCGCTACAAGCCAGCTACCAGGAAATTCTCGGGGTAAAAATCAACACAGTCAGCATCCCCGTGGTGGCCGGACGCAACCTGGCCGTACTGGTCGAAGCCGCCGCACGCAACTTCGTGCTGCAACAGCGCGGCATAGATACCGTGCAGGAATTCATCAGCCGCCACGAGCAGTACATGCTGGAACATTGACAGTCTCCTCCCCTGATTAAGGGGAGGCTGGGAGGGGTTAACATGGAACTGTTCCTGATCAGCGGCCTTTCCGGCTCCGGCAAGAGCGTGGCGCTCAAGGTGCTGGAGGACAGCGGCTATTATTGCGTGGACAACCTGCCGTCCGACCTGCTGCCGGCGCTGATGGACAACCTGCATGACTCCGGCCACGCGCGCGTCGCCGTCAGCATAGATGCGCGCAGCGGCGACAGCATGCAACGGTTGCCGCGCCATATCGGGCAACTCCGGGAAGACGGCATGGAAGTCCGCCTGCTGTTTCTCGACGCGCGCGATGAAACGCTGGTAAAGCGGTTTTCCGAAACGCGCCGCCGCCACCCCCTGAGCAACGACCAGGCCACGCTCACGGAGTGCATCCGGCGCGAGCGCGAACTGCTCGCCGAAATCGGCGACATCGGCCACCGCATTGATACCAGCGATCTCGGCGCCAATGCGTTGCGCGCCTGGGTCAAGGATTTTATCCGGGTTGACCGCTCGCGCCTCACCCTGCTGTTCCAGTCGTTCGGTTACAAGAACGGCATCCCGCTCGACGCCGACCTGGTGTTCGATGTGCGCTGCCTGCCCAACCCGCATTACGATCCGGAACTGCGGCCACTGAGCGGGCGCGATGAGGCGGTGATCCGTTTCCTGAAACGCGCGCCCACCGCGCAAAGGATGTACGACGATATCCGCAACTTCATCGCCGCCTGGCTGCCTTTTTTCATCGCCGACAACCGCAACTATCTCACTGTCGCCATCGGCTGCACCGGCGGCCAGCACCGCTCGGTCTATCTGGCGGAAAAACTGGCGCGCCATTTCGAACCGGAGCAACAAGTGTTGCTGCGCCACCGCGAGCTCGATTGAACATGCGCCCCCCGCTCACTCGCCTCAAGGCGGGCGACTGCCTGATACTCGCGGCAGGTTGTCTGCTCACCGTTTTCCTCGCCGCAACCCTGTGGCGGGGCGGCGCGGCGGACAAGGCCATCATCCGCAGCGGCGGCAAGGTATTCCGCGAAGTGCCGCTGTCGCGCGACCAGACTATCTCCGTGCCCGGCCCGCTCGGCGTCAGCCAGGTCGCCATACACAAGCTGCGGGCGCGCATCGTTTCCGATCCCAGCCCGCGCCAATACTGCGTGCGCCAGGGGTGGCTGAAACAGGCGGGAGAAATCGCCGTCTGCCTGCCCAACCAGGTCAGCGTCGAGCTGAGCGGGGGAAGGAAAAAATATGACAGCCTCAACTACTGAAAATCAGGATTCAGGATACGGGATACAGGATACGGAGCAAAATAGCGAGCAGCTACCCGCCTGTATCCCGAATCCTGTATCCCGAATCCTGTTAAACACTACCCCGCAAGACCATCAAATCGCGCGCATGGCGGCGCTGGCGCTCGGCCTGTCGGTGCTGGAAGCGGCCATCCCGTCGCCCTTGCCGGGCGTCAAGCCGGGGCTGGCCAATATCGTCACCCTAATCGTGCTGGCGCATTACGGCTGGCGGGCGGCGGCATGGGTCTCATTGCTGCGCGTGCTGGCCGGCAGCTTGCTGCTGGGAAATTTTCTCGCGCCCGGATTTTTTCTGAGCCTCGGCGGCGCAGCGTGCAGCCTCGCCGTTCTCGCCGGGAGCCAGCACTTGCCGCAACGCTGGTTTGGCCCGGTCAGCCACAGCATACTTGCCGCCTTCGCCCACATTGCCGGTCAACTGCTGCTGGTGTTTTTCTGGCTCATCCCGCATGCCGGGCTGGCCTATCTGGTGCCCATCTTCGCTGTGGCAGCACTGCTGTTCGGCACGGTGAACGGCCTGGTTGCGGCGCATTTCATGGGCCCGGCAGCGGCATCTTTACCCCCCATCGGAAAGGTGTCGGCTCATGCCGGCATGCCGGGCGAATGATGGCAACGTCTGGCGTTAGCCGTGGCTAATCCGCGTTTTTTTTATACCCTGGGGTTGTGGCTGCTGCTGCCCTACGTTTTTTTCCATCTGCTGTGGCGCGCGCGCAAACAGCCGGAATATCTCCGGCACGTGGGCGAGCGGTTCGGTTTTTACGGCGCCCGCAGCGACAAACCGATCATCTGGCTGCACGCCGTGTCGGTCGGCGAAACGCGCGCGGCGGCCAGTCTGGTGCGGCGCCTGCGGGAAAGCTACCCGCAGCACCAACTGCTGCTCACCCATACCACCCCCACCGGCCGCACCGCCAGCGAGCAGCTTTACGGCAATGAGGTGCTGCGGGCTTATCTGCCTTACGACTATCCTTTTGCGGCCAGGCGTTTCCTGCGCCACTTCCAGCCTTGCATCGGCGTTTTGCTGGAAACCGAAGTCTGGTTCAACCTGATCCACGCCTGCCACGCGGCATCCGTTCCGCTGCTGCTGCTCAACGCGCGGCTTTCCGAGAAATCCGCTGCGCGCTATGCGCGTTACCCGAATCTGGCAAGGTCTGGGTTGAGCAAGCTGGGCGCCGTCGCCGCGCAAACTGAGGCCGATGCGGCGCGCCTGGCCAACTTGGGCGCCACCAATGTTTCCGTCATGGGCAACCTGAAATTCGATATCGAGCCGCCGCCCGCCCTGCTGGAACTGGGGAAACGGCTGCGTGGACAGTTTGGCGCAAACCGGAAAATTTTTCTGGCCGCCAGCACGAGAGAAGGGGAAGAAGCGCTGCTGCTCGACGCAATCGGGCAAACCAGCCTTCCACAGTTGCTCACCGTAATCGTGCCGCGCCACCCGCAGCGCTTCGACGAAGTGGCAAACCTGCTAACCCGGCGCGGCATCCGCTTCCAGCGCAAGAGCGCGGATCATCCGGTTGCGCCGGATACCCGGGTGGTACTGGGTGACAGCATGGGGGAAATGTTCGCCTATTATGCCGCCTGCGACCTTGCCTTCATCGGCGGCAGCCTGCTGCCGTTCGGCGGACAGAACCTGATCGAAGCCTGCATCGTCGGCAAGCCGGTAATCATCGGACCACATACCTACAATTTTGCGCAAGCCAGCCAGCTTGCCGTGGAAAGCGGCGCGGCGGTGCGCGTACTGGACGCAGCCGGTCTGGCACAAGCCCTGCAGCACCTGCTTCCCCACCCCGATCGCATGGCGGAATCCGGCAAGGCCGGGCAGCGCTTTGTAAGCACGAACATCGGGGCGACAGAGCGGGCGCTGCATCATATTGCCCTGTCAATTGGTAATGCGGGAAAATAGTAACCGGCTTGCCAGTGCCGATTCCAGTAAAATTACTCCGGCTGCAACGACATTATCTAACCCCGACCCCACCTGCCATGAACAAAATTTTGATCACCGGCGGCGCCGGATTTATCGGCTCCGCCGTCATCCGCCAACTGATCGCGGAAACCGCCACCTCAGTGGTCAACGTAGACAAGCTGACCTATGCCGGAAATTTGCAATCCCTTGTATCGGTAGCCGACAACCCGCGCTATTGTTTCGAGCATGTGGACATCTGCGACGCCGCCGAAGTTGCGCGCCTGTTCCGCGAGCACCAGCCGGATGCGGTGATGCACCTTGCCGCCGAATCCCATGTTGACCGTTCCATCAGCGGCCCGGCCGCGTTCATCGAAACCAACATCATCGGCACC
The DNA here is from genome assembly GCA_016223025.1 of Nitrosomonadales bacterium. GTDB lineage: Bacteria > Pseudomonadota > Gammaproteobacteria > Burkholderiales > Gallionellaceae > VIKH01. The sequence goes on along the minus strand of JACRPU010000069.1, from coordinate 6,157 downwards.
TATACCCTGCTCGCAGCCGCGCGGGAATACTGGAGCGGGCTGCCCGCGGAGCGCAAGACCGCTTTCCGCTTCCAGCACATCTCCACCGACGAGGTGTATGGCAGCCTCGGCGAAACCGGCTTCTTCACCGAAGAAACGCCGTATCAGCCGAATTCCCCCTACTCGGCAAGCAAGGCCTCCTCCGACCATCTGGTGCGCGCCTGGCACCACACCTACGGCCTGCCCGTGCTCACCACCAACTGCTCCAACAATTACGGCCCCTTTCATTTCCCGGAGAAGCTCATCCCGCTGGTCATCCTGAACGCGGCCAACGGCAAGCCGCTGCCGATTTACGGCAAGGGCGACAACATCCGCGACTGGCTGTATGTGGACGACCACGCGCGCGCGCTGCGCCTGGTTCTGGAAAAGGGCCGCACCGGCGAAACCTACAACATCGGCGGCTGGAACGAGAAAACCAACCTCGAAGTGGTACATGCGATATGCGCGATTCTGGATGAACTGCACCCGCAGGGCGCGCCGCACGCATCGCTCATCACCTACGTGCAGGACCGCCCCGGCCACGACCGGCGCTACGCGATAGATGCCAACAAAATCGCCCGCGAACTGGGCTGGAAACCGCAGGAAACTTTTACCACCGGGCTGCGCAAAACGGTGGAGTGGTATCTGGCCAACACCGATTGGGTCAAAGCGGTCGTCAGCGGCGAATACCAGAAATGGATTTCAACCCATTATGGCGGCAAAGGTTGAACGGGCGTAGCGGGTAGCCTGGATGCAGGCCGAAGGCCGGAATCCGGAAGCAGCGAGCGCACCGAGAACACCCCGGATTTCATTACATTTCATCCGGGCTACGCCTGCTACCGGGGCGCACGGACAAGCCCCCTAACGGGACTTCAACCCGCTAGATTTACTGCTGTTACTGCGAACGGCCGTGCTCGAATTGTTTTCGCCATCCATGTGCGCCATGGGTAGCAAGGGCGCAATCGTTATTGCACCAAAGGTAGGCAATTCTCTAAGCTCTTCGAGCTTGAGAAGTTGACACCGCCGCATGAAGGCATCCGGTGCAATGCGCTCGCACTTCGACAAGCCTGCCCTGAACAAAACCGGAGTGGCCAGGGCAGGCTTATTGGCCCCAAACATCTCGCCGGAAATTTCCGTACAATCACTTCAAGCTGTAACCGCGCCGCAACCGGGACGTCGGCGTTCCGGTACAGGCATAACGGGCATGGCACAGATGCCGCCCCTGTTGATGAAACACACCATGCCCGTTTCCTCCACCCCAACCCCCGGAGAGAGAGGGGGCAAACGAATCACTACGCGAGTTTCACGGTAACGACGGTACAGAAGGAAAATTCCTGGGGGAAGATGCGGGGCAACATGAACGATGCAGAAGTGGACGTCACTTGGGATGCTGCCAAGGCACAATCAATTGTCGCGCTAATGGGACTTGGGTGGGCCTGCTGCGCAAGGCGGCCGGGCTTTAAGCGGCTTGTTTTTCTACTTGGGCCAGTGCGTCTGCGATCCATGCATTGATGCTCTTGCCTTGAGCTTGAGCTAACAAGGCGGCGCGCTCATGAATTTCCGGAGAGACGCGCAACAGAAGCTTGCCGGAGTACTGCTTGCGTGGCTCTATGCCTTTCCTGGCACACATTTTCAAATAGAAATCGAGCGACTTCTTGAATTCGGTGCGCAACTGCTCCGGCGTTTTCCCATAAAAATCGGCACCGCCTGATAGCCCGAGGATTTCTCCTCTGAACATGTCGGTATCGGGATCGTATTCGATTTTTGCCGAATAATCGCCTATGGTAATAATGTTCTTCATGGTTTTACCCCGTGCAATTTAAGCCAGTCCCTTACTGCCGCAACGGCACCTTTATCTGTATCCGGGTGCGGGTGCGGACGGTGAAAAACCCGCACCTCGTTGAACAGCACTACCGCGACACGAGAACCGGAGCGATCCGATTCAATTTCCGCGCCCAGTTCGATAAATAGTGCCTCCACATCATCCCAACGCACATTGGCGGAAACCGGCCGGTGGAAAATCAATTCGAGCGTACGTTGGCATTTGCGTTTCATAGCCGGATGATACTACGAAGCGGTATCAAGTCAATCGGCTGATATAAACCCCCAACGGCAAAGCGAAAGGCGGGGAGTAAAGTGTCTTTTTCCCGTCTTCTGTGGGAGGGCTTGGCAAGCTCCGATGGAATGTAATGTAATCCGGGGTAAACAGATACGCTACCGGATTTCGCCAAGCCTGCCCTGAGCTCGGCGAATGGCTCGTAACAGGCCTGACGAAGGGATGCCTGACCATGATGATGCCGTGTATCATGCTGCCCGTACCATCCGTCAGGGAAACATTCAACACCCTGTTTTCCATGGCACATAAGCTTTCCGTTTATTGCCCCAATCGGGATTTCGCGCCCGAGACCAGCGCACACAGGCGGCACCCACTCCTTCTCCGGCACTTTCGACTGACAAAGCGGCTGCCGCTCCCACGAAAAAAGTGAAAGCAACGCCGAAGAAGCCGGCCCCAGAGCCAACGATGTAGCAAGCGTAGCTCGGTTGGAATTAAATCAGGGGCGTGTACGTCACACCCCTGATTCACCATCCTGCATTCCTGATGCCCATACCTTGCATCAGGAATCAATACAGCGCCTGATTGACCTTTGCCAGATCCTCTTCCGACAGCGTCCCGACCGCCGCCTTCAATTTCAGTTGGCTGATGAGGTAGTTGTACTCGGCCTGTAATAGATCGCGCCGGGTGGAATAGAGCTGCTGCTGGGCGTTCAGCACGTCCAGGTTGGTGCGCACGCCGACTTCCTGCCCCAGTTTGCTGGCTTCCAGCACGCTCTCGCCGGATTTGAGCGCCTGTTGCAGCGCCTTGACCTGCGCGATGCCGTTGACCACGCCGAGGTAGGCCTGGCGCGCTTGCAGGGCGGCAGTGCGCCGCGCATTTTCCAGCTCCTCCCTTGCCCGGTCATGATTTGCCTCCGCCTCGCGCACCCTCGACTGGATCGCCCCTCCCTGGAACAAGGGAACGTTGAGCTGCACACCTACGGAAGACGTGCGGTTATCGCTGCCCACTCCCAGATTGCCGCCGGTGGAATTGTTCTGCGAATAATTGGCGACCAGATCAACTGTCGGATAGTGCCCGCCACGGTTGCGCGCCACCTCTTTTTCGGCCAGTTCTGCCGCCGCCTGCGCCACGGCCAGTTGCAGGTTGTGCTGTTGCGCATCATCCACCCACTTTTCCATGTCGGCCGGCTGCAACATTTCCGGATTGAACTGCTGGCCCAACTGGCGCAGGTTGGCCGGCACGGCATTGGTCAACTGTTGCAGCGCGCGCAGCTTGATTTCCATATTGCTCTGCGCGGCAATCTCCTGGGCATGGGTCAGGTCGTAGCGCGCCTGCGCTTCGTGGGTATCGGTGATGGTGGTGGTGCCCACCTCGAAATTGCGGCGCGCCTGTTCGAGCTGTTCTGAAATGGCGGCCTTCTGCGCGCCGGCAAGCTGCACGCTGTCCTGCGCCATCAGCACATCGAAATACGCCTGCGCCGCGCGCTGGATCAAGTCCTGCTCCGAGATCCTGAACTGTGCTTCGCTCTGCGCCACCTGCAATTCGGCTTCGCTGTAGGACACCCAGTTCTGCTGGCGGTACAGCGGCTGCACCAGGTTCACGCCATAGCCGTGGCTGTCGTAACGGCTCGTGCCGGAAGGAAACGGCGTAGCCCCGCGATAAGTCACCGAGTTGTCGTTGAATGTGCTGTTTGCGCTCAGGTTTACGCTGGGCAACAGCAGGGAGCGGCCCTGCGGCAGCTTTTCCAGCCCGGCGAGCCGCGCCGCGCGCGCCGCCGCGAAAACCGGATCGTTCGATTGGGCGGTGCGGTAGGTTTCGAGCAAATCCGTCGCCGTTGCCGGGGCAACCAGGAACAATGCCGCCAGCGCGAATAGGGGGTTGTGGGCAATCATGGATAGCACAGAATATTAGAAAATTCTAATACTATACGCCAGCGCGGCAAACTTCAAGCGGGGCGATATTCCATCAAAACACGAAACGCTTGGGTTGCAGCGCGTTCTGCAACGGGGCAACGCTGGTCTCGAACAGGTTGGCGCTCTCGAACACGCCCGGCGACAAACAGGTGATCCGCCTGGCCTGCATCATCTGGTTCTCGCCGACAATGGCAAACAGGCGCCCGCCCGTTTTCAGGCTGTTCTGGAAAGCTTCCGGCAATACCGGCACCGAGCCGGTCAGGATGATCGCGTCGTAGTGACCCGGCCAACCCTGCGCCGCATCGCCCAACGCCAGCTCCACATTACCGACATGGTGCGCGGCCAGATTTTTTTCCGCAAAGGCGTTCAGTTCCGGCACAATTTCCACGCTCGTCACCTGCCCGGCAAGGTAGGACAGCAGGGCGGCCATATAGCCGCTGCCGCTGCCGACTTCCAGCACGCTGTCGCCGCGCTTGAGTTGCAGTTCCTGCAACGCGCGCGCTTCCAGCCTGGGGTGCCACATCGAAGCCCCGTACCCCAGCGGGATTTCAATATCCATAAACGCCATCCCTTGCTTGCTTGGCGGTACGAACTGTTCCCGCTTGATCTTGCCCAGCAACTCCAACACGCGTGAATCCAAAACATTCCACGGGCGAATTTGCTGCTCCACCATGTTAAAACGCGCCTGCTCCATGCTTTCCCCCTATGCCAGCGAAATGTTGCGGTACTTCGGGCGGGCAGTATATCACGCGACAAAGCCTGCAAGCTCCGTGGGCAGAATGTCGGTGGCTGGCCAGGGTAAACTTGTTCTTCAAATATTTATGTTTAAAATCAACAAAGGCGGGGTGGGCACGCTTTTGTGGTTACATCAGACGATAAAGCTGTCTGCCCACCCTGCGATTTTTTTGAGAACAAATTTACTCTGGTGGCTGGCGCGGCGGTCTTGCTTTTGGGGCAGTTTTCCAGTACCTTGCCTCGCTCGCGTGGGGGTCTTCGCTGATGCGAAGTGAGAAACACCCTTTGAACCTGTACGGGTAATGCCGTCGTAGGGAAGCGTCAAGCTCCTTGCGCTTTTGGAGCACCTCGCATGAATGCCAACCCCAAGTTCCTGAATCAATCCGCGCAGGTGGATGCTGCGGCGGTCAAGCCCTTGCCCAATTCGCGCAAGGTGTATGTCGCGGGCAGCAGGCCGGACATCCGCGTGCCGATGCGCGAAATCTCGCAGGCCGACACGCCAGCCGGAATGGGCGTTGAAAAAAATCCGCCGATTTACGTGTACGACTGCTCCGGCCCCTACACCGACCCGGCGGCCAGGATTGACATCCGCTCCGGCCTGCCCGCGCTGCGCGAAAAGTGGATCGCGGAACGCAACGACACCGAACAGCTTGCCGCCCCCAGCTCGGCTTACGGACAGCAACGCCTGGCCGATCCCCTGCTTGCGGAACTGCGCTTCAACCTCAGGCGCGCGCCGCGCCGCGCGAAAGCGGGCGCCAACATCACCCAGATGCATTACGCGCGCCGTGGCATCATCACGCCGGAGATGGAATACATCGCCATCAGGGAAAACCAGAAAATCGAAGGCCTTTCCGGCCTGCTGAAAACCCAGCATCGCGGCGAAAGCTTCGGCGCGAGCATCCCGAAAATCATCACGCCGGAATTTGTGCGCGACGAAATCGCCCGCGGTCGCGCCATCATTCCGGCCAACATCAACCACCCCGAAGTCGAGCCGATGATCATCGGGCGCAACTTTCTGGTCAAGATCAACGCCAACATCGGCAACTCGGCGCTCGGCTCCAGCATTCAGGAAGAAGTGGAAAAGATGACCTGGGCCATCCGCTGGGGCGGCGACACCGTGATGGACCTCTCCACCGGCAAACACATTCACGAAACCCGCGAATGGATTATCCGCAACTCGCCCGTACCGATTGGAACCGTCCCGATCTATCAGGCGCTGGAGAAGGTGGATGGCCGCGCCGAAGATCTCACATGGGAAATCTTCCGCGACACGCTGATCGAACAGGCCGAGCAGGGCGTGGACTATTTCACCATCCACGCCGGCGTGCTGCTGCGCTACGTGCCGATGACCGCCAGGCGCCTTACCGGCATCGTCTCGCGCGGCGGCTCCATCATGGCGAAATGGTGCCTGGCGCACCACAAGGAAAGCTTCCTC
>JACRPU010000068.1 GCA_016223025.1 Nitrosomonadales bacterium | reverse complement strand
GTTTCCTCCTCCGCCTTGCAGTAAGTCGGCCCCGGCGTTGCCGACGAGGAGGTCTGCCGCCGTTCCGCCCACCAGCGCATCGCTGCCGTTGCCGCCCAGCATGAAGGCACCACGGTTCAACGTGTCGGTGGCGTTCATGCCGGATGCGCCCGCCTGCACGTACCAGTCGCGCAGGGCGGGCAGCATGGATTTGACCAGGGTGCGTTCGGCGGGGGCGAGCGGCGAGGTGTTATCGAGGTAGTTCAGAAAATATTCGTACCCTTTGAGGATGTATTTGCCGTCCTGTTTGCCGGCGAGGTCAACCGGCGCGTTGCCAGAAATGGCGGCGGCGATGTTTTGCGAAACATCGGCCATGTCGAACCGGATGCCGTTGCTGCCTGCGCCTGCTGCGCTGAGGTCGGTGAAAAGTTCGGCGCCGTAGGTGGTGTTGGGGCTGTTCTCTTCGTAGTACTTCTGCATCGCAAAAGCGATGAGGGCTTTGCTGACGTTGTTCAAATTGCTGTAGGCAGACCAGATGCCCTCGTTCACCGTCATGCCGCCGTCCTGGGCCAGTTTCCAGAGGTCGGACGTGAAGCGGGCGACCATGGCGTCGGGGGCGATTACGCCTGAAGCGTTACCAAATTCATGACGCACAAGGTGGTCGATAAAATTTCGATTGTCTGGATCATCTGTCTTATACGCAAACAAATTCTTGTCAAAAATCATCTTCAACAGATCGGCGAGTTTGTAAGTGACTTGGCTCAATGATTGTTTTTGCCCTGCATTCGTTAATGCGGTGACATCGCTTTGCAAAAAGGCGGTGAGCAGCGCTTGAGAGTGCAAGTCGCCGCCCTCTACACCTGCATGACTACTTGCCAATGGCGGTTGCTGTTCAGTTCCAATGGTATTGAATAGGGAATAAGGCAGATCAGAAAGCAGTTGCCCTTCAACGCTGATGTCAGTTACCAAGCCGGAGTTGGGGGTGCCGCCGTTGGTTTGCCGCAGTTGCAAGAAGTTGGTCAGGCCAGTCAGGGCAGCATCGCTGTAGAGGCGATTCCCATTGGCGTCGAGTTTGGCGCTCAGGGTGGTTTTAAGATTGGCGGCGACATCCGGTGTGAGCAAATTCAGTTCCGCTGATTTGGCAAACGGGGCTTGGTCAAAAGTGGTGGCTGACACGCCAAAAAATACGCCCACCAAGGCAGCCAGCCCGCCACCCAGGCTGTGTCCGGTGAGGCTGATGTTCGCCCCCGCCGGTGCGCTGGCTTTGACTTGCAGATAATACTCGGCGGCTTGTAACAACTGTGCTGAACCCAAACCGGTTGCCAGGCCAAAATCCGCCTGCATGTCCGGGTTGGTCAATGGGTTATTTGGGTTGTCGTAGGTGCCCGCGAAGGAGATGACGATTTCGGTGCCGCTGGTGAAGGAGATGGCCTCGAAGCCAGAGTCTGGGTCTCTGACATATGAATCGGGATTAACAACCTTTACCCAACCTTGTGGGATAGGAAATTTGTTTGGGTCAGGGCGTGTGGAAATATAGGAAGCGCCCGCCATCAATGCGTATTCGATTGCTGTAGTCATGTTATTTCTCCCTGAAAAAATGAGTACGGTAGATTGCGAAAGTTATTTTGATTTGCTGTCCATCATTCGCTTGCCAATTGAATCACCCGGCCCAACCCACGCGCCTTTGTAGTACACCATTTCATCACACCCCCCCGCCGCCCCTGCATACGCCTCCCGCAGGATGGTTTTGTATTGGGGGTAATTGTGTAGAAGTTTCTCATTCCGCCTTTTGATGGTTTCTGCCGGAACCAAACCCTCCTCAACCATCAAATCCACATCCTGATGCCCAAGATAAATGGCGACATTCAGTGTTTTGAACTCAACGGGGAGCGCGGATAAGGGAATGCGCCGCCATTCCTTCCCGTCGTATTTGAAGAAGACGTAAGGCGGGTTCGGTCTGCCCCATTTGTTGTAGGACAGACACAGGTTGGGTTCGGCGACAACATAAGGTGTGTCATCCAGCACATGCACTGCCAGCAGGTTGAAGTTGGCGCGCCCGACATCTTCGCTGTATTCGCTCGTCCACTTGATGGTTTTGTTTGCGTTCGGCAGTGTGAATAAAATATTCTGCTCCTTGATCGGAGCTCCTTGCCCAACCTCGCGCCGCCCGCCGTAGCTCAACGAGCGTTGAGCGATGATCTTTTGTCCGTCATGCAGCAGCACTTCCTCTTTCCAGCTATCCCCGCCGAACCCAAACAAACCAGCATCTACGCTCATGCTCGCCCCCATCATCAAAATCAATCCGAGTTTCGTAATCTGTTTCAACCACAGTTGAACGGTTCTCATGCCGCGATCCTTTCAATCCGAACCTCATAAAAGAGGGCAACCCTACGCCCGAAACGGGTTAAAAACAATATGCCTGGGTATATATACCGGCATATTTACAGGCATATATACCGGCCTATACACTGTGCGGGAGCGCCTGTAGACTTACGCCTGTATGTTCATGTATCCATGGAATTTCTGCGACAATGGCCGCTGGCGGAATAGCGGTGCGCCAGAGCCGTTTATCTGAAGCCGCAGATCGTCGCCCTGCCGCGCCGCGAGCAGGTCGGCCACATCGAGGTTCGCCCCCAGCCGGATTGCGCCGCCCTGGGCATCAACAACGGTATCCGCCCCCATGCCGAAATTCATGACAAATGTATCCAGCCCGTCCCCGCCGGTGAGGGTGTTGTCCGCGCCGTTGCCGGTGAGGATGTTGTCCAGCTCGGTGCCGGTGCCGTTGATGCCGGCCGGAGCCTGCCCTGAGCCTGCCGAAGGGCCGGCGAGCGCGAGGTTTTCCAGGTTGGCGCCCAGCTCGTAAGTAACGGAGCTTTGCACCGTGTCCACGCCTTCGTTAGCGTTTTCGGTCACGGTGTCGGCCAGGTTGTCCACGAGGTAAATGTCGTCGCCCGCACCTCCGATCAGGGTATCCGCGCCCGCCCCGCCATCCAGCGTGTTGCTGCCGCCGTTGCCGGTGATGGCGTTGTCCAGCGCGTTGCCGGTGCCAGCGATGTTGTCCGTTCCGGTCAAGATGAGGGTTTCCACATTATCGGCAAGCGTGTGAGAAACGCTGCTCCGGACCGTGTCGTTGCCTCCGGACACGTGTTCGGCGACAACGTCGAAGGCGTCATCCACCACGTAACTGTCGTCCCCCGCCCCGCCCGCCATCGCATCCGCGCCCGCCCCGCCATCCAGCGTGTCGCTGCCTTCTCCGCCGTTCAGCGTAGTCGCCCAGGTTATAGAATC
>JACRPU010000082.1 GCA_016223025.1 Nitrosomonadales bacterium | reverse complement strand
CGACCAGCGGATTCCATCAGGGGCAGCGGCTAGATGCCGCAAACAAAGCCCGGATATATGGCTGCAATCTTTATCTATTTCTGTCAAAACCGAGTGAAAGCTATTGCAGTTCCGGGGGCGTCCATATATGGCTAGTAGTTCCACCAGTAACGTGTCGCGGGATGTGGCGGTCATGACACGGCGTGGCGAAGCCTCCGGGGCGGGAATGACCGCCTCACACCCGCTCCCGCAAGCGGCTGGCTCCGCCAGTAACGTGTCGCGGGATGTGAGGGAACGATCGTGGCGCTGACGATTCAACATTCGAGGTGTCCTGCGCCATGACCGTTAAGCAGCCCCGATGATAAACAAAGCCCGGTTTATGACCGGGCTTTTTTGTGGTGCGCCCGGAAATTCAACGGGAATTTTTCGCTAACCCACCCATGCAAATCGGATGCTCCGCACCGGACAAGCGCCCGTCCGGCAACATTTTTCTCGTGGGCATGATGGGGGCCGGCAAAACCACGGTCGGGAAGCTGCTCGCCCAGCATTCCGGAAAAGCTTTTGTGGACAGCGACGAGGAAATTCAGCGGCGCACCGGCGTGACCATCCCGCACATTTTCGATGTCGAGGGCGAGTCCGGCTTCCGCCAGCGCGAAGCAAACGCCATCCAGACCATGGTCCAGCTCGATAACATCGTTCTGGCAACCGGAGGGGGGGCGGTGCTGAGCGAGCAGAACCGCAGTGCGTTGCGCTGCAACGGCATCGTTGTGTACTTGAAAAGCTCTGTCCAGGATCTCTGGCAGCGCACGCGCCATGACCGCAACCGCCCGTTGTTGCGTACCGCCGATCCGCTTGCCAGGCTGAATGAGTTGTACGAGCAGCGTGATCCGCTGTACCTGCTGGTGGCGGATATCGTGATCCCTACCGGCAAGCAAAGCGTGCATGGACTGGTGCAGCGATTGCAGAGGGAGCTGGCACGGTTTCTGGATGACTGACAAGGCGCTTGATACAATCAACCCATGCAAACATTGACCGTCGGTCTGGCTGACCGCAGCTATCCCATCCATATCGGCAGCGGGCTGCTTCGAGAAGCCGGCTTGCTGCTGCCCCATTTGCCGCACAAGCGGGCGGCGATTGTAAGCAACACGACCGTGGCGCCGCTTTATCTGGAGCCGCTTCAGTTGCTGCTGAAAAATAACGGCGTGGATACCCTGTCCATCATCCTGCCAGACGGCGAGCAATACAAAAACGCGGAAACCCTGGGGCTGATTTACGAAGCGCTGCTGCGCAACCGGTGCGAGCGCAATACCCCGCTGATCGCTCTGGGCGGCGGGGTGATCGGCGACATGACCGGCTTTGCGGCAGCAACTTACCTGCGCGGCGTGCCTTTCATCCAGATCCCCACCACGCTGCTGGCGCAGGTGGATTCCTCGGTCGGCGGCAAGACCGGCATCAACCACCCGCTGGGCAAGAACATGATCGGCGCGTTCTACCAGCCGCTTGTGGTGCTGGCCGACATCGCCACGCTGAGGACCTTGCCGGACCAGGAATTGCGCGCGGGCATCGCGGAAGTCATCAAATACGGCTTGATCCGCGACCTGCCTTTCTTTGAATGGTTGGAACAGAACATGGAAAGACTGCTGGCGCGCGATGCGGAAGCATTGCAATACGCCATCGTGCGCAGTTGCCAAAACAAGGCCGAAGTGGTTGGCGCAGACGAACGCGAAAGCGGCGAGCGCGCCCTGCTCAACCTCGGCCATACTTTCGGCCACGCCATCGAGACCGGCATGGGTTACGGCGCATGGCTGCACGGCGAGGCGGTCGCGGCGGGCACCCTGATGGCGGCAGATTTGTCCCGCCGCCTGTGCTGGATCGGCGAGGCAGAGGTTGCGCGCACGCGGCAGTTGTTTGAGCGTGCCGGGCTGCCCGTCATCGCGCCAGATTTGGGCGCAGCGAAATACCGGCAACTGATGGGGCTGGACAAGAAAGTGGTTGGCGGAAAAATACGCTTCGTGCTGCTCAAGTCCATCGGACATGCCGTGGTGAGCGGCGACGCGCCGGAAGACCTGCTGCGGCAAACCTTGTCCGCATGTGCATCCTTCGACCAGGCTGATGGAACTGCCAGCCATTCGACTAAGCCCGCAAGCGGGCAAGTCGCCGACTATCAGGACAGGCATGGCTGATCTGGCAACTTATGCGGCAGGCGAGCGCAACACGCGCGGCAGGGCCGTGCCCGAAGAAGCGCCGTTCGGGCGCAGCGAATTCCAGCGCGACCGCGACCGCATCATCCACTCCACCGCCTTCCGCCGCCTGGAATACAAGACTCAGGTATTCGTCAACCACGAAGGCGACCTGTTCCGCACGCGGCTCACGCACAGCATGGAAGTGGCGCAAATTGCCCGCTCCATCGCACGCTATCTGAAGCTCAATGAAGACCTGGTGGAGGCTATCGCGCTGGCGCACGATCTCGGCCATACCCCGTTTGGCCATGCCGGGCAGGATGCGCTCAATGACTGCATGAAAGACCGTGGCGGCTTCGAGCACAACCTGCAATCGCTGCGCGTGGTGGACGTGCTGGAGGAGCGCTATGCCGCTTTCGATGGTTTGAACCTGTGCTTTGAAACGCGCGAGGGCATCCTCAAGCACTGCACCCCTGAAAATGCCGCCGGGCTGGGGGCGGTGGGCGAGCGCTTCCTCAACGGGCAGCGGCCATCGCTGGAAGCGCAGGTCGCCAACCTGGCCGACGAGATCGCCTACAACAACCACGATGTGGACGACGGCCTGCGCTCCGGGCTGATCACGCTGGAACAGATCGCCCAGGTGCGCCTGATCGCCGGGCATCTCGAAGCGGTGCGCCAGGCATATCCGGGTTTGGGCGAACGCCGCCTGATACATGAAATGAACCGCCGCATGATCGGCACGCTGGTCACCGACCTGATACGGCAAACGGAAAAAAATATCCGCGAGCGGGGCGTGCAGAATCTGGATGACGTGCGGTCAGCCCCGCCGCTGGTAGCGTTCAGCGGCGAAATGCGCGAACAAAGCCGCGAGCTGAAAGCGTTTCTGCGCGCCCGCTTGTATCGCCATTATCACGTCATGCGCATGAACACCAAGGCGCACCGCATCATCTCCGAACTGTTCCACGCCTTCATGGAAGACAGCCGCCTGCTGCCTCCGCAATATCAGCGCCGGCCTGGAGCGGATCAGGCGCGCGCCGTTTCCGATTACATCGCCGGCATGACCGACCGCTATGCCATCCGCGAGCACCGCCGTATCTTTGCCGTAGAAGAAATCTGATCGCGCTATTTCGCCAGCCGTTCCAGCAACTTCCCGTGTATCCCGCCGAAGCTGCCGTTGCTCATCACCAGCACATGGTCGCCCGGATGCGCGGCGGCGGCAATAGCTTCGATCAGTTCATCGAGGCCATCCTTCGACAATGCCTTGCCGCCCAGCGGCGCGAGTGCGCCGCGCGCATCCCAACCCAGGTTCGCGCAGTAGCAGAACACCAGGTCGGCCTCCTTCAGGCTGCCGGGCAGCGCATCCTTCATCACGCCCAGCTTCATGGTATTGGAGCGCGGCTCCAGCACCGCTAGAATGCGCGCCTTGCCGATTTTGCGGCGCAGCCCGGCCACGGTGGTGCCAATCGCGGTGGGGTGGTGCGCGAAGTCGTCGTACACGGTGATGCCGTTCACCGTGCCGCGCACTTCCATGCGCCGTTTCACGTTTTTGAATCCGCTTAGTGCTGCCAGCCCCTGCGCCACCGGCACGCCGACATGGCGCGCCGCAGCCAGTGCGGCCAGCGCGTTCATGCGGTTATGCTCGCCGAGCAAGCCCCATTGCAGCGTGCCTTGCGGCTCGCCGTTCAGCATCACGCGATCGTCCGCGTCAATGTTCCAGCCTTCGTCGTTGCCGAATTTCTCCACGGGCGTCCAGCAGCCGCGCCGGAGCACGCGCTGTAACGAATCCTCGCGCCCATTGCAGACCAGGAGCCCGTTGCCGGGCACGGTGCGCACCAGATGATGGAACTGCGTCTCGATGCTTGCCAGGTCGGGGAAAATGTCAGCGTGATCGAACTCCAGGTTGTTGAGGATCGCGGTGCGCGGATGGTAATGCACGAATTTGGAGCGCTTGTCGAAGAAGGCGGTGTCGTATTCGTCCGCTTCAATGACGAAGAACCCGGAAATCCCCCCTGACCCCCCTTTTGCAAAGGGGGGAACTGTCGCTGCTGCGCCACTGGATTCGCTGGTTTTACCCCCCTTTGCAAAAGGGGGGCAGGGGGGATTTAGCCGCGCCGAAACGCCGAAATTCTGCGGCACGCCGCCTATCAGGAAGCCGGGGTTCAGCCCGGCGTATTCCAGTATCCAGGCCAGCATGGAAGAGGTCGTGGTCTTGCCGTGCGTGCCCGCAACTCCCAAAACCCATTTATCCCGCAACAATGTATCCGCCAGCCATTGTGGGCCGGAAATATAGGGCAGGTTGCGGTCGAGGATTTCCTCCATCAGCGGATTGCCGCGCGACACCACGTTGCCGATGACGAACACATCCGGTTTGAGCGCGATCTGCTCCGCGCCGAAGCCCTCGATCAGTTCGATGCCCTGCGCCTCCAGTTGCGTGCTCATCGGCGGATAGACGTTGGCGTCGCAGCCGGTGACGCGGTAACCCGCCTGCCTGGCGATGGCCGCGATGCCGCCCATGAAAGTACCGCAGATACCCAGGATGTGGATGCGCTCGGTCATGGGTTACGTTCTGAAAATGAAATACACCGCGCCCATCAGACACAGCGCCGCATACAGGTAATCCCATTTCAGCGGCTGGTTCATGTACAGCACCGCGAACGGCACGAACACCGACAGCGTGATGACTTCCTGCAAAATTTTCAGTTGACCGAGGCTGAACGACGTGTAGCCGATGCGGTTCGCCGGAACCTGGATCAGGTATTCGAACAGCGCGATGCCCCAGCTCACCAGCGCCGCGATATACCACGGAGATGTCGCCAGATTCTTCAGGTGCCCGTACCACGCAAACGTCATGAACAGGTTGGCGACGGCAAGCATCAGCGCCGTGACCAGCAGCGGGTTGGAGATCAGGTTCATCGAAAATTCAAAACCGTTATCGTCCGCAGATTACACGGATTTGCGCAGATTAAACCGGCTTTTTGGGCTGGCATTTGAATCTGTGTCATCCGCGTAATCTGCGGAAAAGATTTTAGCGAACGGCGAGCAGCTCCACATCGAACACCAGCGTCGCATCCGGCGGGATTACCCCGCCCGCACCGCGCGCGCCATAACCGAAATGCGGCGGGATAACCAGCGTGCGCTGTCCGCCCACCTTCATGCCTTCCACGCCCTGATCCCACCCCTTGATAACATTCCCCGCGCCGAGCGGGAAATCGAACGGTTCATGGCGGTCGCGCGAGCTGTCGAATTTCTTGCCCTTGTTCTCAGGCGCATTCTCATCGTACAGCCAGCCGGTGTAATGCACCAGCACCTCCATGCCGCTGGTTGCCAGCTCACCTTCTCCCAGCTTGATGTCGGTCTTGATCAGTTCAGTCATGACGCTTGTTTCCTTCTGTGTTTTGGCCTGTTCGGAGCAAGCCGTGGTTGAAAAAATGCCGGCAGTCAGCAGCACAGCCAGCGGTAGAAAAGCGATACGTTTCATTCTGTATTCCTTGTGGCTTTCGTAGGGTGCAATAAGCATGTCCTGAGCACAGTCGAAGGGCGTAGCGCATTGCACCATTTATCTCGTCAAACATTCGGTGCAATGCCCGTTGGTTATTGCACCTACGCGGGCTGTGGCTTGGTTATTTGGCCCATCTGACGTTATTAATAAATGTGACATTAAAGTAAGCTGGTTCGAGAGAGCGGTAAACGCCGTTAGCTTGTGCAAACGCCTTTAGGTAACGATTGCAGCCGCCATCCCAAGATACAACTTCAATATTCCACCCATGATTTCTTGCGCGCTCTAGTTGCTTGATGAATCCCTTTCCATCGGAGTAACCGCTTCCATCGCCAGTCAGGAGAACCATTGTTTGCGGAGGTGTGATATCAAGTACACGATTGGCCATTTGAAGTTGTATAGCCTCATCAACCGCGACCTCACCACCTCCGATGCCACGCTCTTGCTTTTCTACTACAGAGCCAAGCGCTTCAAATCGTTGCCACAAGGGATCATTATTTGGTGGAATTGAACCACCAACAAAGGCGTAATCTACTTTTCGATTATTTATCACAAACTCAAATAACTTTAGAAAATGGATACGGAAGCCGTCCTCATTCCCAGGCTCTTTTGCACGACAGACATTTCTTCCAACAAGCCATATGTTTGAGTTATCCCAAAATACATTCAGTGACATTTAGTTCTCCTAACTAGTTAGTTAATAACCCAACACCGGCGCCAGCCAGCGTTCCGCCTCTTCCAAACTCCAACCCTTGCGCCGCGCGTAGTCCGCCACCTGATCCTTGTCTATCTTGCCGGTGGCGAAATATTGCGCCTGCGGGTGCGAGAAGTAGAAGCCGCTCACCGCTGCGGTGGGCAGCATGGCGTAGCTTTCGGTCAGCGTGATGTCTGCATTGAGCGGGGCTTGCAGCAGCTCGAACAGCGGGCCTTTTTCACTGTGTTCCGGGCAGGCGGGATAGCCGGGGGCGGGGCGGATGCCGCAGTATTGCTCGGCGATCAGTGCGTCATTGTCCAGAGCCTCGTCCGCCGCATAGCCCCAGAATTCGCGGCGCACGCGGACGTGCAACAATTCGGCGAATGCCTCGGCGAGACGGTCGGCCAGCGACTTGAGCAGGATGGCATTGTAGTCGTCGTGGTGTTTCTCGAACTCGGCGATGCGCGCGTCGATGCCGAGGCCCGCCGTCACCGCGAATGCGCCGATGTAGTCCTTGGCCTTGCTTTCCTTGGGCGCGATGAAATCGGCGAGGCAATAGTTCGGAATATCGTCCGGTTTTTTCGTTTGCTGGCGCAGGTTATGCCAGGTCATCGCTACTTTTTTGCGCGTCTCGTCGGTGTAGATTTCGATGTCGTCGCTATTGACGCTGTTCGCCGGAAACAGGCCGAACACGGCATTCGCGGTGAGCCATTTCTCCGCGATGATTTCCTTCAGCATCGCCTGCGCGTCGCTGAACAGCTTGCGCGCCTCCTCGCCCGCCGCTGCATCCTGCAATATCTTCGGGTAGCGACCGGACAGCTCCCATGCCTGAAAAAATGGCGACCAATCAATGTATTCGGCGATCTTGTCGAGCGGGTAATTCTCGATCTTGTGTACGCCCATGAGATATGGTTTGGGCGGCGTGTAATTTTTCCAGTTGGTTTTCAACCCATGCGCCCGGGCCTCCGCCAGCGTGACATAGACGGCCTTGCTCTTCCTGCCTTCGTGCTGCTCGCGCGCCGCAGCGTAGTCGCTTTTGATTTCCGCCACGTAGTTGTCGTGCAGCGTATCGCTCAACAGGTTGCTGCACACGCCCACGGCGCGCGAGGCATCAGTGACGTACACCGTGGCGCCGCTCGGATAATTCGGCTCGATTTTTACGGCAGTATGGACACGTGAGGTGGTCGCGCCACCGATCAGCAATGGAATCCTGAATCCTTGCCGCTCCATTTCTTTCGCCACATGCGCCATCTCTTCCAGTGAAGGGGTGATGAGGCCGGACAGGCCGACCACGTCGGCGTTGTGTTCGCGCGCGGTGTCGAGAATCTGCTGGCACGGCACCATCACGCCCATGTTCACCACCTCGAAGTTGTTGCACTGCAACACCACGGTCACGATGTTCTTGCCGATGTCATGCACGTCGCCTTTCACCGTCGCCATCACGATCTTGCCCTTGCTGCTGGTGTCGCCGGAACGCAGTTTCTCCGCTTCGATGTAAGGCACCAGATGCGCCACCGCCTGCTTCATCACGCGCGCCGATTTCACCACCTGCGGCAGGAACATCTTGCCCGCGCCAAACAGGTCGCCGACCACGTTCATGCCGGCCATCAGCGGGCCTTCGATCACTTCTACCGGGACCCTCGCCTGAAGTCTTGCCTCTTCGGTGTCCTCCACAATGTAGGTGGTAATGCCGCGCACCAGCGCATGGGTCAGGCGTTCCTGCACTGTGCCTTTGCGCCATTCCAGGTCTTCGGCCTGCGCGCGGCCCTCGCCCTTCACCGTCCCGGCCAGTTGCACCAGTTTTTCCCCGGCATCGGTGCTGCGGTTCAACACCACGTCCTCCACCGCATCGCGCAGGTCTTTGGGAATCTCCTCGTATACGCCGAGCTGCCCGGCGTTGACGATGCCCATGGTCATCCCCGCTTTTATGGCGTGATACAGGAAT
This sequence comes from Nitrosomonadales bacterium, assembly GCA_016223025.1. Classification (GTDB taxonomy): domain Bacteria; phylum Pseudomonadota; class Gammaproteobacteria; order Burkholderiales; family Gallionellaceae; genus VIKH01. The sequence continues at coordinate 12,496 of JACRPU010000082.1, read as the reverse complement.
ACGGTATGGATCGCCTCGCGCACCGGCTCGTTGCCACGGAACGAGAACGACACATTTGACACGCCGCCGCTGACCTTGGCGCAAGGCAAATTCTTGCGTACCCACGCTGTGGCCTCGATGAAGTCCACCGCGTAGTTGTTGTGTTCCTCGATGCCGGTGGCAACAGCAAAAATGTTCGGGTCGAAGATGATGTCTTCCGGCGGGAAGCCAACACGGTTCACCAGGATGTCGTAGCTGCGCCGGCAAATTTCTGTCTTGCGCCGGTAGGTATCGGCCTGACCTTGCTCGTCGAATGCCATCACCACCGCCGCCGCGCCATAGCGGCGCACCAGCGTGGCGTGCTTGATGAAAGCCTCTTCCCCTTCTTTCAGCGAGATGGAATTGACGATGGGCTTGCCCTGCACGCATTTCAGCCCAGCTTCGATGATGCTCCACCTGGAGGAGTCAATCATCAGCGGCACCCTGGAAATGTCCGGCTCGGAGGCAATCAGGTTGAGGAACTTCACCATCGCGGCCTGCGAATCCAGCATCGCCTCGTCCATGTTGATGTCTATACCTGCGCGCCATTCTCCACCTGTTTGCGCGCCACATCCAGCGCTTGCGCGTAATCGCCGCTCAGGATCAGGCGCGCAAACATCTTGGAACCGGTGACGTTGGTGCGCTCGCCGACATTGACGAACAGCGAGTCATCGCCGATGTTGAATGGCTCCAGCCCGGACAAGCGCAGCTTCTTTTCGATGTCCGGTATGCGGCGCGGCGGCAAACTCTTGAGCGCTTCGGCAATCGCCTTGACGTGAGCCGGAGACGTGCCGCAGCAGCCGCCGGCGATGTTGAGGAGGCCGCTGGTGGCAAACTCCTTAATCAGCCGGGCAGTTTTTTCCGGCGTTTCGTCGTAGCCTGTTTCCGCCAGCGGGTTGGGCAGCCCGGCGTTGGGGTGCGCGCTGACATAGCAGTTTGCCACGCGCGAAAGTTCCTCGACATAAGGCCGCATCATTTCCGCGCCCAGCGCGCAGTTCAGGCCGATGGACAGCGGGCGGGCGTGGGAGAGGGAGTTCCAGAATGCCTCGGTGGTTTGCCCCGACAAGGTTCGCCCGGATGCGTCGGTAATTGTGCCGGAGATCATGATAGGCGCCCGCAGGTTGTGCCGTTCAAAATACTGCTCGATGGCGAACAATGCGGCCTTGGCATTCAGCGTGTCGAAAATGGTTTCCACCATCAGCAGGTCGGTGCCGCCATCCAGCAGGCCGCGCACGGCCTCAGAGTAGCTTTCCACCAGCTCGTCGAAGGTAACATTGCGCGCACCGGGATCGTTCACATCCGGCGAGATCGAAGCGGTGCGCCCGGTCGGCCCGAGCACGCCCGCGACGAAGCGAGGTTTGTCCTTTGTTCCAAATTCGTCACACAGCCCGCGCGCCAGCTTCGCTCCGGCGACGTTCAGCTCGTACACCAGGTGTGCCAGGCCGTAGTCTTCCATCGAAACGGAAGTGGAGTTGAAGGTGCAGGTTTCAAGGATATCCGCGCCCGCTTCGAGGTACTGGCGATGGATGCCGCCGATGACGTGCGGCTGGGTCAGCAGCAGCAGGTCGTTGCAGCCTTTCAGATCTGTCGGATGCCCGGCAAAGGTTTTACGCTCACCGCGGTAACTGCCATATAACTCGGTGCCGCGATAATGTTCTTCGGTCAGCTTGTGGCGCTGGATCATGGTGCCCATGGCGCCATCCAGAATCAGGATGCGCCGTTGCAGCAGGGCTTCAATGGGGTGGGGCTTGTGTGGCATGGTATCCGGCTCGAAAAACGAGCGCGGATTTTACCATGCAACCGGGTGGCGGCTGGCGCGGCGGGCCGCTCCGATTGGCGGGTTGGCTTTGGAGTGCGGCGGCAAGCCGCCGCACTCCAAAGCAGAGGTTCCCCGAAGATTATTCCCCATCAGCTTGAATCTCACCCCGATGAAGCGGCGGGCGCCGCTTCTGGTGCGAGTCTAATGATATTTTCTGCTGAGCTCGTGCACTGCCTGCACCAGCGCCGCCGCGTTTTCGGGGTTGGTGAACTGGGAAATGCCATGCCCCAGGTTGAACACGTGGCCGCTGCCATAGCCGTAGCTGGCCAGGATGCGTTCGGTCTCGGCGCGGATGGCTTCCGGCGTGGCGAACAGCACGCTCGGATCCAGGTTGCCCTGCAACGCGACCTTGTGGCCGACCTTCTGCCGTGCGATGCCGATATCCATGGTCCAGTCCAGCCCCACGGCATCGCAGCCGGTGTCGGCGATGCTTTCGATCCACAGGCCGCCACCCTTGGTGAATACAATAACCGGCACCTTGACGCCGTCCTGCTCGCGCTTTAATCCCTGTACGATGCGCTGCATGTAGGCCAGCGAAAATTCGAGGAAGGCGTAGTGCGACAGCGCGCCTCCCCAGGAATCGAAAATCATCACCGCCTGGGCGCCCGCCTCGATCTGCGCGTTGAGGTATTGCGTCACCGCCTGCGCGGTGACTTCCAGGATGTGGTGCATCAGCTTGGGTTCCGTGTACATCAGCGTTTTCACGCGCGCGTAATCGTCGCTGCTGCCGCCTTCCACCATGTAGCAGGACAGCGTCCACGGGCTGCCGGAAAAACCGATCAGCGGAACGCTGCCATTCAGCGCCTTGCGGATTTGCGATACCGCGTCGGTCACATAGCGCAGATCCGTGCCGATGTCGGGCGCGCGCAGCGCCTTGATGGAAGCTTCGCTGTGCAGGGGGCGCTCGAACTTGGGGCCTTCGCCTTCGGCGAAATACAGCCCGAGACCCATCGCGTCCGGCACGGTAAGAATGTCGGAAAACAGGATGGCGGCATCCAGCGGGAAGCGCTCCAGCGGTTGCAGCGTGACTTCAGTGGCCATGTCCGGGTTTTTGCACAGGTTCAGGAAACTGCCCGCACGCTTGCGCGTGGCGCAGTATTCCGGCAAATACCGCCCGGCCTGGCGCATCATCCACAGCGGGGTGTATTCGGTTGGCTGGCGCAGCAGGGCGCGCAGGAAGGTATCGTTTTTCAGTTTGAAGTTCATGTGGCTCTCTAATTAAGTTTCCAGGTTTGGAGTTTTCAGGTTTGAATTGCTCGTGAACCGCGACCGGATTATACAGCAAGGCGCGCTTGGCAAGGTTTGCGTGGCCGCAGCGCCGCTTAACGCGAAGCCCGCCAAGCGGGTTTCGCGTTAAAATTGCGGCAGGCTTCCCATTGGCTCCTCCCATGCCCAACTCCGATTGGCTCGCCCGTTCCCGAGCCGCCGTCTGGCATCCCTGCACGCAGATGAAACGGCACGAAACGCTGCCGCTGGTGCCGATCGCGCGCGGCGAGGGCGCGTGGCTGTACGACTTCGACGGCAGGCGCTATCTGGATGCGGTGAGTTCGTGGTGGGTCAACCTGTTCGGGCACTGCAACCCGCGCATCAACGCGGCGGTCGCCGACCAGCTCGGCAAACTGGAGCACGTGATGCTGGCGGGTTTCACCCACGAACCGGCGGTGCGGTTGTCCGAGCGGCTGGCGCAGGTGGCGCCCGCAGGACTGGGGCACTGCTTCTACGCTTCGGACGGCGCCTCGGCGGTCGAGATCGCGCTGAAAATGAGCGCGCATTACTGGCTCAACCGGGACAAACCGGGCAAAACCGGTTTCATCAGCCTGCAAAACAGCTACCACGGCGAAACCCTGGGTGCGTTGTCGGTCACCGATATGGCGCTGTTCCGGGGCGCATACGGCGCGCTGCTGAAGCACAACGCCACCGTGGCCAGCCCGGACTGGCGCAATGCGGCGCAAGGGGAATGCGCGCGGGATTTTGCGCTGCGCTGCGCGGATTTGCTGGAAGCGCATCTGCAACACCACCACGACAGCCTTGCGGCTTTCATCGTGGAGCCGCTGGTGCAGGGTGCGACCGGCATGGCGATGTATCATCCGGTTTATCTGCAACGCGCGCGCGCGCTGTGCGACCGCTACGAGGTACACCTGATCGCCGATGAAATTGCGGTGGGCATTGGGCGCACCGGGACCATGTTTGCCTGCGAACAGCCGGATTTCCTGTGCCTGTCCAAGGGCATCAGCGGCGGCTATCTTCCTTTGTCGGTGGTGATGTGTACGGATAATATTTACCAGGCGTTTTATGACGACGAGGTGGCGCGCGGCTTCCTGCATTCGCATTCCTACAGCGGCAACCCGCTGGCCTGCCGCGCCGCCCTGGCGACGCTGGACATTTTCGCGCAGGATGACGTGCTGAACGCCAACCGGGGCAAGGCTGCGTATTTCAACCGGGTCTCTGCGCCGCTGCGCGAACACATCAGGGTGCAGAATTTCCGCCATACCGGCATGATCTGGGCATTCGAGGTGGATAGCCCGCACGGCGATTTTGCCCGGAGATGTTTCTCGCTTGCGCTGGAACAAGAACTGCTGCTGCGCCCGATAGGCAAAACCGTTTACTTCATGCCGCCCTACATTATCTGCCATGAGGAAATGGACCTGCTGGTTGCGCGCACGCTGGGCATCGTGGAATTGCTGACATGAAACTCATCACTGCCCTCGTTGCCACCCTGCTTTCCGCATTCACTGTTAACGCCGCGCCGCTGCCCCCGCAGGTGCTGCAAGAGCTGAAAAAAGCGCATATCCCGCTGTCTGCGGTGGGAATCGTGGTGCAACAGGCGGGCGCGCGCGCGCCGCTGGTCGCGGTGAACGCGAAGGCGCCGATGAACCCGGCCTCCACCATGAAGCTGCTCACCACCTATGCCGGGCTGGAGCTGCTCGGCCCGGCTTACACCTGGAAGACCGAGGCGTGGCTGGACGGCAGGCTGGAGCAGGGCGTGTTGCAGGGCGATCTGGTGCTGAAAGGCTACGGCGACCCGAAATTCACCATCGAGCAGTTCTGGCTGTGGCTGCGCGAACTGCGCGCGCGCGGCCTGCGCGAGATCCGCGGCGACCTGGTGCTGGACCGCAGCTTTTTCGATCTGCCCGCGCACGATCCCGCCGCCTTCGACAATGACCCGGTGCGCGCCTACAACGTCGGCCCCGACGCGCTGCTGCTGAATTTCAACACGTTGCGTCTGCGCTACCTGCCGGACGGGAGCGCGCTGAAAGTCATCAGCGAGCCTGCGCTGGATGGCGTGACCCTGGATAACCGGCTGGAGCCGCAACCAACAAAAGGCGGGTGCGACAACTGGGACGATGCCATCCGCGTGCAGCCGGACGGCGACCGCGTGATCCTGCAAGGCGGCTACCCGAGCGAATGCGGCGAGCGCGAGCAGAACCTCAGCGTGATGCCGCACACGCGCTATGTCGCGGCGGTATTCCGCGCGCTGTGGCAGGAAATGGGCGGCACACTGCAAGGCAATGCGCGCGAGGGGGCGGCGGGCGCGGGCGCACAACTGTTTTCCACCCATCAGTCCGCGCCGTTATCCGAAGTGATCCGCGATATCAATAAGTTCAGCAACAATGTCATGGCGCGGCAACTGTTTTTGACCCTGGGCGCGGATGGCACCACCGCTTCCCTCCCGCGCAGCGTCCGGGCCATGCAGGGCTGGCTCGAGCGCAAGGAACTGGATTTCCCCGAACTGGTGCTGGAAAACGGGGCGGGTCTCTCGCGCGCCGAGCGCATCAGCCCGCAACATCTCGCGCAACTGCTGCAAAGCGCGGCAACCAGCCCGCTGAGCGCCGAGCTGGCCGCTTCGCTGCCCATTCTCGGCGTGGACGGCTCGGCCAAAAAGCGCCTCCAGAAAAGCCCTGCCGCCAGCCACGCGCACCTGAAAACCGGCACTCTGGAAGGCGTCAAGACCATCGCGGGCTACGTCAGGTCGCGCGCCGACCGCGAATGGATCGTGGTGTTCTTCATCAACCACCCGAACGCCAAATCCGGGCAGGCCGCGCAGGATGCGCTGATCGAGTGGGTGCAGCGGCGGCGCTGAAACTTCTAAAGTTTCCCGCGCCCCGCCCGATAACCCCATCCCGCCCCCCGAAACCTCAAACCGCACCACGCGCAGGTCGCGCTAAAGTTTTTCCGGCACTCTCCGATAACTGAACCTGACGGCGGTTGCGCGTGCCTTGTAACCGGGGACAAACCGAAGTTGACGGCAGCCATGCCGGAGTCAGCAAACCAAGCGTAAAGGAGAATTGAAATGGCCTCGTTCATCAATACCAACATTGCGTCGCTCAATGCGCAGCGCAACCTCAATCATTCTCAGGATGCCCTGAATGTCTCGCTGCAGCGCCTGTCTTCCGGCCTGCGCATCAACAGCGCCAAGGACGATGCGGCGGGCATGGGCATCAGCGAACGCATGACCACCCAGATTCGCGGCGCCAACCAGGCCGCACGCAACGCCAACGACGGCATTTCCCTGGCGCAAACCGCAGAAGGCGACCTGGCGCAGATCGGCGCCAACCTGCAGCGTATCCGCGAACTGGCGGTGCAGTCGTCCAATGCCAGCAACAGCGCGGCTGACCGCACCTCCCTGAACGCCGAGGCCGCGCAGCTCATCCTGGAAATTGACCGCGTGGCCAACAGTTCCTCGTTCAACGGCACCAAGCTTCTGGACGGCTCTTTCAGCTCCCAGACTTTCCAGGTCGGCGCCAATAACACCAGCTACGACCGTATCACGGTCTCTTCCATTGCCAGCGCGAAGTCGTCCGCGCTGGGTGTGGGGTCGGGCTCCAGTTATTCCAGCAGCGTCGCCGTTGCTGCCACACCTGGCTCTGCAGCCGCACTCACTGCGGGAGGCATTACCATCAACGGCTATAACGTCGGCGCAACAGTGTCTGATGGCGTATCAACCGCCGGCGCAACGTATAGCGCCTTATCCAAGGTCAATGCGATAAATGCCGTCACCGGACAAACAGGCGTATCTGCGGCCGTTACGGCAACCGCCGTAACCAACACTGCCGGCGCGGTAGGTGGTGCATGGGCATTCACGCTCAATGGCGTAGCGGTTTCTGGAACCGGCATTACGACTGCCGCAATCAACGCCAGCGACATCGCCGCGAAGGTGAATGCTGTCAGCAGCCAGACCGGCGTGACCGCCACAGTCAGCGGCGCAACCTACACCCTGACTGCCGCCGATGGCCGCAACATTGCCCTCGCCGTTACTACTGCAGGTGATGCTGGCGTAACCGCCGCAACAAATATTGGGGCGCTTACCCTCTCATCTACTTCCTCTACAGGCATCACTCTGGGCGGCACCCAGGCAACTGCCGCAATTTTTGGCGCTGCTGCCCAGGTTGCCACAATCACAACCACTGCTGGCGCGGGTGTTTCGTCTCTTGATCTCACCACCGCCAGCGGTGCGCAATCCGCTCTCACCGTCCTTGATTCCGCCATCAACAACATCAACTCCTCGCGCGGTGCGCTGGGCGCCTTCCAGAACCGCTTCGCCTCGACGGTCATCAGCCTGCAAACCACGGCCGAGAACCTGACCGCTTCGCGCAGCCGCATCCAGGACGCCGACTTTGCCGCAGAAACCGCTTCGCTTACCCGCGCGCAAATCCTGCAACAGGCCGGCACGGCGATGCTGGCGCAGGCGAACGCGATCCCGAACGGCGTGATGGCCCTGTTGCGGTAAGCCATGATGGGGTAACGCAATAAGCCCGGACGGAGGTTTTTCCGCCCGGGCTTTCAGGCAAGGGGAAGCATCATGATTATCCAGAGCACAAACGGCACTGCACCCGCGCCCAGGCCCGCCGACGATGGCGCGCCTGCGCCCGCTGCCGCGCCCAGGACGGAAGCGCCCGACCCGCCGCAGGAAAACGTGAAGGCCGCTGCCGCCGTGCAGCAGGCCGCCCAGCCGAGCATCGCCACCCAACCGACACCGGCAGAATTGCAGCGCGCGGTGGAAGGCATGAACAAGGCGATGCGGCAGATCAATTCCAACCTGGAATTCAGCATAGACCACGACACCCGGAAAACCGTAATCAAGGTGGTGGAGTCCGAAACGGGGCAGGTGATCCGCCAGTTTCCCTCGGAAGAAATGCTGACCATCACCCAGGCGATTGACGACGCGCAAAAAAATCTGCTGCTGAAGCAAACGGCCTAACGCACATGGCGCATGCCACCCCGAATGATGAATCGTCTGCGTCAAGTGCGTTTCCCTCACCCCCGTTCCCCCTCTCCCGGAAGGAGAGGGGTACGGTATGCCCTCGCAGCGCGAGATTCACGTTAACCGGGAAGCATCATGGCAACTTCAGGCATCGGCTCATCCAGTCTTGACGTGAACAGCATCGTCAGCCAGTTGATGGCGGTGGAACAGCGCCCGCTGACCGCGCTCGCCAAGAGGGAAGCCAGCTACCAGGCCAAGATTTCCGCCTTCGGCAGCATTCAAGGCGCGCTGGCATCGTTCCAAAGCGCGGTGCAGGGCGTGAATAGCGCGAGCCAGTTTCAGGCATTCAAGGCAACCTCATCGGATAGCGCCACAGTGGGCGCCACCGCTTCCAGCACTGCGGTGGCGGGAAGCTACTCCCTGGCGGTGACAACGCTGGCGCAACAGCAAAAGCTGGTAGCGGCCGGGCAGACGAGCGCGACTGCGGCCATCGGTTCGGGAGCTTCCACTACGCTGTCTTTCGATTTCGGCACGATTTCGGGCGCCACGCCGGTTTCCGGCAAATACACCGGCGCCACGTTTACCTCGAACGGCAGCGGCATCAAGACCGTGACAATTGATTCCACCAACCATTCCCTGCAAGGCATCCGCGATGCCATCAACGCGGCGAGCATCGGCATCACCGCCACCATCATCAACGATGGCGGCGCCTCGCCGTACCGCCTGGCGCTGACATCGAACAACGCGGGGCAAACCAACAGCATCAAGGTTTCGGTGTCCGGCGATGCCACGTTGAGCGGCTTGCTGGCACACGACCCCGGCGGGCTCCCGGCGGCGCAGAATTTCACGGAAACCGCCACGGCGCAGAATGCCGCGTTCACGGTGGACGGCGTTTCGATCAGCAAAACCTCCAACACCGTTTCGGATGTCATCGGGGGCGTGACTCTCACTCTGAGCAAAACCACGGCATCGCCCGTCACGGTTGGCGTGGCGCTGGACAGCGCCTCCATCCAGTCTGCGGTGGACGGGTTCGTCAAGGCCTATAACGACCTCGGCAAAACCCTCGCGGATCTGTCGTCCTACAACTCCGCCACCAAGCAGGGCGCCGTATTGATGGGGGATGCGGCGGTGCGCTCGCTGCAGAATCAAATGCGCGGCATATTGAATACACCCGTCGGCAATGTGGCCGGAGCCTACACCACCCTGTCGCAGATCGGTGTTTCGTTCCAGAAATCTGGCTCGCTGGCTGTAGATTCCGCCAAACTGAGCAGCGCGATCGCCTCCCATCCGGGCGACATCGCCGATTTGTTTGCCGCCGTCGGCAAGAGCTCGGACAGCCTGGTCAGCTATACCTCGGCCACCAGCGCCACAAAACCGGGCAGCTACGCGCTGACCGTTACCCAGCTCGCGACGCAGGGCAACCTGGCGGGCAATACGGCTGCCGGGCTCACCATCACCGGCGGCGTCAACGATGCCTTGAGCGTCGTGCTGGACAGCGTGAGCGCATCGGTGACGCTGGCGGCGGGAACCTATACCGCGGCGGCGCTGGCCGCCGAGACGCAATCCAAAATCAACGGCGCCAGCGCGCTCTCGTCTGCGGGCAAGGCGGTCGCAGTCACGCAGTCCGCCGGGGTGATGACGATCACCTCGAACAGCTACGGCACTTCTTCCGCCGTGGAGGTAACAGGCAACGGCGCGAGCGGTCTGCTGGGCGGCGCACCGGTTGCGACCGCCGGAGTCAACGCGGCTGGCACGCTCGGCGGGGCTTCGCTGTCCGGCAGCGGGCAAACCCTCACTTCGAGCAGCGGCGACAGCGCCGGGCTCAGCCTGCGGGTGTTGGGGGGGGCGACGGGCGCGCGCGGCACGATCAGCTATTCGCAGGGCTATGCCTATCTGCTGAACAATCTGGCCACCACCACGCTGGCCAGCGACGGCTCGCTGAGCAGCCGCACCTCCGGCCTCGGCGATTCCATCAAGGATATCGGCAAACAGCGCGATGCGCTGAACCTGCGCCTCGCCAATATCGAAAAGCGCTACCGCGCCCAGTTCACCGCGCTGGACACCATGCTGAGCAGCATGAGTACGACCAGCAATTTCCTGACGCAGCAGTTGACCATCATACAGAACCAAACGAACAACTAACCGGAGGAGATCATGAATGCCACTACCGCAATCAAAACCTATGCCAACGTCGGCCTGGAGTCTGGCGTGACCGCATCCGACCCGCACAAGCTGATCCTGATGTTGTACCAGGGCGCGCTGCTGGCGATCGCTTCCGCCAAAAACCAGATTCTGCGCAAGGAAACCGCCGTCAAAGGCGCTTCCATCACCAAGGCCATCGCGATCATTGACGAGGGCCTGAAGGCCAGCCTGGACAAGAATGCGGGAGGCGATCTGGCGCAGAACCTTTCCGCGCTGTACGACTACATGAGCCAGCGCCTGCTGATCGCCAACCTAAAAAACGATGTGGTCGCGCTGGATGAAGTCAGCCGCCTGCTGGCCGAACTCAAAGGCGCATGGGAGGCAATACGCCCGGCTACCGCACCTTCTGTGCAGCAGCAAGACGCCGCCGCAGTACTGCAGCCGGTAACCCCGCCGGCAAGAACGGCTGAACTTACTTACGGGAGGGTCTGACCATGGATCAGGTCATTGAAAGCTATGAATCCCTCGCCTCCATCATGGGCAAGATGCGCGAGGCCGCCGCGCAAGGCGAGTGGGACCGGCTGGTGGAGTTGGAAAAGCAGTGCGGCCTGCGGGTGGAAGCCATGAAAGCGCGGAATGAAGCAGCGGCGCCCGACGAGAACACGCGCTTGCGCAAGGTGGCCTTGATCCGCAAAATCCTGGCCGATGACGCGGAAATCCGCAACTACACCGAACCCTGGATGGCGCAACTGCAGCGCATCCTGCGAAGCGCGGGCCAGGAGCGCCGTTTGCAGCGCGCCTACTCCGGCGAATAGCCACGGTTGCTGCCGGCACCATTCCGGCGGCGTCATTCCGGCTCTTGACCGCCCACCTCTCCCAGCATATGGACGCCAACCTTCTGAACACGATCAAGGCGTTGGCGCTCAGGCAGAAGCCGCTTATCACCGTGGCCGCCGAAGCCGCGCCCAAGGCTGCTTCGTTCGAGCCGGGACAAAGATTTCAGGGTAGCGTACAGGCCGAGGTTTCTCACGGCATGTTCAGGGTGCGCATCGGCGGCCAGATAGTGCAGATGCAGCTTCCCGCTTCCATCAGGATCGGGGACACGGTTGCGTTGCAGGTCGTCGCCACCCAGCCGCGCCTGGTGTTCAGCATGTCTGCCTCGACCAACCCCTTGTCCACTCCGGAGCAACTCAGCTCGACATCGCGGTTGCTGTCCGCGCTGTCGCAGCAGCAACCCGACAAGGCATATGTGCGGGCGGCGCAGAAAACTCCGCTATGGCCGCTGCAACAGACGCCGGAAAGCGGGAAACTGGCCGACCTGCTGCGCGATGCGCTGAGCAACAGCGGCCTGTTTTACGAGTCGCACCAGGCGCAATGGCTGCGGGGGGCGCGCAGCACCGCGCAACTGTTGCAGGAGCCGCAGAACCAGCCGCCCGCACAGACCAGAAGCGCGGCTGCCACAGCCGCCGCAGGCAGCCCGGACAAGGGCGGCCAGCTTGTCTCATCCGCGCCGGAAGACCGGCTCGCAAGCATCCCCGAACATTTGCAGCCGCTGGTCCAGCAGCAGCTCAACGCCCTGGAAACCCGGCAAATGCTGTGGCAGGGCAATATCTGGCCGGGGCAGACCATGCAATGGGAAATTCACGAGCAGGCCGCGCAAGCTCCCGCAGCAGACGGGGAGCGGCAGTGGGCCACCCAGTTGCAGCTCAATCTGCCGAGACTGGGCCCGGTGGCCGCCATGCTGCGTTTCGGCGGCAACGGGCTGAGCGTAAAGCTGGATGTCGGCACTGCCGCAGCACGGGCCGAATTGGGCGGCGCCTCCGCGAACCTGCTCGCCGTCCTGGCAGAAAACGGCATCACGGTCACCAACATGCTGGTAACGCAACATGCTGCCGCCCAATAAGCGCCAGATGGCTATCGCGCTTGCCTACAGCGGGCACGATCCCGCGCCAAGGGTGGTTGCCCAGGGGCGCGGGCTGATCGCGCAGGCAATCATCGAGCGCGCAAGGCAGCACGGCATTTATGTGCATGAATCGGAAGAGCTGGTGGGATTGCTGATGCAAGTGGAGCTGGATCAGCATATTCCGCCGCAGCTTTATCTTGCGGTGGCGGAACTGCTCGCCTGGCTGTACCGCCTGGAACACGCGGAAACCCCCGCTATTCCGGGGGCAGCAAAAGAAAAAGTGGGGTATTCACGTAATTACGGTAGAACCATCCGCCACGGGTGGATTGGGACGGAAATGTCGAGAGAAGACGGCGCTTTGTTACGAAGATTAGATGGCACAGCGAACTCCTGCTTCAGTTTTTTAGGTTTT
>JACRPU010000081.1 GCA_016223025.1 Nitrosomonadales bacterium | reverse complement strand
GGGTACGAGTGAATGGTGGCGGGTCGAGTTAGGTTTCGCGGTCCGAAGCCTTCAAAAAGTTTCGCGACCTCAGCCCCTGCGCGACAACGCACACCCGTAGTGTCTTTCATTATCGGGGGCGCTGCGCTACTGCTGCATGACAGTTAGGGCACCTCTAAAAATCCAAATTTGCGCGCATCCGCTTCGCGGATTGCCTGCCTTCAGGGTGCGGGGATGCGCCGCACCGCCAGCAGCCCCTCGATTTCCCCGACCATCTTCGGTTCGGCCCAATCGCGGGCGCCGACGATAATGCGGGCAATGGTGCGATTCCGTTTCAGTAAATAGGTTATCGGGAATGCGGGCACCCGCAAAGCCCCGCTGGATAGCGTCTGGTCGCTGTCGGACAGCATGGGGAAGGTAAGTTTGTGCCGTAGCCTGAATTCGCGCGGCAGGTTCCGATCGCTGTCCACCGCAATTCCGATGACGAGCAAATCCTTCGGGCGAAATAGGGAGCTCAACCTTTCCAGGCTGGGCATTTCGTGGCGGCAGGGTTCGCACCAGGTTGCCCAGAAATTGACGATCAGGGCGGCATCCGGGTAAACGGCGAGCGATGAAGCGCCCCCATCCAGATCAGGTAGCGCGAAGTCCGGAAAGCGGTCGCCGGCTGCGGGTTCCTCGTGCTCGCCATTCCGGCATGAGGCAAGAAAAGCGGCTGCCGCACCAGCCACCGCCCAGCGCATCAACCGCCTGCGCGCATTCAGCAATTCGACCTCATCGGAGAAACACTTCAGCTCGGCGCCCTTTTGCCCGTGACGCCATTCTCACTGGCTGCGGGAACCCTGCGCCTGCGGCGTACCCAGCGGCTGCCCGGACAATCCCTGGGCCTGGCTTATATTGGCGTTGATCGAAGCCGCTATCTGGGAATCGGGCGGAACCAGTTGCAAGAGTTTCTGCCACCATTCAATGGCGCCACGATAGTCCTTGTGCTGGAAAGACGCCGTGCCCATCAGCGCCAATGCCTTGACATTGTTGGGGTCGGCCTGCAATGCCTGGCGGATGATTCTTTCCGGTTCGCCCAGCATGTTGCGTCCGTTGTTCACGGCCAGAATATCGGCGTAGTCGGCCAGCACCTGGGCGTTGTCGGGCATCAGCTCGGTCGCATGGGCAAAGGCGTCGGCGGCTTCATTGAACCGGCGCAAGGCAAGATAGGAGCGCGCCAGCATCAGCCATCCTTCCGCGTCGTCCGGTTTTTCCTTGAGCCTTTGCGCCAGCTTTTCCACCATCGCGACGATTTGCTCCTGCGTCACCTGCTGGTCCGGTTCTGCGGGCACGCTCTGCGGGTCAAGTCCCGCCGGTTTCCCCAGCACGAGATATAGCGAAACCGTCAGCACCGGCACCGCGACCGCCGCCGCGACGGCCAGCCGGCGACCGCTGACGGGTGTGGTTGCCGCCACTTCGTCGGCGGTGGAATCCTCCAGCACGCGCCCCTCCAGCTCGCTCCGCGCGCCTTGATACTGCTCCTGGTTCAGCGCGCCCGCCGCCAGCTCCGCATCCAGTTCGCGCAACTGGTCGCGGTAAACCGACAAGTTCAGTTCCGAGCGGGCGGGGGCGGAATCCTGCCCCTTGCCGCGCCCCAGCAGCGGCGGCACGATGAACAGCAGGGCCACGGCGATCATGGACGCAACCAGTATCCAGAACACGATCATGATTGCGCCCCCTTATCCTTGCCGGACAGCAGCGACTCCGCCCGCGCATGGTCGTCGGCGCTCAGTTTCGGCACCTCCCGCATCGCCTTGCGGCGCTGGCGCAGCTTGGCAACCAGCACGCCAAATGCCAGCAGCAGCAGCGCGAACGGCCCGAACCACAGCAGCAATGTGCTGGATTTCACTTGCGGGCGGTACAACACGAAATCGCCATAGCGCTCGACCATGTAATCCACGATTTCGCGCTCCGACATGCCTTGCTTCAGTTTTTCCCGCACCTGGTTCTTGAGGTCTATCGCCAGCTCGGCATGGGAATCGGCGATGGTCTGGTTCTGGCAGACCAGGCAGCGCAACTCCTCAGATACCGCATTAACGCGTTTTTCCAGGACGACATCGTCCGCAGTGGGCTCGGCCTCCCCGGCATACGCCTGCGGCAGTGCCAGGGCGGTCAAGGCGAGCAGAATGAAAAGGAAAGCTTTATTTGGCACTGTTCAGTTCCTTCACGAGTGGAATTATTTTGTCCCTGAGAGCTTCCGGCGTGACCGGGCCGATGTGCTTGTGGCGGATGATGCCCAGTTTGTCTATGACGAAAGTCTCCGGCACACCATAAACACCATAGTCAATGCCGACGTTGCCTTCCCTGTCATAGGCCGACGCGATATACGGGTTGCCTCCATCGTTGAGCCAGGCAAGGCCGTCTTCGCGCTTATCCTTGTAATTGAGCCCGTAAATCGGCACCAGGTTTTGCCGCGCGAGATCCACCAGCACGGGGTGTTCCTCGCGGCAGGATACGCACCACGACGCCCAGACGTTGAGCAGCCAGACTTTGCCGCGCATGTCCTCGGGGGAGAGGGTCTTGCTTTCTTCGTGCAACTGGGGAACGCGGAATGCCGGCGCCGGCTTGCCGATGAACGGCGAAGGCACCTCACGGGGTTTAAGCGTAAGCCCGACCCCCAGGAAAATGACCAGGACAATAAATATTCCGAGCGGCAGCAGAAAACGGTTCACGGCATCCCCTTCTAATTTGCCGCCGGCGCAGCGGCGGTACCGGTCGCTTGCTTGCGCGATTGCAGCAGGTAATAGCGCCGGTCGCTCATCGCCAGCACGCCGCCCAGCGCCATGAACAGACAGCCGAACCAGATCCAGTCAACCAGGGGTTTATGCTGGATGCGCACGATCCAGTCGCTAATGCTGATCGCTTCGCCGAGCGCGACATACAGATCGCGGAACAACCCGGAATCAATGGCCGATTCGGTCATGTTCATGGTCTGCACGTTATAGATGCGTTTCTCGGGGTAGAGCGTGGTCACCTTGGCGCCGTTATGGGTTACCTCGATGGTGGCGCGCGCCGCCCGGTAATTCGGCCCGGCCACTTCCTTCACGCCGGCAAAGCGGAAAACATATCCCGCCACCGTCGTGGTATCGCCCTCGCGCATGCGCACTTCGCTGGTGGTTTCATAACCCTTGACCAGAGTTACGCCGAGAATGAACACGCCGACGCCGATATGGGCGATCATCATGCCGTAGCTGGCGCGGGATACGGATTGCAGGCGGGATAACACGCCCGCCCCGCCCGCTCTGCGCACCCGCGCGACCAGGTAGGCCACGCTCGAAAGGATGGCCCAGCAACCGAGCGTAACCCCGCCGACAATGGGCACCGACCAGCGGTCAAACGCGGACACGACCAGCACGGCAAGCACCAGGCTGGCGGCAAACCAGCCCCACAATTGTTTGACTATTTCTGCCACGCTGGCCTGCCGCCAGCGCGCAAACGGCCCCATGCCCATCAGGAAAGCGGCTATCGCCATGATGGGCGCAAACACGGTGTCGAAATAGGGCGGGCCGACGGAGAGCTTGCCGAACCCCAGCGCATCCATGAACAAGGGGTACAGCGTGCCGAGAAACACTGCAGCCGAAGCGACGGTCAGCAGCACGTTATTCAGCAGCAGCAGCGTCTCGCGCGAGATCAGGTCAAATCCGCCGCCCAACCCCACCTTCGGCGCGCGCAAGGCGAACAGAAACAGCGAACCGCCGATCACCACCACCAAGAAGGACAGGATGAAAACGCCCCGGCGCGGGTCGGTGGCGAAAGCATGCACCGAAGTCAGCACGCCGGAACGCACCAGAAAAGTCCCGAGCAAACTCAGGGAAAAAGCGAGAATGGCGAGCAGCACCGTCCAGTTCTTGAACGCGCCGCGCTTCTCCGTCACGGCCAGCGAATGGATCAGCGCGGTGCCAACCAGCCAGGGCATGAAGGAAGCGTTCTCCACCGGATCCCAGAACCACCAGCCGCCCCAGCCCAGCTCGTAATACGCCCACCAGCTTCCCATCGCGATGCCGAGGGTGAGAAATATCCACGCCACCGTGGTCCAAGGGCGCGACCAGCGTGCCCATGCGGCGTCCAGTTTGCCGCCAAGCAAGGCGGCGATGGCAAAAGCGAAGGCCACCGAAAAACCCACATAACCCATGTACAGCAGGGGCGGATGGAAAACCAGGCCGGGGTCCTGCAACAACGGGTTCAAGTCGCGCCCGTCCATTGCCGGTGGCAGCAACCGCTCGAACGGGTTGGAGGTGAACAGCATGAACAGCATGAAGCCGACTGAAACCAGCCCCATCGTGCCGATCACGCGCGCCACCATTTCTTCCGGCAAGCGTTTGCTGAACCTTGCTACCGCCACCGTCCAGAGAGCGAGCAGGAACGCCCACAGCAGCAGCGATCCCTCGTGCCCGCCCCACACGGCGGCGAAACGGTAGAGCAGCGGCAATTGCGAATTGGAGTGCTGCGCCACGTACAGCACGGAAAAATCGTTGCCCAGGAAAGCCTGCGTCAGGCACCCGAACGCGATAGCGACAAACACGAACTGGCCCATCGCCGCAGAACGCGCAAACCCTATCAATGCGGCATTGCCGCGCGCCGCGCCATAAATAGGCAGGATGCCTTGCAGCAGCGCCAGCAGCAGCGCCAGGGTAAGTGAAAAATGCCCGATCTCAGGAATCATTTGGTTTTCCCCATGTTACAGATGGCAACCCCCGGCTGCAGGTTAACCGGGCAGCCCGGTTAAGCCCGGATAATCCATTAGGCCGTCATTCCGGCGCAGGCCGGAATCCGGTTGATTAACAAATCCCCACGAAAGCGGGGCAACACCTTGATTTGGCCGTACCTCGAAACTCGCCGCCAGCGGCTCGTTTTGCCCGCTCTGCGGAATGTATTTTATTGCTGGATTCCGGCCTCCGCCGGAATGACATAGTTTTTTTCCAATGAACTATCTGGATTAAACATAACGAGCAATCATGCCTTCCCAACGGGCATGGCGAGTAGCCACCCCTGATTATGAAACTCGCCATGCCCGTTCCCTCACTCTACTCTCCCAGAGGGAGAGAGGGCGAAGCCCTCGCTGCGCGAGTTTCACGTTAAAAAAACCGTGTGTCACGCGATGTTTCCGAATAACGGAATGGCACCGAAATGCCGGCAACAATCCCCTTTGTCGCCCGGCCCGATGGCGCGGCAAACAAACCCCAAATGCAACAGGGAGAGGGCTTCTGCGAGATTTCTTAACAAGACAAGAATTGCGGGCCGATTATATCAGATAGTCAATTTGCGCATCCAACGCGCGCGGGGCGCGCGACCCTGCTGTATTATCAGCGACGGCACCCTCGTCGGCACCGCCACCATGAACATAACCCTCGCCGCCCATGCCCGCAATGCAGCCCGCCTGATCGGCGGAGCGGATAGCACCGCCATCACTGCCGGTGCGGGGATGGGCGCGGATTCCGGGTTGCCCGATTTTCGGGGCAAGGATGGTTTCTGGAAAGTTTATCCGGCGCTCGGCAAGGCGAAACTCCGCTTCGAGGAAATTGCCAGCCCCCGCACTTTCCGGGACAGGCCTGATCTGGCATGGGGATTTTAACGTAAAACTCGCGCAGCGAGGGCTTCGCCCTCTCTCCCGGGTGTGATTCAAACTGAGGCGGGGCAACAGCAAGGGTGAATAAAGCCACCCACCCTTATCCGCCGGACAAAAGGTGGATGCGCGCCTGACGACACTTTATCCATCCCCCGACCATTACTGTGCCGAGCCATTGCACTTCCACCCCAGCTTGAATCACACCTTTTGGAGTGCGGCGGCTTGCCGCCGCTTTCTAAAGCGGGAGCAAGCTCCCGCACTCCAAACTTAGAGGCTCCC
>JACRPU010000020.1 GCA_016223025.1 Nitrosomonadales bacterium | reverse complement strand
GACGCTTGCGCTTGGGCGAGATGGCCATCGGAAAATCCTCCCGTTTTCTAGCAAGGGGGCAAACCGGATTCTGCCATATACCATATGGCTTGCAGAGGTGCTCATGCTAAATTTCACCCACACTCTTTCACGAAGACCCACAAATAAATACTACACGCGCCGTTGCTGGGGTTCGGTGAAAATATTGTCTCGCAAGTGTCAAAGCCGGGGATAGGCGAGTGCCCAGATAACCTCAACTCTACCGGATCGCAGGGCTGGCGGGGCTTCTATTTCACCCGAGGAAATTCAATTGCGGGATCAGGGTTCTGCGGGAAGATTGTAAATTTCCGGCGGCGGTTTCTGCGGGCTATGTGGCGTAGGCCAGGAATCGTCCCATGTGGCGGTCTGCCTTGGCGATGTGGCCGGTAAACCAGTCAAACAGCAGGAGCCGGGTGCGGAACGAGAGGTGGCGGGGATCGCTTTTCGCCGCACCGGCTTCCTCTTCAAGCGCCGTGAAATTTTCGATGAAGCGCTTGTGCTCCTGCAAATGGCTGTCCAGAAACGTGTAGCCGTGGTGCCGCATCAGGGCTTCTTCGGTTTTGAAACAGGTCCGCGCATGGTCAGCCAGGAAGGCGAGCAAGTCGCGCATCGCCTTGCCGCCATCCCCGTTTGCGGATGAAATGAACCTGTTGATCCGATCGGATAATTTTTCGTGGCATCTGTCAATTTCCTCGATGCCGATCAGGAATTCTTTCCTCCATTCCAGGCCGGCATCCAGTTCGCCGGTGCTGGTGTGCTGGCCCGCAGCCAGATATTCATCGCAGCGGGCGAGGTAGATTTGGGCGGGGATGTCATCTGGCGCAATTTTGCGGCACTCGGCGAGCAGTTCCATCGCAAGCGGAATTTCCTTCATGTGGTAAAAGGCGATCGCTTCTTCAAATTTCTGCCGGGAGGCGCGTTTGGCGTTTCGTAAACCGGCCGGGTCGTTGTCGAAAACCTCATACAGT
This sequence comes from Nitrosomonadales bacterium, assembly GCA_016223025.1. Taxonomy (GTDB): domain Bacteria; phylum Pseudomonadota; class Gammaproteobacteria; order Burkholderiales; family Gallionellaceae; genus VIKH01. Next base: position 16,820 of record JACRPU010000020.1, on the reverse strand, counting down.
GACAAGGGCTGGGTTTTGCCTTTCACCCGGATGCGATCCAGGAAACGGATGTCGTATTTTGAAGGGTCGGCAAGATCATAGAGTGTGTTCTGGCTGATCAGCAGCGGCGTGCGGTAGGTTTTTGTGGCTTCTTCGATGCGCGAGCTCAGGTTGACGGCATCCCCGATCACGGTGCTGTCCATGCGGTTGGCGCCGCCGACCGTGCCGATGATGACCATGCCGGTGTTCAGCCCGACCCCGATATGGATCGGCACGTAGCCGGCGCGGGCGCGCCCGGCATTGTAGTGTTCCAGTTTTTCGAGCAGGGCGATGGAGCCGCTTACGGCATCGTCGGAGCTCTGGGTAAACAGCGCCATGATGGAGTCGCCCATATATTTGTCTATGATGCCGCGATGCCGATCAATGACCGGTTCCATCACGCCGAGATAGGAGTTGATGAACTCGAAATTTTCGCGGGGCGTCATGGATTCGGACAGCGGCGTGAAATCGCGGATGTCGGAAAACATGATGGTCAGCTTGCGCTCGATCTGGTCGCCCAGTTTGACATCAACGATGCTGTCCCTTTCCAGCAGGGTGAGCAACTGGCGCGGAATCAGCCGGCCATAGGCCGTTTCGGTTTGCTGCAACAGGGCGATGGACTGCTGGTGGGCGATGATGATCTTTTGCAGGATGATCTGGATGGCTTCCTGCGCGGAACCCTCCGGGTTTTCCGGTTTCTGCGCCCCATCTTGGTCACGCGCGTTGCTCATGATGTCTGCATGGATCGGGTAGTTGTTGTGGCTATGATACATCATGGGTAGAGCCGCGCGCTTGCACGTGCCCGCCCGCGTCAAATATAGTCCAGCAATGCCAGGGGAGCGCCCGCGTCGCCGTCGGCGCGCCAGCCATCCGGGTCGCTCCGCGCATCAATGTACCCGTAACGGGCGATGATGCAGCGCATCCCGGCGGCCCGCGCCGCATCCACGTCGCGCTTGTCATCGCCCAGATAGAGGCAGTGCTGCGGCGCGACACCCAGCAATTCGCCGGCTTTGAGCAGGGGGTCGGGGTGGGGTTTGGCGCGCGCGCAGGTATCGCCGCTGACGAGGCAGGCGGCGCGCTGCGCGTAGCCCAGCGCCTGCATCAATGGCAGGGTAAAACGGTGCGGCTTGTTGGTGACGATTCCCCATGGCAAGCCGCGTTGTTCCAGCGTATCGAGAAGCTGCGCCATTCCCGGAAACAGCCTGGTCTGGTCGCAGATGTGCGCGCTGTAATGCGCCAGGAACATTTCGCGCAGGGCGGGAAATCCGGCGGCATCCGGCTCGATGCCGAACCCCAGTTTGAGCAGGCCGGCGGAGCCGTGCGATGCTTGCGGGCGTATGGCGCCGAGAGGCAGGTGGGGCAAGCCGCGCAGCCCGCGCACGTGGTTGAGGGCGGCGGCCAGATCCGGTGCGGTATCCGCGAAGGTGCCGTCGAGGTCGAACAGAACCGCTTCAGTCACGGCGGCAGGCAAAGAGATAGTTTACGTCGGAGCCCTTGTCCAGCGAGTAGGTTTTGCTCAGCGGGTTATAGCTCATGCCGGTGATGTCGGCTATATCCAGCCCGGCAGCGCGACAGTACTGCGCGAGTTCGGAAGGCTTGATGAATTTGTCGAAATCGTGCGTGCCGCGCGGCAGCAGTTTGAGCAGGTACTCCGCGCCTATCACGGCGAACAGGTAGGATTTCAGATTGCGGTTGAGGGTGGAGAAGAACACGTGTCCGCCCGGTTTGGCCAGTTGCGCGCAGGCCCGCACAGTGCTTTCCGGGTCGGGCACATGCTCCAGCATTTCCATGCAGGTAACCACGTCGTACTGCCGCGGATGCTCTGCGGCCAGGTCTTCCGCGGAGATTTTGCGGTAGTCCGCTTTCAGGCCGCTTTCCAGCAAGTGCAGCCTTGCGACCTGCAAGGCCTTGTCGCCGAGGTCTATGCCGGTGACGTGTGCGCCGAGCGCGGCCATGCTTTCGGCCAGAATGCCACCGCCGCAGCCGACATCCAGCACTGCCTTGCCGGGCAGGGGAGCGATGCGGGCGATGTAACCCAGGCGCAGCGGGTTGATTTCATGCAGCGGCTTGAACTCGCTGTTTGGGTCCCACCAGCGGTGGGCGAGCTGGCTGAATTTATCCAGTTCGATGGGGTCGGCGTTGGTCATGGCAGGCTCTGTTTTCGGATGTGCGTGGAATGTAGCAAAACTCCGGCCAGACTACCAGCAGGATTGTGAAACGGGGGATGGCAAGTTTTGTCTCGATCGGGGTGGGCATGGTAAAATGCCGGGCTGATTTAGCGCCTACTCAAGACATCCATGGAACAATTCGCCAAAGAAACCCTGCCGGTCAGCATTGAAGGGGAGATGCGCACGTCGTATCTCGACTACGCCATGAGCGTGATTGTCGGGCGCGCCCTGCCCGATGCGCGCGACGGCCTCAAACCGGTGCATCGCCGCGTGCTGTTCGCCATGCACGAGCTTTCCAACGACTGGAACAAGTCCTACAAGAAGTCGGCACGCATTGTCGGCGACGTGATCGGTAAATACCATCCGCACGGCGATACGGCGGTGTATGACACCATCGTGCGCATGGCGCAGGATTTTTCCTTGCGCTACCCCTTGATAGACGGGCAGGGCAACTTCGGCTCGGTGGACGGCGATAACGCGGCAGCGATGCGCTACACCGAGATCCGCATGGCGCGCATCGCGCACGAACTGCTGGCCGACCTCGACAAGGAGACGGTGGATTTCGGCCCCAACTACGATGGCTCCGAGAAGGAGCCGCTGGTGCTGCCATCGCGCTTCCCCAACCTGCTGGTAAACGGTTCATCGGGCATTGCGGTGGGCATGGCGACCAACATCCCGCCGCACAACATGGGCGAGGTGGTGGATGCGTGCCTGGCGCTGCTGAAGAACCCGGAGATGGACATCGAGCAGTTGATCGAGCTGGTTCCGGCGCCGGATTTTCCTACCGCCGGCTACATTTACGGCACGGCGGGCATCAAGGAAGGCTACCGCACCGGGCGCGGGCGCGTGGTGATGCGCGCGCGCACCCATTTCGAGGACATGGAAAAGGGCAACCGCCAAGCGATCATCATTGACGAGCTGCCTTACCAGGTAAACAAGGCCAACCTGCTGGTCAGGATCGGCGAGCTGGTGCGCGACAAACGCATCGAGGGCATCTCGGAAATCCGCGACGAGTCGGACAAGTCCGGGATGCGCGCAGTGATCGAGCTGAAGCGCGGCGAAGTGCCGGAGGTGATCCTCAACCAGCTCTACAAGGAAACGCAGTTGCAGGACAGCTTCAGCATGAACATGGTGGCGCTGCTCGATGGCCGCCCCCGACTGCTGGACCTGAAGCAGTTCCTGGACGCCTTCCTGCGCCACCGCCGCGAGGTGGTGACGCGCCGCACCGTGTTCGAGCTGCGCAAGGCGCGCGATCGCGGCCATATCCTGGAAGGGCTGGCGGTGGCGCTGTCCAACGTGGACGAGATCATCGCGCTGATCAAGGCGGCTGCGACCCCGGCTATCGCCAAACAGGAATTGATGGCGCACAGTTGGAGATCCTCTTTGGTGGAAGACATGCTGAGCCGGGTGAGTGAGGCGGCGCGCCCGGAAAACCTGTCCCCGGAATTCGGGCTGGTGGGGCAGGGCAAGCAGCGCGCGTACAGGCTGTCCGACACGCAGGCGCAGGCCGTTCTGGAACTGCGCTTGCAGCGCTTGACCGGGCTGGAGCAGGACAAGATCGTCGGCGAATACCGCGAAGTGATGGAAAAGATCACCGATCTGCTCGATATTCTGGCGAAGCCCGCGCGCATCACGCAAATCATCGGCGACGAACTGGCCGCGGTCAAGTCGCAGTACGGTGACAAGCGGCGCAGCGAGATCATCACGCACACGCAGGATATGAGCATGGAAGACCTGATCGCGCCTGAAGACGTGGTGGTGACGCTGTCGCACGGAGGCTACATGAAGGCGCAGCCGCTGGACGAATACCGCGCGCAGAAGCGCGGCGGGCGGGGCAAGCAGGCGGCCAGCACCAAGGAAGACGATTTCGTGGACAACCTGTTCATCGCCAACACGCACGATTACATTTTGTGCTTCTCCAGCCTCGGTCGGGTGTACTGGATCAAGGTCTACGACGTCCCGCAGGGCGGGCGCACCAGCCGCGGCAAGCCGATAGTCAACCTGCTGCCGCTGGAAGAGGGCGAGAAGATCAACGCGATCCTGCCGGTGAAGGAGTTCTCGGAAGACCAGTTCGTGTTTTTCGCCACCGCCAGCGGCACGGTGAAAAAGACCGCGCTGTCGGATTATGCCAACCCGCGCAAGGCGGGCATCATCGCCATCAATCTGGACGAAGGCGATTACCTGATCGGCGTGGCGCTGACCGACGGCAAGCACGATGTCATGCTGTTCTCGGATGGCGGCAAAGCGGTGCGCTTCGACGAAAACGACGTGCGCGCCATGGGGCGCGCGTCGCGCGGCGTGCGCGGCATGAAGCTGGCCGCGAAACAGCAGGTGATCGCCTTGCTGGTGGCGGGCGACGAAAGCCAGGCCGTGCTGACCGCGACCGAAAACGGTTACGGCAAGCGCACGCCGATCACGGAATACACCCGCCACGGGCGCGGCACGCAGGGCATGATCGCGATCCAGACTTCTGCGCGCAACGGAAAGGTAGTGGCGGCGACATTGGTGAACCAGGAAGACGAGATCATGCTGATCGGCACCAACGGCGTGCTGATCCGCACGCGCGTTAAGGAGATCCGCGAGATGAGCCGTTCGACGCAGGGGGTCACACTGATCAATCTGGGCAAAGGCGACAAATTGGCCAGTTTGAGCCGCATTGCCGATCCGGATTCTGAAGAATCCGAATAAACCAGATGTTGAACGAAGAGCAGTTGACCGAGTTGCTGTTTGATCTGGAGTCGGATCGTGTCGAGCGCACGACTTCTGTTTCTGATACGGATAAGTTCTGCAAAGCGATTTGCGCATTCGCCAACGACTTGCCCAACCATCGCACTCCCGGATATTTGTTGGTGGGAGTTAAAGATAATGGAAGCCTGTCCGGTTTAAGCGTTACAGATCAGTTGTTGCAAAATCTGGGGGCTATCCGCTCTGATGGTAACGTGCTGCCGCAGCCGGTGATGAGTGTGGCGAGATTCAAGTTGCAGGGCGGTGATGTTGCCGTTGTGGAGGTGCAGCCATCGGACATGCCGCCGGTTCGCTACAAGGGGACGGCCTGGGTGCGAACCGGCCCACGCAAAGGCACGGCACACGAGCAGGATGAGCGGGTATTAACCGAGAAACGTGTTGCCAGAGCACATACCTTTGATGTGCTACCTTTTCCTGAAGCGAGCCTTGCGGATTTGTCTCTCCGTTTGTTCGGTGAATACCGCGCTCAAGTGATCGCACCCGAAGTGATTGAAGCGAATCACCGCACCATCGAAGAGCAGTTGGCTTCCTTGCGGCTGTTTGATTTATCCAGAAAATGCCCTACCACTACGGGCGTCCTGCTGTTTGGTAATAATCCACGTTATTTTCTACCGGGAGCATATGTACAATTCCTGCGCTTTCCCGGTGCGACGATGATTGAGATGCCGGTCGATCAAGCAGAAATCTCCGGGGATATGCGTACCGTTCTGGATGGCCTGCGCGATAAGTTCCGCGCATGCAATCAAGTGGGGATGAAGACCGGGAAAGGGTTTCAGGATCAATTGTCGCCTGACTATCCGGAATGGGCGATTCGTGAATTGCTGCATAACGCGGTAATACATCGAGACTATCAATCCAATACACCAATCCGTTTTTACTGGTTTTCAGATCATATCGAGATACAAAGCCCCGGCGGCTTGTATGGAGAAGTGACACCGGAAACCATCATGAGCCGGAACAGTTACCGCAATCCGGTAATGGCTGAAGCACTGAAGACAATGGGTTACATCAACAGGTTCGGTTTCGGTATTCAGCAAGCGCAAAAATTATTGGAAGAGAACGGTAATCCCCCGGCGGAATTCGGCTTTGAAGACCGGGTGGTTGCAGTCACGATCAGGCGGGGAGTGCGATGAAAACAATCGCCTTCTTCAACAACAAAGGCGGGGTTGGCAAGACCTCGCTTGTGTATCATTTGGCGTGGATGTTCGCAGACCGTGGGATCAAAACGCTGGCGGTTGATCTTGACCCACAGGCCAACCTGACCTCCATGTTCTTGAATGAAGAACGTTTGGAAGAATTGTGGCCGGATGGTGAACATCCGGATACCGTTTACGGGGCGATTCGCCCGATTCTGAGAGGCACCGGGGATATTGCCAGTCCGCACATTGAAAAGATCACCGATAAGCTTGGGTTGATTCCGGGAGACCTCGGATTATCACGGTTTGAAGACAAGCTCTCGGATGCGTGGCCTCGTTGCCAGTTGGGCGATGAATCCGCTTTCCGTACCATGACGGCCTTTCATCGTCTTGTACAGCATGGAGCCGATCGGGGCTCGGAGCTGATTTTGATTGATGTTGGACCAAGCTTGGGGGCAATTAACCGGTCAGCATTGATCGCTTCCGATCAGGTTTGTTTGCCACTGGCGCCGGATTTATTTTCCTTGCAGGGACTCAAGAATATTGGGCCAGCGCTGAATGAGTGGCGTGAAGTTTGGAAGGAACTATTGAAGAAAGCACCTGCCGATGTGCCGATGCCAAAAGGAGCGATGCAACCTGTAGGCTATATTGTCATGCAACACGGAATTCGAGACAGTCGCCCGGTAAAAGCCTACCAACGCTGGTTGGATAAAATTCCTCGGACTTACCGAGAATCCGTGTTGGCTGAGGATGCTGCGAGCAATGTTGCTGTGCTCGATGACCCATATATGCTTGCCCTGTTGAAGCATTACCGCAGCCTGATGCCGATGGCGATGGAAGCGAATAAACCGATTTTCTTTTTGAAATCTGCCGATGGCGCTATTGGATCACATCAAGAGGCAGTCGCGAATTGTTATGCGGATTTCAAGAAGCTGGCTGTTAAAATAGCGACGAGTGCAGGCATTGCGTTTTCTTGAAACTTTAACAACGGAGAGCATGGTATGACGATTTACAATTTCAGCGCGGGTCCGGCAGTATTGCCGAAAGAAGTATTGCAGCAGGCGCAGGCGGAATTGCCGGACTGGCACGGCAGCGGCATGTCGGTGATGGAAATGTCGCATCGCGGCAAGGAATACATGAGCATCCAGGCTGAGGCCGAGGCCGATCTGCGCGAGCTGATGGGCATCCCCGCCAACTACAAGGTGCTGTTTCTGCAAGGCGGAGCCAGCCAGCAATTCGCCATGGTTCCGATGAACCTGCTGCGCGGCAGGAAATCGGCGGATTACCTCAATACCGGGGAGTGGTCCAAGAAGGCCATCAGCGAAGCGAAAAGATTCGGCGGCGTGAACGTGGTGGCGACCGCTGCGGACAGGAATTTTTCCTGCATCCCGGCGTTCGATACCTGGCAGCGCGATCCGGAAGCGGCCTATCTGCATTACACGCCGAACGAAACCATCGGCGGCGTGGAGTTTGACTGGCTGCCGGAAAGTGGCGATGTGCCGCTGGTGGCGGATATGTCTTCCAACATCCTGTCGCGCCCGGTGGATGTGGGCAAATATGGCCTGATCTACGCCGGAGCGCAAAAAAATGTTGGCCCGGCGGGGCTGACCATCGTCATCGTGCGCGAAGACTTGCTTGGCCAGGCGCTGCCCGGCACGCCCACCATGCTGGATTACAAGACCCATGCCGACAACGACTCGATGTACAACACCCCGCCGACATACGGCATCTATATTGCCGGGCTGGTGTTCCGGTGGTTGAAGAAGAACGGCGGCATCGCCGCGATGGAACAGACCAATATCGCCAAGGCGGAGCTGCTGTACGGGACGATTGACGCCAGCAACGGTTTTTATCGCTGCCCGGTGGCATTGTCCGACCGTTCGCGCATGAATGTGCCGTTTACGTTGAAAGACGCGAGCCTGGATGGCGATTTCCTGAAACAGGCCGATGCGCGCGGGCTGCTGCAACTGAAGGGGCACCGCTCCGTCGGCGGCATGCGCGCTTCCATATACAATGCCATGCCGTTGGACGGCGTGCAGGCGCTGGTCAATTTCATGGGCGGGTTCGCCAAACAACATGGCTAAAACTTTCCAGATACTGACGCTGAACAAAATTGCGGCGATCGGCCTGAACCGTTTGCCTGCCGCGCGTTATGTCACCGGCACCGAGATTGCGGAGCCGGATGCGATCCTGGTGCGCTCGCATAACATGCTGGAAATGCACATCCCTTCCAGCGTAAAAGCCATCGCCCGCGCCGGCGCCGGCACCAACAACGTGCCGGTGAAAAAGATGAGCGAGCGCGGTGTGCCGGTGTTCAACGCGCCGGGCGCGAACGCCAACGCGGTGAAGGAGCTGGTCATCACGGGCATGTTGCTGGCTTCGCGCAACGTCGTGCCCGCATTGCATTTCGTCGCGGGCCTGCAGGGCGACGATGCGGCAATGCACAAACTGGTCGAGGACGGAAAAAAGCACTACGCGGGCATGGAGTTGCGCGGGCGCACGCTGGGCATTGTCGGGCTGGGCTCAATAGGCCGCATCGTGGCGGATGCCGCCATCGGCCTCGGCATGCAGGTGGTCGGCTACGATCCGGAAATCACCGTGGAGGCGGCGTGGAGCCTGTCTTCGCAGGTAAAGAAAGCGAATAGCGTGGAAGACCTGCTCAAGCACAGCGACTTCGTTACCCTGCATGTGCCCTTGCTGGACGCCACCCGCGACTTGATCAACGAGAAGCGCGTGCAGATGATGAAGGCGGGCAGCGTGCTGCTCAATTTCGCGCGCGACGCCATAGTGAATGAAGATGCGGTGCTGGCGGGCTTGGCAGGCAAGCAACTCCGCAACTACGTGTGCGACTTTCCCAGTTGCAGGACGCAAGGCAACCCCGGCGTTATCTCGCTGCCGCATCTGGGGGCTTCCACGCAGGAGGCGGAAGAGAATTGTGCTGTAATGGTGGTGGACCGGCTGCGCGATTACCTGGAACACGGTAACCTGGCACACACGGTGAATTTTCCGAATATCTCGATGCCGCGCGAATCGGCTTACCGCCTGGCAATCGCCAATGCCAACGTGCCGAATATGCTGGGGCAAATCTCGACTACGCTGGCCGCCGGCGGAATCAACATCAATAACATGATAAACAAGTCGCGCGGCGAGATGGCTTACACCCTGGTGGATACCAATAGCGCAATCCCGTCCGCGCTCATAACGCAGATCGCCGCCATTCCCGGCGTATTGATGGTGCGCGACCTGCCGCTGGAAGAATAAGCGCATGGATGAGGAGCTCAACCGGTGTCGCGGACAAATTGATCGCATAGACGACGATCTGCTCCATCTGTTGAACCGGCGCGCCGCGCTGGCGCAGCGGATCGGCCATCTGAAGAACGGTGCCGTGCTGCGCCCCGAGCGCGAGGCGCAGGTGTTGCAGCGCATGGGCGACGCCAATGCCGGGCCGTTGCCGAACCAGGCCATCACGCAGCTTTTTTCCGAGATCATGTCGCAATGTCGCGCTCTGGAAGCGCCGATTTCCGTGGCGTATCTCGGCCCCATGGGGACATTCAGCGAAGCGGCGGTAGTCAAGCGGTTCGGCCAGGCCGGCCAGGGTATGCCATGCGCTTCAATTGACGAGGTGTTCCGCGAGGTGGAAAGCGGCGGCACCAACTACGGCATGGTGCCGGTGGAGAATTCCACCGAAGGCGCGATAGGCCGCTCGCTGGATCTGTTGCTGCAAAGCCCGCTCAGGGTATGCGGCGAAGTGATGCTGCCGGTACACCAGTGCCTGCTGTCGAACGAAGCGCAAATGGCCGGGATCAAAAACGTCTATTCGCACCCGCAATCGCTGGGCCAATGCCAGGTTTGGCTGAACGCGAACCTGCCGAACGCAATGCGTGTGCCGGTAGCAAGCAACGGGGAAGCGGCCAGGCTGGCAGCCGAACAGCCGCACAGCGCCGCAATCGCGGGCAAGCAGGCGGCGGAGCGTTTCGCCGTTGCCGTGCGGGCGGAAAACATCGAGGATGACCCGCGCAATACCACGAGGTTTCTGGTGATCGGCAACCAGGATGTCGCACCGTCCGGACGCGATAAAACTTCCCTGGTCATGTCCGCCGCGAACCGCCCCGGCGCGGTGCATGATCTGTTGGCGCCACTTGCCAGGCACGGCGTTTCCATGACCAAACTGGAGTCCCGCCCGGCGCGTTCCGGCCTATGGGAATACGTGTTCTATTTGGACATCGAAGGGCATCAGTCAGATACAAGGGTGGCTGCTGCATTGGTCGAGTTGAAACAGGTCGCCGCGTTTGTCAAGGTGCTGGGCTCGTATCCGGCGGCCGTGTAAGCCGTCATTCCGGCGAAGGCCGGAATCAAGCGGTTTTATCCAAACATGCCTTTGGGCCACCCCGCGTTGTGGGAATCCTGCACTGACTGGATTCCGGCCTTTGCCGGAATGACGATGTTTTTGGGGACTTGTGAGTTTCCAGTTTAATGTTTTGAGATGAATATGAATTACTGCGATCTAGCGCCGCCCTATATCCGTGCCATCGCGCCCTACCAGCCGGGCAAGCCGATCAGCGAGCTGGAGCGCGAGTTGGGCATCAGCGGCATCGTCAAGCTGGCTTCCAACGAAAACCCGCTCGGTTGCAGCCCGCTTGCCACGATTGCGATGCGGGAAGCGATCAAGACCGTCGCGCTGTACCCGGACGGAAACGGTTTCGAGCTGAAGGATGCGCTGCGCGAACGCTACGGCGTCGAGCACGCGAATATCGTGCTGGGCAACGGCTCCAACGACATGCTTGAGCTGGCCGCGCGCGCATTTCTGGCTGCGGGCGACAAGGCGGTTTATTCGGATCATGCTTTCGCGGTATATCCGCTGGCGACGCAGGCGGTGGGCGCGACAGGCATCAGCGTACCCGCGATCAACTATGGCCACGACCTGAAAGCGATGCTGAAAGCCGCCACAGAGCACCGGGCCAAGCTGGTGTTCGTCGCCAACCCGAACAACCCGACCGGCACGTTTCTGAAGGCGGAAGAACTGCTCGAATTTTTACGCGCGCTGCCGCCGCAGATTCTGGTGGTGCTGGATGAGGCGTACAACGAATACCTGCCGGAAGAGTGCCGCTACGATTCCGTGCCGTGGCTGCGCGACTTTCCGAACCTCATCATTTCGCGCACCTTTTCCAAGGCATACGGCCTGGCCGGGTTGCGCGTGGGTTACGCGCTCACCCGTGCGCAAATCGCCGACATGATGAACCGCGTGCGCCAGCCGTTCAACGTCAACAGTGTCGCCCAGGCCGCCGCCGTGGCAGCGTTGCGGGATGAGGATTTCGTTCGAAGGACGAACGAGTTGAACCGGCGCGGCATGGAGCAGATCGAGGCGGGCTTGCGCAAGCTGGGGCTGGAGTTCATCCCGTCGGCTGGCAACTTCGTCAGCTTCAAGATAACAGGCGCGGCGCGCATGTATCGCCGCCTGCTGGAACTGGGCGTGATCGTGCGGCCCATCGCCAGCTACGATATGCCGGATTATTTGCGCGTGAGCATCGGGCTGGAAAGCGAAAACGATAAATTTATATCTGCATTGAAGCAGGCAATCGAGGAAGAAAAATGATTATTGTGATGGGCAGGGATGTGAGCGACACCGAAATCGGCGCGGTGGTGAAAAGGCTGGAAGCGGCTGGCCTGAAAGCCAATATTTCGCGCGGCATCGAGCGCACGGTGATCGGCGCCATCGGCGACGAGCGCCGGTTGACCGAGGAAATGTTCACCTCGCTGCCCGGTGTGGAATCGGCGATGCATATCGCCAAACAGTACAAAATTGTTTCGCGCGAATCGCACAGGGAAAATACCGTCATTGATATCGGCGGTATTCCTCTCGGCGGCAAACAGGTTCAAGTCATCGCCGGGCCATGCTCGGTGGAAACGCAGGAGCAGATGGATTTGTCCGCCAAATATGTGCATGAGGCCGGTTGCCGCCTGATGCGCGGCGGCGCGTTCAAGCCGCGCACCAGCCCTTACGCTTTCCAGGGCAAGGGCAAGGATGGGCTGGACATCTTCCGCAAGGCGGCCAATCCGTACAAGCTGCCCATCGTGACCGAGCTGATGGACGCGCGCCAGCTTGATATCTTCATGGAATACGACGTGGACGTGATCCAGATCGGGACGCGCAACATGCAGAATTTCGACCTGCTCAAGGAAGTCGGGCGCACCAGCAAGCCGGTGATCCTCAAGCGCGGCATGTCGGCGACCATTTCCGAATGGCTGATGTCGGCGGAATACATCGCGGCGGGCGGCAACCACAACATCATCTTCTGCGAGCGCGGCATCCGCACCTTCGAAACCGCCTACCGCAACGTGCTGGACGTGACCGCGATCCCGGTGCTGAAAAAAGAGACCCACCTGCCGGTGATCGTCGACCCTTCTCACGCGGGCGGCAAGGCGTGGATGGTTCCGGCGCTTTCTCAGGCGGCGGTTGCCGCAGGCGCGGACGGGCTGCTGGTCGAAATGCACCCCAACCCGTGCGAAGCCTGGTGCGATGCGGATCAGGCGTTGACCCCGCAGGAGATGAAGAATCTGATGTGTACGCTGGGCGCAATCGCCGGGGCTATCGGGCGGGCGATCTAATCAAACGGGCATGGCGAGTACCCACCCCTGATTATGAAACTCGCCATGCCCGTTCCCTCACTCTACTCTCTCCCAGAGGGAGAGAGGGCGAAGCCCTCGCTACGCGAGTTTCACGTTAAAATGGGGTTCAGCGATTGCATTGCAGCCAGCCCTGTTACCTTCGCCCGCCCAGCATTGACCCCAGCACGCCGCGAATAATCCGCCTGCCAACTTCCGAGCCGATGGTGCGCACGACGCTCTTTGCCAGAGCCTCGCCCATGCCCTGACGGCGCGAGTTTCCGCCGAAGATGCCGCCCAGTATGCCGCCCCCGCTGGCGCTGCCGGGCTGCGGTGTGGAAGCTGCACGCTCCGGCGAGGCCTGCTTCTGCCCGGCGCGCCCTTTCAGCACTTCGTAGGCGGACTCCCGGTCGGCAGCCTGTTCGTAATGCCCGGCCAGCAGCGAGGAGGCGATGAGGGCCTTGCGTTCGGCATCGCTGATCGGGCCGATCTGCGCGCGTGGCGGCACGATGAAGGCGCGCTCGACAACAGCGGGGCGGCCTTTGTCATCGAGCAGCGAAACCAGCGCTTCCCCCACGCCGAGTTCGGTGATGGCGGCCTGTTCATCGAGTTCCGGGTTGTCGCGCATGGTTTCGGCGGCGGCGCGCACGGCTTTCTGGTCGCGGGCAGAGAAGGCGCGCAAGGCGTGCTGGATGCGGTTGCCGAGTTGGCCCAGAATCTTGTCCGGCACGTCCGCCGGGTTTTGCGTGACGAAATATACGCCCACCCCCTTGGAGCGGATCAGGCGCACCACCTGTTCGATCTTGCCCGCCAGTGCGGCTGGCGCGTCGTTGAACAGCAGGTGCGCCTCATCGAAGAAGAACACCAGCTTGGGCTTGTCGGGGTCACCCGCTTCCGGCAGGTTTTCGAACAGCTCGGACAGCAGCCACAGCAGCAGGGTGGAATACACTTTAGGCGACTGCATCAGCTTGTCGGCGGCAAGGATGTTGACCATGCCCGCACCCTTGCTGTCAGTCCGCATCAGGTCGGCGATGTTGAGCATCGGTTCGCCGAACAGGTGCTCCGCACCCTGGTTTTCCAGCTCCAGCAGGCCGCGCTGAATGGCGCCGATGCTGGCAGCGGAGATGTTGCCGTATCCGGTGGTGAATTCCTTTGCGTTGTCGCCGACATGCTGCACCATGGCGCGCAGATCCTTGAAGTCGAGCAGCAGCATGCCGTTGTCGTCTGCGATCTTGAAAACCAGCGACAGCACACCCTGCTGCGTGTCGTTCAGGTTCAGCATGCGGCCGAGCAGCAGCGGCCCCATGTCGGAAACGGTGGCGCGCACCGGATGGCCGAGCTTGCCTTCCATGTCCCAAAACGTAACCGGGAAGGCGCGATACACGAAATCGTCCAGTTGCAGTTGCTCGGTGCGCGCCTGCACTTTGGCGTTGCCACCGCCCTCCCTGGCTACGCCGGACAGGTCGCCCTTGATGTCGGAGAGGAAAACCGGCACGCCGATGCTGCTGAACGATTCCGCCAGCGATTGCAGGGTGACGGTTTTGCCGGTTCCGGTCGCTCCGGTGATGAGCCCGTGGCGGCTCGCCATCTGCGGCAGCAGGAAGAGTTCTAATTTGCCGTTTTTGGCGATGAGCAGCGGTGCGGTCATGATAGTTTGGCCCGGTTGGGTTGGGATTATTGGGGCGGAAATGATAACATCGCCAAGCGGTTTTTTTGCGGGAACAACGAGGCGGACTTTTGGGAGGAATGGTATGGCCGGGCATAGCAAGTGGGCGAATATTCAGCACCGCAAGGGCAAGCAGGATGCCAAGCGCGGCAAGGTCTTCACGCGCCTCATCAAGGAAATCACCGTGGCGGCGAAGCTTGGCGGCAGCGACCCGAACGGCAACCCGCGCCTGCGGCTGGCGATGGAAAAAGCCTTTGACCAGAACATGCCGAAGGATAACGTGGAGCGCGCCATCAAGCGAGGCGCGGGCGAACTGGAGGGCGTGGACTACGTCGAGCTGCGCTACGAAGGCTACGGCATCGCCGGCGCGGCGGTGATGGTGGACTGCATGACCGACAACAAGACCCGCACCGTGGCCGATGTGCGCCACGCATTCACCAAGCATGGCGGCAATCTCGGCACCGACGGCTCGGTGTCGTTCCTGTTCAAGCATTGCGGGCAGATGATTTTCGCGCCCGGCACCGACGAGAACGCGCTGATGGAAGTGGCGCTGGATGCGGGAGCGGAGGATATTGTCAACAACGAGGATGGCAGTATCGAGGTCATCGCTGCCCCCGGCGATTTCATGAACGTGAAACGGCGCCTGGAGGCGGCCGGCTTCAAGCCGGAAATAGCCGAAGTGACCATGAAGCCGCAGACCGAAGCGGTGTTTACCGGGGACGACGCGGTGAAAATGCAGAAGCTGCTGGACGCGCTGGAAGACCTGGATGACGTGCAGGAAGTGTATACCACTGCGGTGATCGAGGGGTGAGAAAAGCGAAGAGGGAAGAGGGAAGAGGGAAGAGCGAAGAGGGAAGAGGGAAGAGGGAAGAGGGAAGAGGGAAGATGGAAGAGGGAAGAGGGAAGAGGGAAGAGGGAAGAGGGAAGAGGGAAGAGGGAAGAGTAAAAAAACCGTAGCGCGCCGATGAGTTACTCTTCTCCCTTCTCCCTTCCTCCTTCCCCAGTACGAATATTGGGAATTGATCCCGGCCTGCGCATCACCGGGTTCGGGGTGCTCGACAAGGAAGGGCAGCGGTTGATTTATGTATCCAGCGGCTGCATCAAGACACCGGAAGCCGAATTGCCGGAGCGCCTCAAGGTAATACTCGACTCATTGCGCGAGGTGATCGCCCAGCACCAGCCGCAACAAGTCGCGGTGGAAAAGGTGTTTGTCAACGTCAACCCGCAATCCACCCTGCTGCTCGGGCAGGCGCGCGGCGCGGCGATTTGCGCGGCGGTGCTGGCACAGTTGCCGGTGGCGGAATACACCGCGTTGCAGGTAAAACAGGCGGTGGCGGGCAACGGCCACGCGAAGAAGGAACAAGTGCAGGAGATGGTGCAGCGCCTGCTGAAACTGTCCGGCAGCCCCAGCCCGGATGCGGCGGACGCGCTGGCCTGCGCGATCTGCCACGCGCACGGCGGACAAGGTCTGGGCGCATTGGCGACGGCGGGATACCGCGTGAAAAAGGGCAGGTTGATATGATGTTTTACCGGCATAAACATGCGCTATTTGCTGATGCGACCGTAGAGGCGCAGAGTTGAAATCCGTAGATTTTTTCTCTGGCGCAGGCGGTTTGACCTGCGGCTTGAGAATGGCCGGGTTCGACTCTATCCTGGGTTCGGATATCCACGCTACCTATGCTGAGACATTTGCCCGGAACAACCCAAAAACGCATGTAATCACCGACGATATTCGCGAGTTGTCCGAGCACGACATGCTCGAATTAACGGGTTTGAAACCGGGGGAGTTGGACTTGATTGCGGGCGGGCCGCCTTGCCAGGGATTTTCGATCAATGCGCCAATCAGATCGCTGGACGATCAGCGAAATAATTTGTTCAAGGAATATCTGCGGATTGCCAACATTCTTCGCCCCAAGGCGATCCTGATTGAAAATGTGCCGGGCCTTGTTTCTTTGGGCAAGGGAACGGTCGTTGAGGCTATCTACAAGCATCTGGAAGGTATGGGCTACAAGGTAGATCACAGGATTTTATTTGCCGGACATTATGGCATTCCACAAATGCGTTTCAGGACGATCTTTATTGCTCTCCGTGACGGTGGGACAATCGAGTTTCCAGAACCGACGCACGATGCGCAGGCGGTCGCCAATTTTGCGGGAGCAAAAGAGCTGTGCTTGAAAATACATCCCCTGTTTTCGGGAAATCTAAAAAAACAAACCACTGTGTGGGATGCCATTTCAGACTTGCCGGAACTTGATCCGGGAGAGTCGATTGATGACGCCGAATATTCAGTCGATCAACAATCAGAGCTACAAGAGATACTCCGGGAAGGTTCGGAAAGAATTTAGGGTCTTCGTGAAAGAGTGTGGGTAAATTTCATGCTTTTTAGAGCTTCGGGAGCATTGACGTGAGTATTTTCAATCGCAAATATTCTTCATCGCGCAGCCCATATGCGCGGCGCTGGATAACGCGTATCTTGTTGTTGAG
>JACRPU010000080.1 GCA_016223025.1 Nitrosomonadales bacterium | reverse complement strand
AGACTAATGCGTGGCTCCATTGCGCGTTCCTTAAGATGCCCAACGAATGTAGTTGAGCGTCACCCCCGCAGGCGGCTTGCGTTTATCCCAGAGGGAGAGAGGGCGAAGCCCTCGCTGCGCGAGTTTCACGTTAACTGCTAGCCGCACGCCCCGATCGCCCCGCACGCCGTGCAGAACTCGCAGCCATCCTTCTTGATGACGGTGCGGTTGCCGCATTCGGCGCATTTCTTGCCCGCCATGAGGTGCGGTTCGGGGTTGCGCCGCCTTTCGACAAACGTCCGCTTGTTTGGGTGCGGGGCGGACAGGATGCCGGTTTCGGTTACCGGGTAACCTTCTTCGGTGAGCAGCCCCAGCATGGCGTAGCGGTGGATCATCAGCCTGGCCACATAGGCCACGGTGGAGGGCCAGGTTTGAGATTTCTCGCTGCCCGGCACCTTGGCCATGAAGTCGCCAAGCGGCTCGGAATAATTCAGCAGCTTGCGCAGCTTCATGCCGATCCAGGCGGGATCAATCACGCGCATGTCGAGGCTGAGCAGCTTGCACAGGCCGTCCAGCGCGCGGGGATATTCGCCGGACAGCCACACCGAGTAGGGGCGGCGCTGCCCGTCGGGCAGGACCAGTTCTTTCAGGCCCAGCACGAAGTCATCGCCGCCGGCGTGGTTCAGCACGTCCACCGTCCAGCTCATCGTGCCGTCCGGGCTGGCTTTCGGTTCCTTGCGCGAGAACATCGCGTCCAGCACGGGCGTGGCCTCGCCTTCCTGCATGGCCAGCGCGCCCAACTGCTCGCAGCGGTAACGCACGATTTTGGCGAAGCCGGCCACCAGGCTGGGCATGCGCACCTTGTCGCCGTTCGGCGGGAAGGGCATGTAGAAGGCGTCATCGCCCGCGCCTTTTTCCAGCACGGCCAGCTTCATGTTCAGCCAGCCCCGGTCTTCGGCGCGCATGTCCATGGACAGGGTTTTTGCCACTGCGCCCAGGCCGCGCGGCTGCTCCGCGCCGTTCACCCATACTTCAAACGGCTTGGCCTGGCCGTTCCGGATGTGGCTGATGAAGACCGCGAAGCTGCCGTGCGGGTGTTCGATCATGTACACCCAGCCGTCGCTGCCCAGAGACTGTTGCGGGCGCCCTGGCCAGCGCAGGCTGGCCAGGGCCGGCGCCGGCATGATGTCCAGCACCACGCGCCGGTCCACGTCGGACTCAATATTCTGTGGCGCCTCATTGGCTGCCGCAACGGGTTTGACTTCCAGCACCGCGCCCAGCACGCTGTTGGGGCGGTAGGTGGTGATGCCTTTCAGGCCGTGCTTCCACGCCTCCATGTACAAGTCCTCGAAGAACTCGAACGGATAATCGGCGGGCACGTTGACCGTCTTGCTGATGGCGGTGTCAATGAACGGCTGCACTGCGGCGGACATCGCCATGTGATCCCTGGCCGGCATTTCCAGCGCGGTCACGAAGTAATCGGGCAGGTTGTCCGCGTTGCCGCCGAGGTGGCGGTACAGGCGCCAGGCGTAATCTTCCACCTGGATGGCCTTCTTGCTGCCGTCCGGCATGCGCTTGTTGCGGTTGTAGAACCACGAGAACGGCGGCTCGATGCCGTTGCTGGCGTTATCCGCGAAGGCCAGGCTGATGGTGCCGGTCGGGGCGATGGAGAGCAGGTGGCTGTTGCGGATGCCGTGCTGCCGGATGCGCTCCTTGATGCCATCCGGCAGGCGCGAAGCGAAGTGCGGCTCGGCCAGATATTGATCCACATCCAGCAACGGGAAAGCGCCTTTTTCGATGGCCAGATCAATGGAGGCCTCGTAGGCGAAATCGCGCATGGCTTCCGCGATGCGAGCCGCCATCGCGCGCCCTTCCTCGCTGTTGTATTTCAGGCAGAGCATGATCAGCGCATCGCCCAGCCCGGTGAAACCGATGCCGATGCGGCGCTTGGCCTGCGCCTCGGCGCGCTGCTCTTCCAGCGGCCAGACCGTCGCGTCCAGCACGTCGTCCAGCATCCGCGCCGCCAGTTCCACCACGCGCCCGAACGCGGTGAAGTCGAAATCCGCGTTCCGGGTGAACGGGTTGAGCACGAACCTGGCCAGGTTGATGCTGCCCAGGTCGCAGCAGCCGTAGCCGGGCAGCGGCTGCTCGCCGCAGGGGTTGGTCGCCTCGATCTTTTCGATGTGGGAAAGATTGTTGTCGCGGTTGATCTTGTCTATGAACAGTACGCCCGGCTCGGCGTGGTCGTAGGTCGCGTGCATGATCTGCTTCCACAAGTCCGCCGCCTTGACCTTGCGGTACACCCACATGCCGTCGGCGCGCAGGTAGGCGCCCGCGCTCATGGCTGCCTTGGACGGCATGGCCTTGTGTACCAGTTCCCATTCGGCATCGTTCTGCACCGCCTGCATGAAGGCGTCGCTGACCCCGAGCGAGAGGTTGAAGTTGCGCAAATCGCCGCTGTCCTTGGCGTGGACGAAAGCTTCGATGTCGGGGTGGTCGCAGCGCAGCACGCCCATCTGCGCGCCACGGCGCGCACCGGCGGATTCCACCGTCTCGCAACTGCGATCGAACACCCTCATGTAGGATACGGGACCACTCGCGCGACTATTCGTGCCCTTTACCAGCGCGTCTTTCGGGCGGATGGCGGAAAAGTCGTAGCCGACGCCGCCGCCCCGCCTCATGGTCTCGGCGGCCTGCTGCAGCGCGTCGTAGATGCCCGGCCTGCCGTCGCTGTAGCCGCTGATCGCGTCGCCGACGGGCTGCACGAAGCAGTTGATGAGGGTTGCCTGCAATGCGGTTCCCGCCGCAGAGTTGATGCGCCCGCCGGGAATAAAACCGTTTTCGAGCGCCCACAAGAACTGCGGCTCCCATGCGGCGGGGTCCTTCTCGACCGCAGCCAGGCCGCGCGCCACCCGTATGCGCACGTCATGCGCCGTTGTCTCGCCTTCCTTGCAATACTTTTCCAGCAACACCTCCGGGGTGATTTCCTGCTCGGCCAGCGGGGCGGCCGCAGCTTTCGCCGGTTCGAATGGCACCACGGAATCATTGCGGCGTTTCATCTTGTTCTGGTCGGACGATATGCCGGGCGGGGTTGCCGGTTCGGAAGCGTTGCGGGAGGACACGATGGATAATACGTTTTCGGATGCAGGCATAACAGACCCCCTGAGATTATTGCTCTTGATTATTGCATGGGCCGTTGCGGCCCAGAAAACACAAAACCACTACATGTAGTGGTCTGTCCCTTGAAGTTCCACTAATTCTAGTGGGAGAAATTTTTTTTGCAAGCGATATTTCGGAACGGATAATTTGACTTTGCCCGCCGGATGGTGGTAGGGAAAACCGGCTTGGAATTACCCCTTGAATTCGCTGTACATAATTCCGGAAAGAACGGCTGAACACGGGAAACGGCAGGTTGCCGCGCACAAGCCGGACAACCGGAACCGGCAATGGGGGTTGTCTTCTCGCACTCGCGCGAAGGCGGGAGCACGGACACAAACCATGCCGGTCAACCGTCCAGCGGCGTGTTGCGCGTCTCCGGCAGGAACAGCAGGCCGACGGCAAAGGCCGCCGCCAGCAAACCCGCCGGATACCACATGCCGGACAGGGCATTTCCCGCTTTCACGCTGAGCAGGGTAATCATGAACGGCGACAGCCCGCCGATCCACCCCGCGCTGAGGTTGTGCGGCAGTGCGGCAGCGGTATAGCGCGTGCGCGCCGGGAACAGCTCGGCCAGCACGGCGGTTTGCGGGCCGGTGATGAGCGCGACCGGCAGCACCGTGGCCATCAGCAGCAAGGTCAGCATCAGCCGGTCTATCCGGCCCGGATCGGCACGCTCCGGCCAACCTTCGGCCTGCAATGCCCGTTTGATTTCCTCTGGCAGATAGCCCTCGATCTGACCGGCCTTTCCGATGCGCACGATGGTCTGGCCGGGCGTCCGGGCGGGGTAAAGCGCGTAGGTCACGCCCAGTTTGACGAACAGTTCCTGGCTGCGCTCGCAGTCGTTGCGCGCCGGAGTGAATGGGCCGTAGTGGCAGGATTCGCCATGCAGCGCCACCGCCACCTCGCGGTTGAAGCGCTCCAGCGCGGGGTTGCCGTAGTGCATCAAACCCTGGAACACCGGCAGGATAATCAGACAACCGAGCAGCAAACCGGCCAGCAGCACGGGCCGGCGGCCAATGCGATCCGACAGCCAGCCGCAAAAAACCGTCAGCGGGAACAATACCAGCGTGCCCATCATCACCAGCGTTCCGGCAAGCTGCGGTTCGAGCCTGACGACGCTTTTCAGATACACATTGGTGTAAACCTGGGACGAAAAGAACAGCAGCGAGCCGCCTGCGGAGATGCAGAAAAACAGCAGCGCCATGCGCCCCAGCGTGCGGCGGTCGGCAATGCATTCCCGCAACGGCGCGCGCGACAGCGTCTTGTTTTCGCGCATGCGGCGGAACACCGGCGATTCGTGCAAGCTCATCCGGCTTTTGAGCGAGATCGCCAGCAGCACGGCGGAAAACAGGAAAGGCACGCGCCACCCCCACGCGCCGAAGTCATCGCCGCTGAGCAGCGATTGCAGCAGCACCACCTGGAATGTGGAAGCCAGGATACCGAGCGGCCCCATCAGTTGCAGCACGCTGGTATAGGCGCCGCGCTTGCCGGGGGGAGCGTGTTCGGTGAGGTACACCGCCGATCCGCCGATTTCGCCGCCCACCGAAAATCCCTGCAACAAGCGCAGCACCAGCAGCAGCGCGGGCGCCAGCAAACCCACCTGCGCATACGTCGGCAGCAGGCCGACGCAGAATGTCGTCACCCCCATGAGCGCGATGGTGGCGATGAAAACCGGGCGGCGGCCATGCTTGTCGGCCAGCGAGCCGAATACTGCGGCACCGAGCGGGCGCACCAGCATCCCCACCCCGAAAGTGGCAAGGCTCGCCAGGAGTGCGGCAACGGGATTTTCCGGCGGGAAAAACAGCACGCTGAAATACGTTGCCAGCGAGGCGAAGGTAAGAAAGTCGTACCACTCCAGAAACGTGCCGAAGCAGGCGGCAATGGCCACCTTGCGCTGGATGGCGGCGGATTCCTGCGGTGGTTCCCCGGATGAACGACGGTCTGGCACGTTCGGCGCACGCAACGATAGAAAGAAGCGCCGCATGATACACCGGGACGGAAAGCATTCTCCTGTAAAATACCGCAATGATCTGGAAACCCAATGTCACCGTCGCCGCCATCATCGAGCAGGAAGGCAGGTTCCTGCTGGTGGAAGAACATACCTCCCAAGGCATCCGCTTCAACCAGCCCGCCGGCCATCTGGAGCAGGACGAATCGCTGCTGGCTGCGGTAGCGCGCGAAGCGCGGGAGGAAACCGCCCGCGAATTCGAGCCGCAACACCTGGTCGGCATATACCGCTGGCCAGCACCAGAATCCGACATCATCTATCTGCGCTTCGCTTTCACCGGGCGCGCCCTCGCCTTTCACCCCGAACAGGAACTGGATGAAGGCATCATCCGCGCGGCATGGATGACGCCGCAGGAGATTCGCGCGTGCCGGCCGCAGCACCGCAGCCCGCTGGTGCTGCGCTGCATCGAGGATTATCTGGCCGGGAAACGTTATCCGCTGGACCTGCTCGTCCACTATGACTAAACATGTGGTAGTCGGCATGTCGGGCGGGGTGGACTCTTCCGTCTCTGCGCTGCTGCTGAAACAGCGGGGTTGCGAGGTCACCGGCCTGTTCATGAAGAACTGGGAAGACGATGACGATGACGAGTATTGTTCCTCGCGCGAAGATTTGATTGATGCGGTTTCTGCTGCCGATGTGATCGGCATCCCCATCGAGGCGGTGAACTTCGCAAAAGAATACAAGGAGCGCGTGTTCGGCTATTTTCTGCGCGAATATGAGGCCGGGCGCACGCCCAACCCCGACATCCTGTGCAACTCGGAAATCAAGTTCAAAGCGTTTCTGGATCACGCCACGCGCCTGGGCGCGGACGCGATTGCGATGGGGCATTATGCGCGGGTGCGCGAGCGCGACGGGCTGTTCCAACTGCTCAAGGCGGATGACGCGAGCAAGGATCAAAGCTATTTCCTGCACCGGCTGAACCAGGCGCAACTATCCGGAGCGATGTTCCCGCTGGGCGAACTGCTGAAGACCGAGGTGCGCGAAATCGCCCGCAAGCACGGCCTCGCCAACCACGCCAAGCGCGACAGCACCGGCATCTGTTTCATCGGCGAACGCCCGTTCCGCGAATTTCTCAACCGCTACCTGCCCACGCAGCCGGGCGACATGGTGACGCATGAAGGCAAACGCATCGGCCAACATCAGGGGTTGGCGTTCTACACCCTCGGCCAGCGGCAGGGGCTGGGCATCGGCGGAGCAAAGGAATCCTCCGGCGAGCCGTGGTACGTGGCCGGCAAGGACACGGGAAACAACCGCCTGATCGTGGTGCAGGGCCACGGCCACCCGGCCCTGCTGAGACCGTCTCTGGATGCGGTTGACCTGCACTGGATCAGCGGTCGCGCACCCGACACCGCGCGCGACTACGGGGCCACGATCCGCTACCGCCAGCACGATGCCGCCTGCCGCATCGCCGCGCTGTCCGGCGACACGGCGGCATTCGATTTCCGCGAACCACAGTGGGCGGTCACGCCCGGCCAGTCCGCCGTCGTTTATGACGGCGAGATTTGCCTGGGCGGCGGCATCATCGCGTAGGCGGGTGGAGGCGGCAGGCCGATACCCATCCCAAATTGCGTTTGATGGGCATCGCCCCGCTCCAGCCATCCCGCAGCCCCGCAAGTCTTTCCCGCTTTCTGGTTCCGGCTTGTCCGGCTTGGGATTACAGGTTGTAAGCGCGCTCGCCGTGGGTTGCCGTATCCAGGCCCTCGCGCTCCGATTCTTCCGTTACCCGCAGCCCCATTGCCATGTCAATTAGCTTGAACAACACGAAGCTGACGATGCCCGACCACAGGATGGTGACGCCCACGCCCCATGCCTGGCTGGCGACCTGTCCGGCGATGGAGTATTCCGCGACCTTGCCGGTCGCGTAATCGAACACGCCGGTGCCGCCCAGGCCGGGAGCCGCGAGCACGCCGGTGCCGAGCGCGCCCAGAATGCCGCCGACGCCATGCACGCCGAACACGTCGAGCGAGTCATCCGCCCCGAGCATTTTCTTCAATCCGGTCACGCCCCACAGGCACAGCAGGCCCGCCAGCAAACCCAGCGCGATGGCGCCCATCGGGCCGATGAAGCCGCACGCCGGGGTGACCGCCACCAGGCCGGCGACCGCGCCGGAAACCGCGCCCAGCAAGCTGGGCTTGCCCTTCAGCAACCACTCGGCGAACATCCAGGACAAGGTTGCCGCCGCAGCGGCGACCACGGTGTTGACCATCGCCAGCACGGCGGTGCCGGTCGCTTCCAGGTTGGAGCCCGCGTTGAAACCGAACCAGCCGACCCACAGCATGCATGCGCCGATCATGGTCATGGTGAGCGAGTGCGGCGCCAGCGATTCCCTGCCGTAGCCGATGCGCTTGCCCAGCACGATGGCGCCCATCAGCGCGCCCATCGCGGCGTTGATATGCACCACGGTGCCGCCCGCGAAATCCAGTGCGCCCTTGCCGAAGATGAAACCCGCCGGATCGCCGTAGGCGCTCGGGCCGCCCCAGTACCAGACCATGTGCGCCAGCGGCAGGTAGGAGAAAGTGAACCACAGCACCGCGAACACCAGCAGCGCGGAGAACTTGATGCGCTCGGCGAAGCCGCCCACGGTCAGCGCCACGGTGATGGCGGCGAAAGTGAGCTGAAATACCATGAACAGCATCTCGGGAATGACCACGCCCTTGCTGAAGGTTTCCGTTACGGCATCGGGCGTGACGCCGGACAGGAACGCCTTGGAGAACCCGCCGATGAAATCGTTCATGCCGCCGCCCGCAGTAAAAGCCAGGCTGTAGCCATACACTACCCACAGAACGGCGATGGCGCAGAAGATGACAAACACCTGGGTGAGCAGGGACAGCATGTTCTTGGTGCGCACCAGACCGCCGTAGAACAGCGCCAGGCCGGGCAGGCTCATGAAAATCACCAGCACGGTCGCCGCCAGCATCCACGCGGTATCCCCCTTGTCGGGTAGCGGGGCGGCAGCCTCCGCGAACGCCATCGTTGCCGGGCCGAACAGCAGTGCCGCCAGCATGAGAATCCGGTTGCTTATCGTTTTCATCTCGCCGCTCCTTACAGGGCATCCGCGCCGGTCTCGCCGGTGCGGATGCGGATGACTTGCTCGATGTCGTGGACAAATATTTTCCCGTCGCCGATCTTGCCGGTCCTGGCGGATTTTTCGATGGTCTCGATGACCTGATCCAGCATGTCGGCCCCGACAGCGGCCTCCACCTTGATCTTGGGCAGGAAATCCACGACGTATTCCGCGCCGCGATACAGTTCGGTGTGCCCTTTTTGCCGCCCGAAGCCCTTGACCTCGGTGACGGTGATGCCCTGCACCCCGATCGCGGAAAGCGCTTCGCGCACTTCGTCGAGCTTGAACGGCTTGATGATAACGGTGACCATTTTCATTTCATTCTCCTGTTCCAGTGTTGGATGCGGTTAGAACGACCGCGTCACCGACAGCACGGTTTCGCTGCGACCGATATTCCTGCCATAGACATTCTGGTAAATCGCGTTGGTTGCGCCGCTCAACGTATCCACCGCCGTGGCCCTGGCATTGGTGGAAGTGAAAGCGAGGCCGAAGTTGAGACCGGCGTATTCCTTGCTGACGCCCACTTTCCAGTCAGTATAGGAAAGCACGCTGTTGTCGTAGGATGTCAATGCCGCCCCGCCAGGCGCAACGCGGAACAGATCGGAGCGCCCTTTGTATCCCTGCCTTCCGGCATGCAGCCCCAGGGTAAACCCGCTATCCGCCACCGGGATGCTGGCGCTCAGGTCAAGATAGTAACTGCCGCGCGCTTCGTTGATGCCGAACGTGTCGCCCAGGCTGTACGAATACTTGGCGGTAATCCATTTGTAGCCCAGCGCGCCGTAGATTTCATTGGTGTTCGGCTTCTTGAAAAAACCGAGATTGTCGTAGGTTCCCGGATACTCGTAACGCAAAAAGCCGATGTCGTAACTCCAGTCTGCGGCAAAGCTGCTCTTGTAGCCGCCGTAGATATCCCATTCCAGGCTGGCCGTATTGCTTCTGTTGGCGCCATATGGGGCGCCGATGGGGCCGGGAGATCCAAGCGAAACGGGCGCGGCGATGGTGTTGGCATTCTGGTCGGTGAACCAGGAGATATTGGAAAGCCATGTGCCCAGATAAAATCCGCTCGCATGAGAATAATCCATGCCGCCCTGAATGGCGGGCTTCTCGTTGGTTTGCGTCAAGCCCCGAAACACGTATTGGCTGAACAGTCCCACATTGGAGGCCAGCGTGTGCGCGCTCGCGGGTATGACGTGGATATCTTCTTTGTGCTGCGTTGTTGCCGCCTCTTCGGCCAGCGCAGGTAATGCGAATATTGCTCCCAGGGCAATGGCAAGCAGTCCGGGCTTTAGCATGACGTACCTTTCTGATTAGTTGAGAATGGAAAAAACTATCCGTACCCAGCCCTCAGCAGGTTCCATGCCACCAGCTATTGTCTATACAAAACAAGTTGTTGCGAAAAGCGCCCGATTTATTGTGCGGCTGGCATGCACCAATAACATGCGGGCGCCATGCACGTTTGCACCTATCAAGTGCGGCAATGTGCCTTGGGCGCCTCAAAAATTCGCCATTTCCGCGAAGGCTGGAATCGTGGTCGAAGGCCAGTATTGACGCGGGGCTAGCGGTTCGACTCTCACCGCGAACGGTAACGGTTTTGCCGGAACGATCTACCAGTGGATTATCGGGGTTGAACAATGCCGCTTCGTTTTTCAGTTTCTTCTGGAGATATCCGTCATTGTTTCACAGCGTAGAAATACTTTTGCGTCTCTCCGGCATTTTCCATCGAGACTGCAAATCAAACATCGAACTGCAAGCGCGCCAGCCGCGCGTACAGCCCGCCCTGTTTGCGCAGGTCCGCCGGCGTGCCGGTTTCGACGATGCGCCCATGTTCCAGCACCACGATGCGGTGCGCCTTCTGCACGGTGGCCAAACGGTGCGCGATGACGAGCGTGGTGCGCCCCTGCATGGCGGCATTCAGCCCTTCCTGCACCAGGATTTCTGATTCCGCATCCAGCGCGCTGGTGGCTTCGTCCAGCAGCAATAGCGGCGCATCCTTCAATATGGCCCGCGCGATGGCGATCCGCTGGCGCTGCCCGCCCGACAAGCGGGTGCCGCGCTCGCCCAGAAAAGTTTGATAGCCTTCCGGCAGGCGGCTGATGAACTTTTCCACCTGCGCCGACCGGGCGGCGGCGATGACTTCCTCGTCGCTCGCATCCGGGCGTCCGTAGCGGATATTCTCCAGCGCATTGGCCGAGAAGATCACCGGGTCCTGCGGCACGATGGCGATCCTGCCGCGCAGGTCGTGCAGGCCCAGTTGGCGGATATCCTGCCCGTTGAGGCGGATGCCGCCCTCCGTCACATCGTAAAAGCGCAGCAAAAGCTGGAACAGCGTGGTCTTGCCCGCGCCGGAAGGCCCGACCAGCGCAACCGTCTCGCCGGGAGCGATGTCGAGCGTGATGCCATCCAGCGCGGCGGTTTGCAGGCGCGCCGGGTAACGGAAGGTGACCTGCTCGAAACGGAGCGCCGCTTGTTGAGGTTGCGGCAGCACTTGCGGCGCCGCAGTTTCGGGGATGGTGGGCTGCGCGTGCAGCAATTCCAGCAGACGCTCGGTCGCCCCTGCCGCGCGCATCACATCGCCCCACACTTCCGCCATGGTGCCCACCCCGCCCGCCACCAGCACCGCGTACAGAACGAACGAAGCCAGTTGCCCGCCGGTCATGTTGCCCGAATGCACCTGGTTCGCGCCGACCCACAGCACAAAAATGATGGCAC
This sequence comes from Nitrosomonadales bacterium, assembly GCA_016223025.1. Classification (GTDB taxonomy): domain Bacteria; phylum Pseudomonadota; class Gammaproteobacteria; order Burkholderiales; family Gallionellaceae; genus VIKH01. The sequence goes on along the minus strand of JACRPU010000080.1, from coordinate 776 downwards.
CCATCACCGCCGTGATAATCAGCGCCGTCATCGCGGCACGCACGCGGGTGCGCCGGATCGCGGTATCGCGTTGAGTATCTCGCCGGCCAGCGCGGAGGCATCGGCAATCTTGTCCTGCGATTCGCGCGAAAGCTTCTTTACCTTGCGGCCGATGGCGAAGATCGGCAGCATCAGCAAAGCCATCAGCCCGAGGTTCAGGGAGAACAGATAAAAACTGGTCACCGCCAGCATGACCATGCCGCCGGTAAACTGGAACAGGCTGCGCAGGCCCATCGAAATCGAGCTGCCGATCACGGTCTGGATCAGCGTGGTGTCGCCCGTCAACCGCGACAGCACTTCGCCCGTCTGCAAAGTCTCGAAAAACTGCGGCGACTGCGCCAGCACCCGCGCATACACCGCGCTGCGCAAATCCGCCGTGACCCGTTCGCCCACCCAGGACACGGTGTAATAACGCGCCGCCACCGACAGCGCCCACAGGCTCGCCAACCCGAACAGGGCTGCGAAATGCCCGTCCAGGCTCATCGAGCCCAACAGGCCGCCATCCGTGGTTGCCCGTTGCCCGAAACCGAAATCAATCAGGTCGCGAAACGCCAGCGGCACGAGCAGGATGGTGGCCGAACTGAGGCACAGCAGCACGAAAGCCAGCACGACCCGCCCGCGATAAGGGCGCAGGAAAGGCCACAGGTCACGGAGGAAAGACAAACGCCGGGCGGCGGCAGGCTGAATTGGACTCGAGAGGGGCATCCCTTGTTGTGTTTGATGAAAGGTAGCCTATT
>JACRPU010000101.1 GCA_016223025.1 Nitrosomonadales bacterium | reverse complement strand
GTGCCATCGATGCGTATATCGCCCATCACAACATCAAACCCAAACCTTTTATCTGGACGAAAAGTGCTCGCGATATACTGCAAAAAGTCATCCGCGCCAACAGCCGCTTAAGTTCCAAACAGAATGCAACACTACACTAGTCCCGCGTCGGCAAGCCCCGCATGCGCGAGGCAAGGCGCGAGCATGAAACACCGCAGGAACCAAACCCCCCGGCTGATACTTCACCGTGCCGAATCAATAGAACATGGCAAATAGCTTTTTCAAGGCTGGCGGCAAGGCTGGCGGCAATGAAAACATTCCCTGTTTGCCCGTACAATAGCGGGCAGCCATGATTGCCTATCTCATCCGCCGCATCCTGTACGCCATCCCGATCCTGATCGGGGTAAACCTGCTCACCTTCGTGCTGTTCTTCGTGGTCAACACGCCGGACGATATGGCGCGCATTCAGCTCGGCATCAAGCGCGTGACGCCGGAAGACGTCGAGAAATGGAAGCAGCAGCACGGCTACGACAAACCGCTGCTGTTCAACGCCAAAGCGGAAGGCGCCGGCAAGCTCGGCGACACGATCTTTTTCGAGAAATCGGCCAGCATGTTCGCGGGCGACTTCGGCTATTCCGACGACGGGCGCAACATCCGCCGCGAGATCGTTGCGCGCATGACGCCCAGCCTCGCCATCGCGCTGCCGACCTTCTTCGTCGGGCTGCTGATCTTCATTACCTTCGCGCTGCTGATGACGCTGTTTCGCGCCACCGCGCTGGACATCGCGGGCGTTGCGCTGTGCGTTTTCCTGATGTCCGTTTCCGGTCTGTTTTACATCATCGGCGGGCAGTTCGTGGCGAGCAAGCTGTGGCACTGGGTGCCGATTTCCGGCTATGCGGACGGCATGGACAGCATCAAGTTCCTGGTGCTGCCAGTGCTGATCGGCGTGATGGGCAGCATCGGCGCAAGCAGCCGCTGGTACCGCACCATTTTCCTGGAAGAAATCGGCAAGGACTATGTGCGCACCGCCCGCGCCAAGGGCCTGTCCGAGATGCGCGTGCTGTTCCGCCACGTACTGAAGAACGCGATGATCCCGATACTCACCGGCGTGGTGGTAGTCATCCCGCTGCTGTTCATGGGCAGCCTGCTGACCGAATCGTTCTTCGGCATTCCGGGGCTGGGCAGCTACACGATAGACGCGATCAACGCGCAGGATTTCGGCGTGGTGCGCGCGATGGTATTCCTGGGCTCGGCGCTGTACATCGCCGGGCTGATCCTGACCGACATCTCCTACACCCTGGTTGATCCGCGGGTGAGGCTGCAATGAAGATCGTCATCCTCTGGACCGACGCGCTGATCTTCCTGCTGATCGCGGTGAGCATCGCCGGCGCCTGGTGGATACGCCGGCGCCCGCATCTCCTGCTGCCCTGGCAGCGCGTGGCGAAGAGCGGCGCAGGCATGGCATCGCTGCTGGTGCTGTCGCTGTTTCTGTTTGTCGGACTGCTGGATTCGCTGCACTACCGCTCCGCGCTGCCGGAAAAAAGCAACGGGCAGACCGTGTATTCGCCGGAGGTGCTGAGCGCCTTCGACGCGCTGGTCGGCGGCCTGCGGAGCCGCACCGAAAAAACCTATTCCGCACCGTTTGCGGCCTATCTGTACGCCAAGGAAAGCATCGAGTCGCCGGACGGCAGGACATTGCGCGATTACCCGCGCCTGAAATACGGCGGCATGCACCTGATCGCCCCGGAGCGCGATCTGGCCGGGGATGTGATGCGGAAAGCGGCGCTGGGAGCGGCGGGCGGGTTGCTGGTTGCCGGATTGCTCATATTTGCCGCAGGGTGGGCAAAGCGCAGCTTGCCCGCGCGGGGAAAGGAGGGTGGAGGGGCCAGGAGTGAGGGTTTGCGCGCCATAACCATTACCGCACTGCTACTCGCCGCACTCATCGGCGCCAGCGCCAATCTCGCCGGCTACTACCATATCCTCGGCACCGACAAGGTCGGCCAGGATGTGCTCTATCTCTCGCTCAAGAGCATCCGCACCGGGCTGGTCATCGGCACCGTCACCACTCTGGTGATGCTGCCGTTCGCGCTGCTGTTGGGCCTGGCCGCCGGGTACTTTCGCGGCTGGGTGGACGATGTGATCCAGTATGTTTATACCGTGCTCAGCTCCATCCCCGGCGTGCTGCTGATCGCGGCGGCGGTGCTGATGATGCAGGTGGTGATCGAGATGCACGCCGGCTGGTTCGAGACCGCCGCCGCGCGCGCCGACGTGCGCCTGCTGTGCCTGTGCCTGATCCTCGGCGTGACGAACTGGACCGGCCTGTGCCGCCTGCTGCGCGGCGAAACGCTGAAGCTGCGCGAGATGGAATACATCCAGGCGGCGCAGGCGTTCGGCGTGTCCTCGTTCCGCATCCTCACGCGCCACATCGCGCCCAACGTGATGCACATCGTGCTGATCTCGGTGGTGATGGACTTTTCCGCGCTGGTGCTGGCCGAGGCGGTGCTGTCCTACGTCGGCGTGGGCGTGGATCCCGCCACCATCAGCTTCGGCGCCATGATCAACGCCGCGCGCCTGGAGATGGGCCGCGATCCCATGGTGTGGTGGGCGCTGGCCTCGGCTTTCGGCTTCATGCTGGTGCTGGTGCTGGCGGCCAACCTGTTCGCCGATGCGGTGCGGGATGCGTTCGATCCGAGGTTGAACCGGGCGGAATAATTGCCGCGCTTCAGAACGCCTCGTCTTCGCGCAAATACCGCCACTGACCGACGGGCAAGTCGCCCAGCCTGACCTTGCCGATGCGCACGCGCTTCAGCCCGGTGACTTTCAGCCCGACCAGCTCGCACATGCGGCGGATCTGGCGCTTTTTGCCTTCTTGCAGAATGAAGCGGAGCTGGTCGTCGTTCTGCCAGCTCGCTCTGGCTGGCTTCAGCGGCTCGCCATCGAGCTTCAGGCCGTGGCTCAACAACTGCAACCCGTTGCCAACCATCTTCCCTTGCACGCGCACCAGGTATTCCTTTTCGATGGCGGAGTTTTCACCGATGAGCCGCTTGGCGATGCGGCCATCCTGGGTCATCACCAGCAGGCCCTGCGAGTCAATATCCAGGCGGCCGGCGGGGGCGAGGCCTTTCAGGTGAGCGGTGCTGAAGCGGTGCGGCGACTGGTCGCCGGGAAAACGCGATGCCGCGTTGATGAGGGTGACGGCCGGCTTGTGGTTGTCTTCCGCCTGGCCGGAAACATAGCCGACGGGCTTGTTCAGCAGGAAGGTGACGCGCATCTGCTGCTGGTTCTGCGCGGCGCGGTTCAGAGTGATGCGCCGGGCAGGATCAATCCGTGCGCCAAGTTCGGTGACCGGCCTGCCGTCCACCAGCACCCAGCCGCGCTCGATATAGCTGTCCGCCTCGCGGCGCGAACACAAACCCTGTTCCGACATCAGCTTGGAGAGGCGGATTTTTTCCATGAGCGCGGCTACTGTTCTCCGCAGACCGGGCAGGCCTTGTCCTTGCCCAGTTTGACGGTGCGCAGTTCCATGTGCAGGCCGTCCATCACCAGCAATCTCCCGCAAAGCGACACGCCCGCGTCCATCAGCAGTTTGAGCGCCTCGGCGGCTTGCAGACTGCCGATGACGCCGACCAGCGGGGCGAACACGCCCATGATCGCGCAGCGCGTTTCCTCGGTTCCCGCCTGTTCCGGATAAAGGCACTGGTAGCATGGGCTGTCGGGCTGGCGCTGGTCAAACACGGTGATCTGGCCGTCGAAGCGGGTAGCTGCGCCGGATACCAGCGGTTTCTTAAGTTGCACGCAGATCCGGTTAAGCGCGTAGCGCGTGGCGAAGTTGTCGCTGCAATCCAGCACCACGTCGGCCCGCGCCGCCAGTTCGGCGAGCCGCGCTTCATCCGCGCGCGCGTTCAGCGTGTTGATGCGTATGTCCGGGTTGATGTCGGCCAGCGCCGCCCGCGCGGAATCCACCTTGGGCTTGCCGATGCTGGAAGTGCGGTGCAGGATCTGGCGTTGCAGGTTGGTCAGATCCACCGTATCGCCGTCACACAGCGTCAATGTGCCCACGCCGCTGGCGGCAAGAAACAGGGCGGACGAACAACCCAGGCCCCCGGCGCCGATCACCAGCGCGTGCGCGGCCAGCAGTTCCTGCTGGCCCTCGACGCCGATTTCCGGCAGCAGGATGTGGCGGCTGTAGCGCAGTAGCTGCTGGTCGTTCATCTCGGAAATGAAAATGGAAGGCTTGGAAAACTACGTTATCCAAACACGTGGGGTGTCACGCGAATGATAAAAAATGTTGCTGGCGTGCGGTGAAGAAAGCGCGCAGTCTCCCGCCCACTTCGGCCAGTTCGCAATCCAGAAAATATCTTAGCGCGGTAGTGTTGCCACGCAACTCGGAAATAATGCGATAACCCTCCTCCAGCATGTTCTTGCGCTGGCGGCAAAGACGCGGGCAGTTGAGGTTGAGCAAGGCTACGGTGTAGCTTGCTCGTCCGACATCTGTTACAGATAAGTTTTTGGCTGGCTGCACACTACCATCGCTGGCTCTGTATTCGAAATAGCGTTCACAGTCAGGCTCGGTGGGTGAAATAAAGCGCGGGTCGTAGGCAGGCCATTTGCTTTTACCACCGCTATGCCCACAACTCACGCCCCCCATTTGCCGGGTTGGCCCGATTTCCTGGGAGTCCGCGCATGACAACACGAGGTTGCTCCATTGGAAAGTCATCGCTGGGTGTTTGTGCCTGGGCCAAATGTGTTCAATATGGCAACCGATGCTGCTATCTAAGCGAATCTGGCAGTAGGCACATAAACCCTTTTGCAACGTGTCCAATTCATTACGTAATTGCGCCCTTAATTGTGTTCTGTTGCGTGGCCCGTCCCAATTGGTCGCACCGTGAGAAGCTGCTCCTTGCAACAGGCTTGGAATGTCGGGTGGATGCTGTATTGGCCTCATGCACGGCCCTTCTGGCATATCGCTTGATTGCGGGCGATCAGCATATCCGCAAGTTGGAGTTGCTCGTCTCCAGCACCCAAGGCTTTTTCCAACTCGGCACGAAGCTGAATGATTCCGGGAGTAGCATCCTTGCCATCTTCGATTCGCCTCAAGTAGTCTTGAAGTTTATTGGTTATATCGAGCGGGGGGCGTGAGGAAACACCTAATACATCTTCCAGCGTGGTGCGGCTTTCCTGTGCATAGGTCTCGTGGGCAGGTGTCCGTGCGAATGCCATGTCACCCTCCCATTCAATTACGCGGATACATTCTTTGCGCACCGTAGTCAGTACCTGCGGACTATGGGTGGTGACGATAAATTGAATGCTGGGAAAAGCCTTGGTCAAACCATCCAAAACCACTTGCTGCCATGCCGGATGCAGGTGCATGTCAATCTCATCAATCCACACAATGCCGGGCGTCTCCCTGGCGGCAGATGAGCCAAGCTGCGGGTTCAGTTTGGTAGCGCGAAACGCAATATCGGCAACCATGCCGATCATGTTGCGTATGCCGTCGCTGAGCAGCGCAACGGGCAGCTCCCCCAGCCCGTCGTGATGCGCCACCAGGTCTTCGCGTGCAAACGAATAGCTGATGTTTTTCCATCCGGCAGGAGACAAACAAGTATTGACCGCATCCGCCACGGATTGAATGTACGCATCGAATTCGGTGGGAGCATAATCACGCCCGCTTTGTGCTGCGTCTATCCGCCCCTTGAGCGCGTTGGTGCTCCAGTACCGGAACCACTCGGCGAAAGACTTATAACTCGATGCCGGGTCAAGGCAATCCCGATAGCCGATGGTGCGCGAGACGCGAGGCAGCGTGCCTTGTGTCAGTTTTTTCTGCTGCCACAATCGCCCCGTTCCGTAATAACCCAGAATAGGCAGTATCACATTGCTGCCGGGCGTCCCAACCTGCTTTTGCAGTTCTCTGCCATATGCGATCAGATCGCCGGCATCCTTGATGGTGGTTTTCTTTTTTGCTCCAGCCAGGCTGCGCTTCCATGGCTTGTTTTTTGGCTCATCCAAGCTGCGCTTCCATGGCTTATTCGCCCAACTCTCATCCAACGCAGCGATGCTTGACATCCCTTTGTCTGGAATCATTCCTTCCGCTTCCAGCGATACGCCCCCTGCCGCATATTCCATTTCGTTGCTTGCGGTATCGCGCGCACGAATTAGCCGAATATCATCCGGCTCAAAATGCTTTCCGGTCGCCTCATCAAATGCACCAATATACGGGCCGAAAGCTACCGCAATTGCATCAAGGATCGCCGTTTTGCCCTTTCCGTTTGGCGCTACCAGCACGGTGAGCTGGTAGTGAAACTCAATCGCAATTTCCGAAAAACATCGGTAATTGCGGAGTTTCAGTTTTTTGATATTGAGCCTGTTGGGCATGATGGGCAGCTCGGAGATGTTTCAAGCTTGGCCGGGCGGTTCTGCGGCAACGAAACGCTCGGCCTGTTCAGTGTGTTGGCTGAGCGAACCATGCGGCACGCACCGTTTCGCATAGCCGGTTGCTTATTTCCCGTGCAGGATGTTGATACCCTTCAGCAGGTTCAATGCCTGGTTCATCTGATAATCGTTCTTGGAGCCAAACTCCGCCACTTCCGGCTTGGCGGTTTCGTCATCCTTGGATTTTCCGGACGGGGTGGTCTTTGCCGGAGCAGCCGGTTTCGCGCTCTCCGTCTTTTCCTCCGGGTGGTTGCCGTTGCTCAGGTGGCGGCCCAGGTCGGCTTCGCGCAGGTGGAGGCCTCTATCCTGCGCGCCGGTAGCCGGATCTTCCGCGATGATATCGGGAACGATGCCCTTGGCCTGGATGGAGCGCCCGCTGGGGGTGAAGTAGCGCGCGGTGGTGAGCTTGATCGCGGTGCTGTTGCCCAGCGGCAGGATGGTTTGCACCGAGCCCTTGCCGAAGGTCTGGGTGCCGAGGACGACGGCGCGCTTGTGATCCTGCAATGCGCCCGCGACAATTTCCGAGGCAGAAGCGGAACCGCCGTTGACCAGCACGATCACGGGCACGCTCTTGACAGCTTCCGGCAGGCTCTTCAGATAATCTTCCTTGTCGTTGTGGCCGCGCGCGTAGTTGGCGGGGGTGGCGCTCAACCGCATCTTGGCGTCTGCGGTGCGCCCTTCGGTGTAGACCACCAGCGCATCTTTGGGCAGGAAGGCGGCGGATACGCCCACCGCGCTGTTGAGCAGGCCGCCCGGATCGTTGCGCAGATCCAGCACCAGGCCCTTCAGGTCGCCCCCGTTCTGCTTGTACAGGCTATCCAGCGCGGCGGCGAGATTTTCGCCGGTGCGTTCCTGGAACTGCGTGATGCGGACGAAGGCATAGCCCGGCTCGACCAGCTTGGATTTGACGCTCTGCACCTTGATTACGGCGCGCGTCAGGGTAAAGGTCAGCAGCCTGGCTTCGCCCTTGCGGGTCACCGTCAGGGTGATTTTGGTGCCCGGCTTGCCGCGCATCTTCTTTACGGCGTCGTTCAGCGTCAGCCCCTTTACCAGAGTGTCATCCAGCTTGATGATGAGGTCGCCGCTCTTGATGCCCGCCTGGAATGCGGGCGTGTCCTCGATCGGGGAGACAACCTTCACCAGGCCGTCTTCCATGCCGACCTCGATCCCCAAACCGCCAAACTCCCCGTGGGTGCCGACTTGCAGTTCCTTGAAAGCCTCTTCATCCAGATAGGCAGAATGCGGGTCCAGCCCGCTCAACATGCCGGTGATCGCCTCGGTGATCAGCTTCTTGTCGGTGACCGGCTCCACGTAGTCGCTCTTGATACGTGCGAACACATCGGAAAAAGCGCGCAGTTCCTCCACCGGCAGCGGTGTTTCGGTGTCCTTGTCGGCGATGGCCGGGAAGTGCAGGCTGAACAGTACGCCGACGATCAGCCCCAGCCCGATCAAACCGATTTTTTCGATACGACTACGCATGTGTTACCCCACAATAATTATTTGGCCGCGACCCATCTCATCGGGTCCAGAGGCTTACCCTCGTGGCGCAGCTCGAAGTATAAACCGGAATCCTCGTTTCCGCCGGTATTGCCTACCGCTGCCACGGTGTCGCCGCCCTTCAGAACGTCACCCACCTGCTTGTACAGCGTCTCGTTGTTGCCGTACAAACTCATGTAGCCTTTGCCATGATCTATGACCAATAAGTTCCCGAAGCCGCGCAACCAGTCGGCAAATACCACCCTGCCCGCCGCGACAGCCTTGACCGGCTGGTTGGCGGCGGCGCGCAGGAACAGCCCCTTCCACAGCACCGTGCTGTCCGGTCGCGCGCTGCCGAACCGGTTGCTGACCACACCCTTCACCGGCAGCGCCAGCTTGCCCCTGAGCTGGTCAAACGGGTTGCCGTCAAAGCGGTCATCCGGCAATCGTTCATTGCTGAACAGACCGCCGCCTTCGCGCTGCGCCAGCATCCGGGAAAGCCTTTCCACCAGTTGCGCCAGGCGGTTCTCGTCGCGCTGCAAACGACCGATTTCGCGGCGCTGCCGCTTGAGCTGGCCGGCGATTTTGTCGAGCACCTGCCGGCGCGCCCGCTTGTCTTTTTCCAGACTGTTTTTCTGCTGCTTCTGCTCCGTATGAAGCGCGGCGATCTCCGCGCTCTTCTGTCTGGTCCGGGCGGTGATCTCGTGCAACTGAGCCAGGTTGGCGCGCATGGCTGCAAGCCAGGTTGCACGGGCGCGCGCGAGGTATTCGTAATACCGCATTTCGCGGGCGACCCGGTTGGGGTCGCGGCTGTTGAGCAATAACTTGAAATATTCCTGCTTGCCGCCCCGATACTGCCGGTAAAGCATTTTTCCCAGCAGCACCTGCTGCACCTGGATATCGGCGCCCAGTTGCCGGGCCTGTAGCCGCATCTGCCCGAGAGCGAGGCCGGCGGCACGCTGCTGTTGCGCCAGATCGGCCAATCTGCGATTGCTGTCGCTGATGGCGCGCTCCGACTCGCGCAGCGCGTCAGCCGCCTCCGACCTGAATTCGCTGGTTTTTTCCAGTTCCTGTTGCAGGCCGGCGATGCGCTTGCGCAGAGTGTTCAGCTCATCCTGCTGCGATGCGGTTGCGCTGTTCGCCAGCAGGATGAGGAGCAGGGTGCAATAAGCGCAGCGCATTGCACCGAACGCACATGGCGCAGGCCACCCCGAATGATGAATCGTCTGCGCCATGTGCGTTTCCCTCACCCCCGTTCCCCCTCTCCCGGAAGGAGAGGGGTACGGTATGCCCTCGCTGCGCGAGATTCACGTTAACGGTCGCCTCATGCAAACTGGATAAGCGGCTTGCCCGTCATTTCCGGCGGTTGCGGCAGGCCCATCATGGCGAGCAGCGTAGGCGCCACATCGCGCAGCGCGCCGCCCTCTATCATGACCGCCTTGCGGCCGACATACAGGAACGGCACCGGGTTGAGGGTGTGCGCGGTATGCGGCTGATGCGTGCCGCGGTCTATCATCTGCTCCGCATTGCCGTGGTCGGCGGTGACGAGCACCTCGCCGCCGCATTCCAGCATCGCGCCCACCGCGCGACCGATGCAGCCATCCAGCGCCTCGATAGCCTTGATGGCGGCTTCCAGAATGCCGGTGTGGCCGACCATGTCGCAGTTTGCGTAGTTGCAGATGATGGCATGATATTGCCCGCTGCGGATCGCCGCTTCGAGCTTGCCGGTGACCTCGAACGCGCTCATTTCCGGCTGGAGATCGTAGGTCGCCACTTTGGGGGAAGGCACCAGAATGCGGTCTTCGCCGGGATAAGGCTGCTCCGAACCGCCGTTGAAGAAATAGGTGACGTGCGCGTACTTTTCCGTTTCCGCAATGCGCAACTGCCTGAACCCCAGCCCGGAAACATACTCGCCGAATCCGTTGCGGATGGGAGAGGGCGCAAAGGCGGCGGGCAGGTGGCAAAAATCCTCGCCGTAGCTGCTCAGCATGACGAAACTCCCCAGTTCGGGAAAACGCTCGCGCGGAAAATGATCGAACGCGGCATCGGTCAGCGCGCGGGTCATCTCGCGCGCGCGGTCGGCGCGGAAATTCATGAATACCGCCGCGTCGCCATCCCGCATCGCAACCGCTTCGCCGATCACCGTGGCCTTGACGAACTCGTCGTTCTCGTCGCGCGCGTAGGCCCGCTGCAAGCCTTCCACGGCGGTGGCGGCAGAGAATTCCGCCTTGCCCTGTGTCAGCAGGTCGTAAGCCGGTCGCACGCGCTCCCAGCGGTTGTCGCGATCCATCGCATAGTAGCGCCCGACAAGGGTGGCGATGCGCCCGGCGCCGAGCGCGATACACTTGTCCTGCAACCGTTGCAGCGAATCCCCGGCGCTGCGCGGCGGAGTATCGCGGCCATCGAGAAAGGCGTGGAGGAGGATTTTGCGCAACCCGGCGCGCACGGCCATTTCCAGCAGCGCGTGAATATGGTCTTCATGGCTATGCACGCCGCCGGGCGACAGCAGCCCCATGATGTGCAGCGCCGTGCCGTGCTGTTTGGCGTGCGCGACCGCCCCGGCGAGCGCGGGGTTGGTGCGGAAACTGCCGTCCCGGATGGACACGTCCACGCGCGTGAGGTCTTGATATATCACGCGCCCCGCGCCGATATTGAGATGCCCCACCTCGGAGTTGCCCATCTGGCCCTGCGGCAACCCCACCGACAGCTCGGAGGTATGGATCAAAGTGTGCGGGTATTCCCGCCACAGCCTGTCCCAGTTCGGCTTGCGCGCCAGGGCAACCGCATTGTGGTCGGAATCCTCGCTGTAGCCGAAGCCATCGAGAATGAGCAGAAGAACGGGCGTGACTTTCATGCGGTGCGGTCTTTCATGCTGGACTTGGCATTGCCGATGCATCAAAATATAAGCGGTTGCTAATTTACCGCATCATTGTAGCCGATTTTGCGGCGCCGGATGATGCCGGATGCGAACAGGGACGGACATGCCAAAGAGATTGATAGACAAGGACGAAGAGATACTGCAAGCCTCGCTGGCGATCAAGGCGATCGCCCATCCCCTGCGCCTGAAAATCCTGTGCGTGCTCGGCAACAGCGAAGCCAGCGTGCAGGGCATCGTGGATCGTGTGGGAACCTCGCAAAGCAACATCTCGCAGCACCTCGCCATCCTGCGCGACAAGGGCGTTCTGGTCACGCGCAAGGACGCCAACCGGGTGTACTACCGCATCGGCGACTCCCGCACCATCAAGCTGGTGTGGATGATGCGCGAGCTGTTCTGCGCATGAAGCCCAAAACGGCAAGCGCTGTGCCGGGCTTGCGCCGAAAGGCGCGGTCGATCCGCACCGGGCCGCCGCAAGCTACAGCGGCTTGCTCACCTTCACGATGCCCGGATCCTCTTCGCTGGTTTTGCTGGCGAAGCCGAGGCGCGCCATCAGCTTGAGCATCTTGCGGTTGTTCCCCAGCACGTCTCCTTCGATCAGCGATAGCCCGCTGGCGCGCGCGGCTTCCATCAGCGCGACCATGAGCTTCTGTCCCAGGCCCTTGCCCTGCATGCTGTCCGCGATCACCAGCGCGAATTCGCAGGTGTCGTTGTCCGGGTTGATGGCGTAGCGCGCCACGCCGAGCTCGACTTCCTGTTCCTGCTCTCCGGTCACGGCGAGGAGCGCCATTTCCCGGCTGTAGTCAATCTGGGTGAAACGCACCAGCATGGTCGGGGTGAGTTCCTGCACGGTGTTCATGAAACGGAAATACTTGCTCTCCTCGGACAGGCCGCGCACGAAACGCTGCACCAGTTCGGCGTCTTCCGGGCGGATCGGGCGGATGGTGATGTCGGTGCCGTCGGCGAGCTGCCACTGGCTGACCAGGTGGGAGGGATACGGGTAGATCGCCATGTGGGCGTAGCGGTCGGCGCCGGGCTGGCGGTATTCCACCAGCACGCGCGCATCGGCGGCCAGCGCGCCGCGCTCGTCCACGATCAGCGGGTTGATGTCCATTTCCATCAGCATGGGCAGCTCGCACACCATTTCCGACACGCGCAGCAGCACGCTTTCGAGGGCTTCCATGTCGGCGGGCGGCATGTGGCGGAATGCGCCCAGCATTCTGGCGACATGCGTGCCCCGGATGAGATCCTTGACCAGGAAAGTGTTGAGGGGCGGCAGCGCCACGGCGCGGTCGCCCATCACCTCCACCGTGGTGCCGCCCGCGCCGAAGGTGATCACCGGGCCGAACACCGGGTCGCTGGTCACGCCCACCATCAGCTCGCGCCCGTTCGGCTTGACGATCATCGGCTCGATCGAAATCCCGTCCAGATGCGCGTCGGGGCGGTTGCGCTTCACGCTTTCCATGATCTCCTGGTACGCCGCGCGCACCGCCTGCGCGTTGCCCAGGTTGAGCTTGACGCCGCCGGTATCGCTCTTGTGCGTGATGTCGTGCGAGTTCACCTTCATCGCCACCGGAAAACCCAGTTGCTGCGCGATCAGCAGCGCTTCGTTGGGCGAATGGGCGACCAGGGTCTGCGCCACCGGGATGTGGAAGGCCGACAGCAGCGCCTTGGATTCCATCTCGTTCAGCACCTTGCGCCGGTCCTGCAGCGCGCCTTCGATCACCATGCGCGCCCCTTCCACGTCCGGCTCCAGATGATGCGACAGCGGCCCCGGCATTTGCATCAGCAGCTTCTGGTTGCGGTGGTAGGCGGAAAGATAGGAGAACACTTCCACCGCCGGTTCCGGGGTGCGGAAGTTGGGTTTCTTTGCTTGCCTGAACGCCTTGCGCGCTTCCGCCACCTGCGACTCGCCCATCCAGCAGGCCAGCAGCGGTTTGCTGTATTGCCCGGCAAGCTCGATCACCGCCTGCGCGGCCTCCAGCGGTTTGGTCATGGCCTGCGGCGTGAGGATGGTCAGCACGCCGTCCACGTTCGGGTCTTCCAGGCACGCCTTGACGGCATGGTGGTAGCGGTCGGCCTGCGCGTCGCCGATGATGTCCACCGGATTGCCGTGCGGCCAGTTGGGCGGCAGCACCCCGTTGAGCCGCTCGATGGTGGAATCGGACAGGGCCGCGATGGTCAGCCCCAGATCGGAGGCGCGGTCGGTCGCCATCACGCCCGGCCCGCCGCCGTTGGTGACGATGGCGAGGCGGTTGCCGGTGGGGCGGAAGCCGCACGACAGCGCCTTGGCGGAGGCGAACAGTTGCGTGATGGTCTGCACGCGCACCACGCCGGCGCGGCGCACGGCGGCATCGAACGCATCATCGGAGCCGACCAGCGATGCGGTGTGCGACATGGCCGCCTTCGAACCTGCGGCGTGGCGCCCCACCTTGACCAGGATCACCGGCTTGACGCGCGCCGCCGCGCGGATCGCGCTCATGAAGCTGCGCGCGTTGCGGATGCCCTCGATGTACATCAGGATGCTGTGGGTCTGCGGATCGAACACCAGGTAATCGAGAATCTCGCCGAAATCCACGTCGGCGGAGGATCCCATGGACACCACGCTGGAGAAACCCACGTCGTTGGTCTGCGCCCAATCCAGTATGGAGGTGCACAGCGCGCCGGATTGCGACACGAAGGCGAGATTGCCGGGTCTGGCGCCGCCCTTGTTGAACGTGGCATCGAGGCCGATGCCGGGGCGCATCACGCCGAGGCAGTTCGGCCCGATCAGGCGGATGCCGTAACGGCGCGCGTTCTCCAGCAGCGCGCGCTCCAGCGCCTGCCCTTCCGGGCCGGTCTCGCCGAAGCCCGCAGTGATGACGACCGCCGCCTTGACGCCGTGCTTGCCGCAATCCTCGATGATGCCGGGCACCGTTTGCGGCGGCGTGGCGATGACCGCAAACTCCACCGCCTCGCCAACCTGCGACAGCGTGGCAAAGGCCTTGCGGCCCTGCACTTCCGCATTCCTGGCGTTGATGGGATACAGGCCGCCCCGGTAGCCGCTTTCCAGCATGTTATGGAACACGATCTGGCCGACCGAATCGGCGCGGTCGCTGGCGCCAAACACGGCGACGGACTTGGGGGCGAAGAGGGGGTTCAGGTAATGCTGGCTCATGGTTTTCTCTTTCTCGTTTGTGAAGGTTTTCTCAGGAGGCATGGGCGGGATACGCTTGATGTTGCGCCCGCATTTCCCACGACGCAACCGCCGCATCCCGCAACAGCCCCCGCGCGAACTCCATCGCCGTTTCCAGCCTGCTTTCTGCCGCCGGTGAAAGCGCGGCCCCCAGCTCGAACTGCTCGCCGCGTATGCACAGGGCAAAAACCGGTGGCAAAACTTCCCGGCAAACCTGCGGATATACGGCGAGCAGCGCCTCGGGTGTCAGGGCGTGGCTGTAGAGATTGCGGGAAGCGTCCACCCGCACCCGATAGAACGTGTGGGGCGCCGGCGTATCCATGCCCGCATCAACCAACAGCACCAACTCGCGCCCGGCCATGTCCATGACGTGCTCGATCTGCAACTGGAAATCTTCGATAAGCTCGAAGTCTCCGGCACGCCCTTCTGACCGGAGCCAGGCATCCAGCCTGCGCAGCAACAGCGGCGCCAGCGCATCGTCGCCGCGCGATTCGTTGCCGGTGGCGAAGATGAGGATGGGGGCAGTCATCAAAAACTCTCAGCCAGGGCTGAACACACCGTCGGCAGAACGGGTAAGGGTTGAGAGCGTATCGCCCGCCCCATCCAGCAATTCCACCTCCAGCGGCATCTTGCCCAGCGCATGGGTCGCGCAGGAGAGGCAGGGGTCGAAGGCGCGGATCGCTACTTCGATGTGGTTGAGCAGGCCCTCGGTGAGCTTGCGCCCGTCCAGATATTGCCGCGCCACGGCGCGGATCGCCTCGTTCATCGCCTGGTTGTTGTGGGTGGTGGAAACGATCAGGTTGCAGCGCACGATCTGGTCGTGCTCGTCCACCTTGTAGTGGTGGATCAGTGTGCCACGCGGCGCCTCGATCACGCCGACTCCGCGCTCCTGCCGTTTGCCGGTATTGACCAGATCGCTGCCTTGCAGGCCGGTATCGTGCAGCAGTTCGCGGATCATTTCGGCGGCATGCAGCATCTCGATCATGCGTGCCCAGTGGAAGCCCAGTGTCGCGCCCGCAGCCGAGCCGCCGTTGAAGGCGAGGAAGGCCATGCGCGCCTGGTTGGCCAGCGGCGTGGGGATGAAGTCGCATTGCGTCACGCGCGTCAGCGGCCCGACGCGATACCAGCCCTGCTCCGGCCCGAGGCTGCGCAGGAAGGGGAACTTCATATATGACCACGGCTTCACGTCCTCAAAGATCACGTCCCAGTAATGGCGGGTGTCGTAGTGGTCGAACAGCGTCTTGCCGTCCCTATCGCGCGCGCGCAGGCCGCCGTGGTAAAGGTCCAGCGCGCCGTCCGCGCGCACCAGGTTCAGCGTGTGCGCCTTGAAAGTACCAAAGTTGTTGTAGAGATCGGGGTTCTGCTCGAACAACTGGCGCGCGATGCCGACGGCGTCCTTGCTCCACGCTACCATCTGCTCGATGTCCTGCAGCAGGTAATCGCGCTCCTCGATGCTGACGTTCTTGTTCACCCCGCCCGGTATCGAGCCGGTGCCGTGGATGCGCTTGCCCGCCGTGACGCGGATTACCTCCTGCCCATACTTGCGCAACAGCACGCCTTGTTTGGCGAGCTCAGGGTAAGCGGCGGCGATGCCGACGATGTTGCGCTTCGCCACGTCGGAATCGAAACCGAACAGCAGGTCGGGCGAGGAGAGATGAAAAAAATGCAGCGCGTGCGACTGCAATATCTGACCGTAGTGCATCAGCCGCCGCACCTTCTCCGCCGTGGGCGTCAGCGTCGCGCCGACTATCATGTCCATCGCCTTGGAGGCCGCGATATGATGCGACACCGGGCAGATGCCGCACAGCCTTTGCACCATCACCGGCGCTTCCCAATAGGGCCGTCCCTGGATGAATTTCTCGAAGCCGCGAAACTCCACGATGTGCAGGCGCACCTGATGCACGCGGTCGTTCTCGTCCAGCAGCAGCGTCACCTTGCCGTGGCCCTCGACGCGCGATACCGGCTCGATGGCGATGCGGCGCAGGTTCTCCGGGTGCGCGGCGGTTTCCAGATTGTTGGTTGTATCAGTCATATTCGATCAGCCCATGTCCGAGTTAGGGCGTCTTGCTCGCATGATTCATGTGGGTTGAATCACACAAAGGGATTGATGAGCGTCAGCCGCCCTTCGATGACTTGGCCGTGTTGCATGTCTTCCGTGTAGAGTGTGTCGCTTCCGGTTTGGAGTGCTGCGGCGATAATCAGGCTGCCGTAATGGCCAAAGCCGTAGCGTTCAGCCAGCGCCCAAGCGGAGCGAATATTGCTGATGCTGACATCGGCCAGTTGCACCAGCCGGAGTATGGCCGATAAATGTTCGTCGATTTTGCCCGGAGACCACTGTAATTTCCGGCGTAATACGTGGCTGCATTCGTTGATGACCTGCGTTGAAATCCAGGGGCTGGCCTCAATCAGGGCTGCGGCAATGCGACTTTTTTTATCATCGCCCAGCGCATAGAGCACAATATTGCTGTCCAGAAAAACCGGCATCTCAGCCTCGTGCGCCGTCATGCAGTTCATCCCGGCTGGGGATGGGCGTACCCTCCCAGTGGATGCGGACACGGGAGATTTTGGCGAGCGCCGCTTCCCGTTCTTGCTGCGCACCCGCTTCTTCAGTTTGGTAATGACGGGTCTTGATGAAATCAATGAAGTCAATCACCTCCTGCGCTTTAACGACAGGCAAGTCTTTGGATTTTTCAAAAATCAATTCAGCGAGTGTCATTTGGTATCTCCTTTGTTAACGAATGGTGAAGCATCTTCCGGCGAATGGCAACAGCATCGGTCGAGGCTACCAGAACAACAATTTCAATCATATTTAATCAACCCATGCCCCAGTTCCGGCGTCTTGCCCGCGATCAGGTCGGTGAGGAATTTCCAGATAGCGTCGCCCGATGGCGGGCAGCCTGGGATGAAATAATCTATCTTCACCACTTCGTGCAAGGGGTGTACCTTGTCCAGCGGCAGCGGCAGTTCCGGGTCGTTGGGGATATGGCCGTGCGCCAGCCCCGGTTCGGTGAGGTACACCTCGGTCAGGCAACTGGCCAGATCAAGATGATTGCGCTGCGCGGGCAACCCGCCGGTGATGGCGCACGAACCGATGGCGATGAGAATCTTGCAGTGGGTGCGAAACTCGCGCAACACATGCACGTTCTCCGCATTGCAGATGCCGCCCTCGATCAGGCCGATGTCGCACGGCCCGCAGTGCTTGATGTCGGTGATCGGAGAACGGTCGAACTCGACCAGTTCGAGCAGTGCAAGCAGGCGCTCGTCTATGTCGAGCAGCGACATGTGACAGCCGAAGCAGCCGGCGAGCGAGGTGGTGGCGATGCGCAGCTTCCTGCTCATGGGGTTCCCTCGCAGGCGGCACAACTGCTGCTGGCATCGGACAGACGCGGGGCATCGTCGAGCGCCTGCGCGCTGATCGGGCGCTGGTCATAGCGGCGCTCGCCAATCGGCACGCTGAAGCCGACGCGCTTTTTCAATATCACCCCAACCGGGCAAACCTGCATCGCCTTGTCGGCAAGCGCGATGTCCGTATCCTTCAATAATTCGGATTTCGCATTGACGATGAGATGCTTGGCGATGCCGCGCCCGGAAAGCGCAAAAACATTTTTGCCGTCCACTTCGGAGGAGGCGCGCACGCACAACTCGCACAGGATGCAACGGTTGAAGTCGAGCAGGATGTCCGGGTGCGATGCATCCAGCGGGCGATCCGGGTAGAGGTGGCGGAAGCCGGCGGTATGCACTTCGAGATCGTAACCCAGCGCCTGCAACATGCAGTTGCCGCTTTTCTCGCAAGACGGGCAGAAGTGGTTGCCTTCGGCAAACAGCATCTGTACCAGCGTGCGGCGCAGGCCGTTCATTTCCTCGATGTTGCTTTCCACATTAAGCCCGGCTTCGGCGGGCATGGTGCAGGAAGCGGCGGTGCGTCCGCCGACCTTGACCGTACACAGTTTGCAACTGCCGTGTGGCTTGAATTCCGGGTGGTAGCACAGGTGCGGGATGTAATGCCCGGCAGCCAGCGCGGCCTGCATCACCGTCTGGCCGGATTCGAACGGGACGTTCTTGCCGTCGAGCTGGAAAGTGTCGCTCATAATCTAGAAACCTGGCCGGTTGGTAGGTGCGAATTCATTCGCACGCGCATTGAATTATGTGCGAATGAATTCGCACCTACGTTTGCCTGGCTCATGTTTCCTCCGGTTTGAGATGCGCCCCCGCATCATCCCGCCCGGTCATCTGGCGCGCGCGCGCCAGCGCGCCGTCGAGATCGAAGGCCGGTTCAAAGTCCAACGATTTCAGGCGGTTCTCGTAGGCCGGGCGAAAATGCCTGAGCGTGTGCAGCACCGGGTTGCAGGCGGTGCGCCCTAGGCCGCAGTGCGAGCTGGTCTGCAATACCTGATCCAGATGCTCGATCTCGGCCAAGTCGTAGCGTGTCCCGTGTCCGGCGGCGATTTTGTCCATGGTTTGTTTCAGCATCGAGGTGCCGACGCGGCAAGGTGTGCAGAAACCGCAGCTTTCGTGCGCGAAGAAATGCACGAAGTTGCGCGCCACCTCGAACAGGTCGCGGCTGTCATCGAACACCATGAACGCCCCGGCGGTAGGCAAATCCTCGAAGCACAGCTTCCGCCCGAATTCGCTTTCCGCGACACACACACCGGATGGCCCGCTGATCTGAACCGCGCGCGTGTTCGCCGCGCCGCAATCCTTCAGCACTTCGCGCACCGACACGCCGAACGGATATTCGTAGATGCCGGGGCGCGGGCAATCGCCGGATACCGAAATCAGCTTGCTGCCGGAAGATTTTGGCGTGCCGATGGCGCGGTAGTTGTCCGCGCCCATGTGAATCGCCAGCGCCGCCTGGCAGAAGATCTCGACGTTGTCCACGGCGGTCGGCTGCTGCAGGTAACCGTGCGTCACCGGGAACGGCGGACGGCTGCGCGGCACGCCGCGCTTGCCTTCCAGCGACTCGATCAGCGCCGATTCCTCGCCGCAGATGTAGGCGCCCGCGCCGAGATGGATGGCGATGTCGAAATCGAAACCGGGCTGGCCGAGGATGCAGGCGCCCAGCAGATTGTTTTCGCGGCGGCGTTGCAGCACGGCCTGCAAGGGTTCGAGCAGGTAACGGTATTCGCCGCGCAGGTAGAGGAAACCCTTTCTTGCCCCAATAGCCAGGGCGCACAGCGTCATGCCTTCGAACACCAGATCGGCATGGGAGGTCAGCAGCACGCGATCCTTGAACGTGCCGGGCTCGCCCTCGTCGGCGTTGCACACCACATAATGTTCCGCGCCTTGCGCAAGGCGGCAGGCTTCCCATTTCAGCCCGGTGGGGAAACCTGCGCCGCCGCGCCCGCGCAGGCCGGACGCCGTGATCGCCGCGACGATATCCGCAGCGCCCGGCGCGAGCGCCGCGCGCAAGACATCGCCGGGCGCGAGCGTGCTGTCGAGCAGCAAGCCCTTGCGCCGGATGTTGTCTTCGACGCGGAAGAAATCGCCGGGCCAGTCATCCAGCGGCGTGCGATTGCGGATCAGGTGGGCGATCTCCTGCACGCGCTGGTGCGAAAGGTGCGTGACGGCGCGGCCGTTGACCAGCATGGCCGGTCCCTGGTCGCACATCCCGGTGCAGGATGTGGCGCCGATGCTGACCAGGCCGTCTTCCGATGCTTTGCCCGGCTCGACCCACAGTTGCTGGCACATCTGTTCCATCAATGTCTGGCTGCCCAGCATGCGATCGGTGATGTTGTCGGAGAACAGCACGCGGTATTCGCCGTGAGGTTGCAGGCAGATAAAAGAGTAAAATCCGGCTACGCCTTCGATCCTCGCGCGGGGAAGCCGAAGTTGTGCGCTGAGATAATCCAGGGCATCGGGGTGGACGTAGCCGAAGTGTTCCTGCGCTTCGCGCAGGATTTGCAGGAGACTGGCGGCGGCATGCCCGTGGCGCTCGAGTATCGGGTTCAGATAGGTGGCGTGCGGGCCGGGAACTGATACCATGAAAATCGCTCCTTGAACGATGCGACATCTTGCTTGAAAACGGCTTTCTTGCTGCGCCTTTCGGGTCGGCATCTTTTGCAATCGTAGCCCGATTCACGGTAAAAGCAAAGCCGGGTTTGAATAGCCTCCCGGGGAACACATCATGCACGAGATGTCGCTGGCCGAAAGCGTTCTGCAAATCATCGAAGATACGGCGCGCGCCCAGGAATTCCGGCGCGTGCGCACCGTGGTGCTGGAGATCGGGGCACTTGCCGCAGTGGAGCCGGACGCCATGCGTTTCTGTTTCGATACCGTGACACGCGGCAGCATTGCCGAAGGCGCGCGGCTTGAGATTCTCGGCAAGCCCGGCGAGGGATGGTGCGCGGGTTGCAACAAGACCGTGCTGCTGCGCGAACGGTTTGGGCTCTGCCCGGAATGCGGCGGTGCGCGTGTGGAAATTACCGGCGGCAATGAAATGCGCGTCAAGGATTTGGAAGTTGAGTAGACGCCGGGCGTGACTTGATCTGACACTACCTGTCAGGTCATCAAGTATCTTAAGCCGGAAGGCTGATCGCCTGAAATGTGCCAAAACCTGCCGTAGAAAAACTCACCCATACCAGTCATTCGATGACTAATCCCGGCAAAACATAGTCCAGCGTATTTTTTCTAATTACTTAAACTCAACTTGACTATCTACGGCATTGCCGTATCATCCTTCCATGCTTACTATCGCAGAAACCAAGATATTCAGCCGATATGTTTCCGACTACTGGACTGAAGAAGAGCGTGGAGAATTCGCTGCATGGATCGCAGAACATTTTGACGCAGGCGATGTTGTTCGAGGTTCTGGCGGATGTCGCAAAGTTAGATGGGCACGCAAGGGATCTGGAAAAAGCGGTGGGGTGAGGATCATCTACTACAACATGCTTGAGGATGGAACGATTTGGCTGCTATTGATCTAGTGGGGTATTCACGTAATTACGGTAGAACCATCCGCCACGGGTGGATTGGGACGGAAATGTCGAGAGAAGACGGCGCTTTGTTACGAAGATTAGATGGCACAGCGAACTCCTGCTTCAGTTTTTTAGGTTTTGGATTG
>JACRPU010000019.1 GCA_016223025.1 Nitrosomonadales bacterium | reverse complement strand
GTGCCATCGATGCGTATATCGCCCATCACAACATCAAACCCAAACCTTTTATCTGGACGAAAAGTGCTCGCGATATACTGCAAAAAGTCATCCGCGCCAACAGCCGCTTAAGTTCCAAACAGAATGCAACACTACACTAGTAGTTCCACCAGAGAGTAGAGTGAGGGAAACGGTCAGGGCGCAGACGATTCATTTTTGGGGGTGGCCTGCGCCATGACCGTTAGGGAAACGCAGGTCAAACCGGGTATCTGCCGCGCCGGTTACAACTGCCGCTTATCCGCGTGCGATCAGCTTTTCCCGCGCAGCGACATGCGCCCCATCAAGCCATCTTTCAGGATGAACTGGTGCGTGATTGCGCCCAGCACATGCACTATCACCACAACAATCAGCACATCCATCAATATTTCATGAGCAATATGAGGAACGGTAGCGGGGCCGGTATATTTCTCCGGCAACAGGCTTGCATTGGCTTTCAGCAAAGCCGGGCCAACGCCGCTGGTCAGCGCGGTCATCAGCCCGGTCGCCGACAGCAGTACCAGCAAGATGTAAAGCCCGTAATGGACGCCTCTGGCCATCATATCCACCAGCGAATTGCCGGCAGGCGGCGGCACCCCGTCCACGTTGCGAAAAGTCCAACGCAATAGCGTCAGTACCAGCACTGCCCCGCCCGCCAGCACGTGCGCGTAGTATCCGGCCAGCGTGGCGCTTTTCTCGCCCCTGGCGCCAGCCAGCGAATCACCGAGATACCAGACCACAACCAGCAGCGCCACCGTCAGCCAATGAATGATTACGATGCGCCTGCTGTATGGCGTCATGATTACTTCATCGGATACCGTGTCCTGGCCTTCTTCCCTTTGCTCTTTCAGGGCAGCCCACAAGTTCCGTATGGAATAAAGGCTGTAATAAACGCCGACGCCAACCAGCGCTGCCAGCAAAAAGATCCAATACCAGGCTTCAATAACATTGTTGACCATTTATCCTTGCCTCTTGCTCAAACGAACGCGACCGTAACGCGCGAATCGGGCTGGCACAGTAACACCTTACCCCCCTCAATCCCCCTTGCCAGCGGGAACCCTTTAACGTGAAACTCGCGCAGCGAGGGCTTCGCCCTCTCTACCTCTGGGGGAGAGTAGAGTGAGGGAACGGGCATGGCGAGTTTCAGAAGCAGGGGTGGCTACTCGCCATGCCCGTTAGGAGGGAGCGGCTGGCGAAGGCCCAAGCGCCACAGGGTACTTGCAGCGTCCTCCCTATTTTTCCAGCATTGCCACCTCCGGCTAAAAAGCGGGGAGGTGGAAAAGAATATATATCATCAACGCAATGCTTAGCGCCGCAACCACCCAGTCGGTAACGGTGAACGGCGGGCGGCGGTATGCCTCTTTGCCATCCGTTGCTTTTTTCTTTGCATTTTCTTCCATTGGCATCGCTCATTATCAGAAATAGGGACTCTTCCTTTACAATTATGGCGCATCCGGTATGGATAAACCAAAAACCGAAACATTTTTCAAACAGGAGGCTGGAATGGGCAAGCCGGTAAAACACGTGTTCGTTTGTACACAATCCCGCCCGCCGGATCATCCGCGCGGCTCATGCACGGCGAATGGCAGCGCGGCGGTGTTGCAGGAATTTGTGCGGCAATTTGAACAAAGACAGTTATGGGGGCGCTTCGCGGTGACCGGCAGCGGTTGCCTCGGCACATGCGGCACCGGCCCCAGCGTTCTGGTTTACCCGGAAGGCGTAATGTACGGCAGGGTGGGCACAGATGATGTAGCCGCCATCATCGAAGAGCACCTGCAGGGCGGCAGGCCGGTGGAGAGATTGCAGTTGCCCGCCGAGATATGGGGCTGATTGCGACCGGCATTTCCGGCGAGCCTTCCATTAACGTGAATCTCGCGCAGCGAGGGCATACCGTACCCCTCTCCTTCCGGGAGAGGGGGAACGGGGGTGAGGGAACGAGCATGGAAGACAGCATCGAAGTATATTTGCGCGCCCGTTTTCCCCTGGTCTGGCTGCAAACCCACGAGGAAGAGCGCGCCCTGGCTTCGCTGCTGCGCGTGCGCGAATCCATGGCGCAGAAAAGGGACATCGGCCTCTACGTCTGGAGTTCCACGCGCGGCCTGTGCGACCGCGAGGGGCGGGAGGTGGCGCCGCAAACAGCCGGCGACCCGGTCGCGGCTCTCGAACACATGTTTCAAAGCGCGGCGGAAGCGATATATGTTTTCCTGGACATGCACCGCCACTTCACGCCGGTGATCGAGCGCCTGATCCGCGATGCGGTATGGAAGGTCAAGCACACCCGCAAGAGCCTGGTGTTTGTCGGCGCTCGGGCGCAGGTGCCGGAAGACTTGAGCGCGGATGCGACCTTGCTCTTCTACCCGACACCCGGTGCGGACGAGATGGAACACCTGGTGGATGAAGTCGCCGAGGCAGAGGGATTGCCTGCGCCCGAGGGGCATATCAGGGATACTCTGGCGCGCGCGCTGCTGGGGCTGACCGGGCGCGAAGCGGGGCGTGTGCTGCGGCGGGGAATCGCGCGTCGCGGCACGCTCGACGCCGGTTGCTCGGGCGAGGTGCTGGCCGAAAAAGAACAGGCTGTGCGCAAGGAGGGCGTGCTGGAGTTCTGCCGCCCCGGCGCGGGCTTTGCCGGTGTCGGCGGGCTGGAGCCTCTCAAGAAATGGTTTGCGGCGCGCCGCCAGGCGTTCGATCCCGACGGCCAGCGCTTCGGCCTGCGCCCGCCGCGCGGCGTGGTGCTGGCGGGCATACCCGGCTGCGGCAAAAGCCTGACCGCCAAGGCGCTGGCCGCCGATTGGGAAGTGCCGCTGCTGCTCCTCGATCTGGGCAAGGTGTACGGCTCGCTGCTCGGAGAATCCGAGGAAAGGTTGCGGCGGGCGCTGGCCACCGCCGAAGCGGTGAGCCCCTGCGTGCTGTGGATAGACGAGTTGGAGAAAGCCTTCAGCGGCCTGGGCAACGCCCGCGACAACGGCGTGGCGCGGCGCCTGTTCGGCACTTTCCTCACCTGGCTGGAAGATCGCGCGGCGCCGGTTTTCGTCGCGGCCACGGCCAACGACATCGGGCGCCTGCCGCCGGAATTCACCCGCAAGGGTCGCTTCGACGAGATATTCTTTGTCGGCCTGCCCGGACAGGGCGAACGCGAGAGCATCTTCAGCGTGCATCTTGCCAGGCGCGGGCGCGATCCGTCTGGCTTCGATCTCGCGGCTCTGGCAGGGAGCGCCAGCGGCTATACGGGCGCGGAGATCGAGGCGGCGGTGGTGGACGGCCTCTACCGCGCTTTCGGCGATGGCGCCAGACCTCTTGCCGGGGCGGATATTTGCGCCGCGCTGGATGACACCGTGCCGCTCTCGAAATCCCGCGCCGCCGACATCGCCCGCATGGAAGCGTGGGCGGCGGCGAATGCGCGCCCGGCGCAGCTCCGGGAAACTTCACGCGCCACGGTATCGTGACGCTTGCGATGACAAGGAGAATCCGGCCATGTCCCATTTCAGCCAGGTGCAGACCGTGATCCGCGACCAGGCGTTGCTCGAAGAAAGCCTGCGGCAGTTGCAGTTCGATTTTCTGAGCAGCGAAAACGCGACGATCCACGGCTACCAGAACAATACCGAGAGCGGCGTGGTGGTGGTCGGCACCGGCAGCCGCTACGACATCGGCTTTCAGCGCCAGGGCGACGGAAGTTTTGCCGTATGCGCGGACTGGTGGGGCATAGAGTTCAACACCCCGATACGCCAGGAAACATTTCTGCAAGCCCTCAACCGCACCTACGCGCACTTGATGGTAAAGCGGCAGGTGCTGGAGCAGGGCCTGATTATCGAGCAGGAAAAGATTCTGCCCAACGGCGAGATCGAGCTGGTGGTCTGCGAGCGGTATTGAAACGGGCACTTCAAAAATTCATTTTCGCCGCTCCAGGCAAAAGGCGCTCTAATAATTACCCCTTCATGCTTTGACAAACTCTTACAATGATGGCCGTTTGCACTGTCGAAGTGCAATTTATAGAAGCGCCCTTTATGGTTGACAGTTAACTCCGGAGAGAAATCAAATGCCGATAAAATCCAGAATCCGCACCGTCCCGCACTACCCCAAGCAGGGCATCATGTTCCGCGACATCACCACCCTGCTCAAAGACCCCATCGGCCTGCGCGTCACCATAGACGATCTGGCGCGCCGCTATGCCGACATGAAAATTGACAAAATCGCCGGCATCGAATCGCGCGGCTTTATCGTGGGGGCGCCGCTGGCTTTTGTGCTGGGCAAGGGCTTCGTGCCGATCCGCAAGAAAGGCAAGCTGCCCGCGGAAACCATCGGCCACGACTACGAGCTCGAATACGGCACCGACCGCATCGAAATCCACACCGACGCGATTCAGAAGGGCGAGAAAGTGCTGCTGGTGGACGACCTCATCGCCACCGGAGGCACGGCGGAAGCGGCCTGCAAACTGATCGAAAAAATTGGCGGCTCCATAGTAGAGTGCTGCTTCGTGATTGATTTGCCCGATGTCGGCGGGCGCAAGCGGCTGGAGAAACACGGGCACAAGGTGTTTGCGCTGTGCGAGTTTGAGGGCGACTGAATATGAGAGTCGAAACCCTGCGCTGGTCAAACAACAAGCTGGAGATGATAGACCAGCGCATCCTGCCCGCTTCGTTTGAATATTTGATTTACGACTCTGCCTCCTCGGTGGCTGAAGGGATACGCAGCATGGTGGTGCGCGGCGCGCCCGCCATCGGCGTGGCGGCGGCGTATGGCGTGGCGCTGGAGGCGTTGCGGTTGTCCTCCAAACCGTTCGGGCTGAGCCTGTCGAAGCCTTCACCCTTCGACAAGCTCAGGGCGAACGGGAATGAAAATATTTCCGATGCTGATTTCAATGTAGGTATGGAGGCCGGATTCACCGTGCTGGCGCAAAGCCGCCCGACGGCGGTGAACCTGTTCTGGGGATTGAAGCGGATGCGCGGCGTGTGGGAGAGCGTGAAGAATCAAAGCAATGCCGCCGTGGCACAACGCCTGCTGACCGAGGCGCATGAAATCCTTGCCGAGGATATCCGCATCAACCGCGCGATGGGCGCGTTCGGCGCGGAGTTGCTGGCGGACGGCGCGCGCGTGCTGACCCACTGCAACGCGGGTGCGCTGGCGACGGCGGGCTGGGGCACCGCGCTCGGCGTGTTCCGCTCGGCGGCGGAGGCGGGCAAGAAAATTTCCGTGATCGCCGACGAGACCCGCCCCTTCCTGCAAGGCGCGCGGCTGACGGCTTGGGAGATGGTGCAGGAGAATATTCCGGTGACGCTGATCACCGACAACATGGCGGGCTTCATGATGTCGCGCGGCGAGGTGGATGCGGTGGTGGTCGGCACCGACCGCGTGGCTTCCAACGGCGATGTCGCCAACAAGATCGGCACCTACATGGTGGCGGTGCTGGCGCGGCGTCACAATATCCCTTTTTATGTCGCCTGCCCGTTGTCCACGATAGACATGAGCATCGGCAGCGGCGCAGATATTCCCATCGAAGAGCGTTCAGCCGACGAGGTGAAGGGCTTCCGCGATTGCCGCTGGGCGGCGGAGGGGGTGAAGATACGCAACCCCTCTTTCGATGTGACGCCCGCCGAACTGGTGACGGCGCTCATCACCGAAAGAGGCGTGGTGCATCAGCCGGGCCGCGACAAGCTGCGCGCGCTGTTCGAGAAACGACAATAATGCCCGTGCAAGGCATTCCCTCACCATGAAAAAAATCGGACGCAACGACCCGTGCCCGTGCGGCAGCGGCAAAAAATACAAGCAGTGTTGCCTGAAGCAGCAGAATGTTCCGGCAGCGAGTGCCCACGAGAGCGCGCCCGCTTCGCAAAGCCTCCGGCTCGCCGCCGAGCATTTTCGGGCCGGGCGCCTGCCGCAGGCAGAAGAGGTTTGCAGGCAGGCGCTGCGGATCGAGCCGGACAATCCGGAAGCGCGGCACATGCTGGAAGCGATTTCCGGGCAACTTGACGGCTGGCATGTCAACCAGGGACTCTCGTTTCACGCGCAGGGAAGGCTGGAGGAGGCGGTTGCCAGCTACCGGAAGGCGCTCGTGCTCAAGCCGGATTCTCCGGTCACGCACTACAACATCGGGATTGTGTTCAACGAGCAAGGCAAGCCGGAGGAAGCGATTGCCAGTTGCCGGCAGGCGATAGCGCTCAACCCGGATTTTGCCGAGGCGCACAGCAACCTGGGGAATGCGCTCCAGGCGCAGGGCAGGCTGGACGAGGCGATTGCCGGCCACCGGAACGCGCTCGCACTCAGGCCGGACTGCGTGGAGTGGCTCTACAACCTCGGAACCGCGCTGCAGGAGCAAGGCGAATTGAATGAAGCGATCGCTTGTTACAGAAGGGCGCTGGAGCTTAGGCCGACGCTCGCGGATGCCTGGTATAACCTCCATGCCCTGTTGCTGGATTCGACAGGTATTGCTCCTGCCATCGAGTGCATGAGAAAGGCGGTGGAAATCGCCCCATCCAACACGAACTACCGGCTCTTTCTGGGAATGCTGCTCGATTACTCCGGCAAGGCTGAGGAAGCGTCAGGCCACCTGGATATGGCCGGGAAAGGCACGGCCTTGATCCGCGCGAAGCTGGACGCTTGGCGGTACATGAAGTCGGCGAGCAAAACGCTCCCGCCGGTTGCGGGTAATCCCGTTCAGGTTTTCAAGCTCGGAATGAGCGCCGCACGCGGCGATGGGCTGGTTCTGGAGTTTGGCGTCCGCTTCGGCTGCTCGATCCGCCGGATTGCCGCGCTGGCCGACCGGCAGGCGGTCCACGGGTTTGACAGCTTCGAGGGGCTGCCAGAGGCTTGGTATAACGAGCCGAAGGGCAGTTACAGCACCCGGGGGATGCTTCCCGCAGTACCGGGAAACGTAGTCCTGCACGCCGGATGGTTCGACGACACGCTACCGGCATTCCTGAACGAGAACGCCGGTCCGGTGCGCTTCATGAACGTGGATTGCGACCTGTACAGCTCGACGAAAACGGTGCTGGAGCTTTTGGCCGACCGGATCGTTGCCGGAACGGTCATCGTTTTCGACGAATACATCGGGAACGAGCGCTGGCGCGAAGACGAATTCAGGGCGTTTCAGGAAGCCGCTGGCAAGTTTGGCTGGAATTACGAGTATCTCTGCTTCAGTTTGTTTACCAAGCAGGCGGCTGTCCGTATTATCTGAGATCAGCTTGCAACCTGCTTCTCGCGGATTTCGTCCAGCGTTTTGCAGTCTATGCACAGCGTCGCGGTCGGTCGCGCTTCCAGACGGTTGAGCCCGATTTCCACGCCGCACTTTTCGCAATACCCGTAATCGCCGCTGTCTATCTTGGACAGCATTTCATCAATTTTCTTGATCAGTTTGCGTTCGCGGTCGCGGTTGCGCAACTCCAGGCTCACGTCCGATTCCTGGCTGGCCCGGTCGTTCGGATCGGCAAACACGGTGGCTTCGTCCTGCATGGTATGTACGGTGCGGTCTATGTCTTCGCCCAGACCGAGTTTGATGCCGTTCAGGATGGAGCGGAAATGCTCCAGTTGCTTGGGGCTCATGTAAGCCTCCCCTTTTTTTGGCTTGTAGGGTGCTGCTTGCTTGGTGGTTTGTACCGGCATTTGGTTCTCCAGGAACAGGCAAACGAAATTTAAGACGCGCTTTAATACCAGAAACGCAAGCGCGTAGCAACTAAATTCACTCCGGTGTCGCGGGTTTTTTGATCTGGCCGGCCACCCTGTCGGTTGATGCGGGGCCGTCAAAACGGGCTTGTGGTTGTAGTCGGGTGGCGGCGTAGATTAGAATAGCCACCCACAAAATGAGCAGGGTTCTACGCCGTGTCATCACAAGAGTTGGTCGAGATACGCGATGTCAATTTTGCCTACGACAGCCGCCCCATCCTGAAAGGCATCAACATGACTTTCCCCAGGGGCAGGCTGATCGCCATCATGGGGCTTTCCGGCTGCGGCAAGACCACGCTGCTGCGGCACATCGGCGGAGTGCTCAAGCCGACCAAAGGATACGTGAAAGTGGACGGGCAGGTGATCCACGAGCTGGACCAGGACGCCCTGTACCTGATGCGCCGCAAGATGGGCATGCTGTTCCAGTTCGGCGCGCTGTTCACCGACATGACGGTGTTCGACAACGTGGCGTTCCAGATGCGCGAGCATACCGACCTGCCGGAAGAAATCATCCGCGACCTGGTGATGATGAAACTGCACGCGGTGGGGCTGTACGGCACGCAGAACCTGATGCCGGCAGAGCTTTCCGGCGGCATGGCGCGGCGCGTGGCGCTGGCGCGCACCATCGCGCTGGACCCGATGCTGATCATGTACGACGAGCCGTTTGCCGGCCTGGATCCGATTTCGCTGACGGTGGTGGGGCAGTTGATCCGCCGCTTGAACGATGCGCTGGGGGCGACTTCCATCGTGGTGACGCACGACGTGCAGGAGTCGCTCAAGATCGTGGATTACATCTACTTTGTTTCGGATGGCGCGATTATCGCGGAAGGCTCGGCGGATGACATCCGCGCTTCCGGCGAGGCATTTGTACACCAGTTTGTTTATGGCGAGATGGACGGGCCGATCCCGTTCCATTACCCCGCCGGCGATTTCAGCAAGGATCTGGGCATCCAAAGCCGGGGAGCGGACGCCTGATGGCCATAACCAGAAGCCTGCGGGGCATCGGCGCGCGCGTGGTGGGCGGCGTGTGGCGCATCGGTTTCGGCACGCGCTTTTTTCTGATGACGCTGTTTTATTCCGGCCTCAGTTTCCGCCGCTTCCGCCTGACGGTCAGGGAGCTGTTCTTCACCGGCGTGATGTCGCTCATCATCATTCTGGTGGCGGGGTTGTTTGTGGGCATCGTGCTGGGGATGCAGGGATATGAAACGCTCAAGCGCTACGGTTCCGAGTCGGCGCTGGGAACGCTGGTGGCGCTCTCCCTGGTGCGCGAGCTGGGGCCGGTGCTGGCCGCGCTGCTGTTCGCCAGCCGCGCCGGTTCGGCGATGACGGCGGAAATCGGCCTGATGAAGGCCACCGAGCAGATTTCCGCGATGGAGATGATGGCGGTCAACCCGATTGCGCGCGTGGTGGCGCCGCGCTTCTGGGCCGGGGTGATTTCCATGCCGCTGCTGGCCGCGATGTTTTCCGCCATGGGCGTGTTCGGCGGCTACATGGTGGGGGTGGTGATGATCGGCGTGGACGAAGGCTCGTTCTGGTCGCAGATGCAATCCGCCGTGGATTTCCAGCACGACATACTGAACGGTGTGATCAAGAGCGTGGTGTTCGGGGTGGCGGTGACGGTCATCTCGCTGTTCGAGGGCTTCGATGCGCCGCCCACGGCTGAGGGTGTATCCGGCGCCACGACGCGCACCGTGGTGCAATCGTCGCTGGCGATATTGTTGCTGGACGTCATTCTGACGGCATTCATGTTTCGGGGAGAGTAGTTATGGAGCGTTCCACGCTGGATTTGTGGGTGGGCATATTTGTCGTGGTGGGTTTCGGGGCGCTGGCGGTGCTGGCGTTCAAGGTGGGGAACCTGAGCACGTACAACGTGTCGCAGTCCTATCAGTTGCAGGCTTATTTCGACAACATCGGCGGCCTGAAAGCGCAGGCTTCGGTCAAGAGCGCGGGCGTGCTGGTGGGCCGTGTGACCGAGGTCAGGCTCGATACCTCGCTGTACAAGGCGCGGGTTACGATGAATATTGATAAACGCTACCAGTTTCCCAAAGACACCTTCGCCAATATCCTGACCTCCGGCCTGCTGGGCGAGCAATACATCGGTTTGATGGCGGGCGGGGATGAGGTGATGCTGAAAGATGGCGAAGAATTCAAGAAAACCCAGTCCGCCGTGGTGCTGGAAGACTTGATCGGAAAATTCCTGTACGGCAAGGCCGAGGAAACCAAATAGGGCCACCCGAAAACAGAATCGGCCCAAACAGAATCGCGAGGAAACGATGAAAAAAATAACTGCTCTGTTGTTTTGGTTAGTGCTGGCGACGCTGTCGCTGGAGGGGCGCGCCGACATGCCGGACCCGGACGTGCTGATAAAAGATACCGTGCGGGACGTGCTGGCCATCGTCAAGCAGGACAAGGACATCCAGGCGGGCAACCAGAAGAAAATTCTGGATCTGGTGGACGCCAAGGTGCTGCCGCATTTCAACTTTGCGCGCATGACCCAGCTCGCCGTCGGCAAGCACTGGCGCCATGCATCACCGGAGCAGAAGCAGACGCTGGTGGCCGAATTCCGCAACCTGCTGGTGCGCACCTACACCAAGGCGTTCACCGTGTACCGCGATCAGACCGTGGAAGTCAAACCGTTCAAAATGGCCGCCAACGCCACCGAGGTAACGGTCAAGACGTTAATCATCAAACCGGGCGAACCGGACATCCCGGTGAACTATGACCTGGAAAAAACTGCCGATGGCTGGAAGGCGTTCGATCTGACCATCGAGGGAGTGAGCCTGGTGAGCAACTACCGCAGCACCTTCTCCGACCAGATTCAGCAATCGGGCATCGAGGGGCTGATCAGGACTCTGGTGGAAAAAAACCAGTCGGCCTCCAGCACGCCACTGCGCAAGGCCGAATCCAAATGATCCGCCGCGAGGGCAACCGGGTGCATATATCGGGCCGGTTGACCATGGATACGGCCACTTCCCTGTTCAACAGCGGCTTGCAGCCAAACGGACAGACCGATCTGGTGGTGGATATGGCCCAGGTTGAGGCGGTGGATTCCGCCGCCGTCAGCCTGATGCTTGCCTGGCTGCGCGAGGCCCGGCGCAGCGGGATCGGCCTGTCGTTTTCCAATGTCCCGGATAACCTGCTGAGCCTCGCTCATCTGTACGATGTGGCGGAATCGCTGCCGCTAAGCGGCGATGGCGCCGCGCGGCCCTAACGGGCATGATGGCAGAGTAGTCACCCCTGACAATGAAGCTTGTCATGCCCGTTCTCTCACCCTGCCCTCTCCCAGAGGGAGAGGGGGCAAGGCCCCCGCTACGCGAGCTTCTCGTCAGCCTCCCATTCCATGCTCCCCGCCGTTGATGTCCGCAAGGTGCGCAAGCACTACGGCAATCTGCGCGCCGTGGATGACGTGGATTTGCGCATCGAGCAGGGCGAGTTCTTCGGCCTGCTCGGGCCGAACGGGGCAGGCAAAACCACCCTGATCAACCTGCTGGCCGGGCTGGCGTTGCCCGACGGCGGACAAGTTTCGGTCATGGGCTATGACGTTGTCAGGCAATACCGCAACAGCCGGATGCTGCTGGGCGTGGTGCCGCAGGAACTGGTGTTCGACCCTTTTTTCACCGTGCGCGAAACCTTGCGCCTGCAATCCGGCTATTTCGGACTGCGGCGCAACGATGCCTGGATAGACGAGGTGATGCATCATCTGGATTTGAGCGACAAGGCCGATTTCAACATGCGGCGGCTGTCGGGCGGCATGAAACGCCGCGTGCTGGTGGCTCAGGCGCTGGCGCACAAGCCGCCGGTCATCGTGCTGGACGAGCCTACCGCCGGCGTGGACGTGGAGTTGCGCCGATCGCTCTGGCGCTTCATCCGGCAGCTCAACCGCGACGGGCATACCGTGCTGCTGACCACCCACTACCTGGAGGAAGCGGAAGCCTTGTGCGGCCGCATCGCCATGCTCAAGCAAGGCAAGGTCGTGGCGCTGGACAGCACGCAGAACCTGGTCGGCAGCGTGCCCGGATGCCGTGTTCGGTTGCGCCTTTCCGGCGGGCTGCCCGCCGCTCTTTTGCCCCGGGTGGTCGAGCGCGCAGACAATGATTACCTGCTGGCACTGCCTTCCTATCAGGCGCTGGAGCCTCTGCTGGCGGAGCTGCGCGAAGCCGGGGTGGCGGTGCTGGAAATGAGCGTGCAGCAGCCCGACCTGGAGGATGTGTTTCTGCGCGTCATGAAAGTGGCGCACGAGGCGGCGCGGCCATGCTGAGCTTTTACACCCTCCTCTGCAAGGAAGTGCTGCGCGTGCAGAAAGTCGCCTTCCAGACCTTGCTGTCACCGATATTGACCGCCCTGCTTTATCTGCTGATTTTCTCGCATGTGCTGGAACAGCACGTCGAGGTGTATCCGGGCGTGCGCTACACCGCTTTCCTGATCCCCGGCCTGGTGATGATGACGGTGTTGCAGAACGCCTTCGCCAACAGCTCGTCCAGCCTGATCCAATCCAAGATCACCGGCGGCATCGTGTTCGTGCTGCTGGCGCCGGTTACCTACTGGGAGTTTTTTCTGGCCTACGTGACGGCTTCGGTGGTGCGCGGGCTGGCGGTGGGAGCCGGAGTGTATCTGGCGGCGCTGTGGTTCGCCCAGCCGCCGTTGCAGTTTCCGCTGTGGATCTTGCTGTTTGCCGTGCTGGGCAGCGCGCTGCTGGCTTCGCTGGGCGTGGTGGCCGGTATCTGGTCGGAGAAATTCGACCAGCTCGCGGGGTTCCAGAATTTCATCATCATGCCGCTGACCTTCCTGTCCGGCGTGTTCTATTCCATCCACTCGCTGCCCGCTTTCTGGCAGGAGTTGTCGCGCTTCAACCCGTTTTTTTATATGATAGACGGTTTCCGTTACGGGTTTTTTGGCGCGTCCGATGTCTCCCCGTGGCTCAGCCTGGCGGTGGTGAGCGGTTGCTTGCTGGGCATGGCGGGTTTTACCCTGGCGCTGCTGAAGTCGGGATACAAATTGCGTTTGTGAAAGAGAGTAAATCATGGTTACACCGGAGAGCATCGAACATAGCATCGAACAGGGCATGAACACCGTTTATCTCAGCGTGGATGGCGACGGGAGGCATTTCGAAGCCGTGGTGGTTAGCGGGGAGTTCGCGGGCAAAAGCCGCGTGCAGCGCCACCAGCGCGTGTATCAAACCCTGGGGGAACGGATGCGCGAGGAAGTCCATGCGCTGTCCATCAAAACCTACACGCCGCAGGAATGGGAGAGCAGACGCAAGTCGTGAGACGTAAGTTAAGAGTTACACCAACCCTGCTTCCGGCTTACGTCTTACGTCTTACGACTACCAACTGATTTTATGCAAAAACTGTCCATACAAGGCGGCGCCCCCCTGCGCGGGGAAGTGCGTATTTCCGGCGCGAAGAACGCGGCGCTGCCCATCATGTGCGCCAGTTTGCTGGCGGCGGATACCTTGCAGTTGAGCAATGTGCCGGAGTTGCATGATGTCGCCACCATGCGCAAGTTGCTGGAGCAGATGGGCGTAAAGGCTTGCGTGCGGGGCAGCGAAATGACCTTGCACGGCGGGCAGGTGGACAAACCTGAAGCGCCTTACGACATGGTGAAAACCATGCGCGCCTCGGTGCTGGTGCTGGGGCCGCTGGTGGCGCGCGCAGGCTGCGCGCGCGTGTCCCTGCCCGGCGGCTGCGCCATCGGCTCGCGCCCGGTGGATCTGCACATAAAAGGGTTGCAGGCGATGGGCGCTACGATTTCCATCGAACACGGCTACATCCATGCGCAAGCGAAAAAACTGAAAGGCGCGCGCATATTTTTCGGCACTGTCAGCGTGACCGGCACGGAGAACCTGATGATGGCGGCAACGCTGGCGGACGGCGTGACCGTGCTGGAAAATGCGGCGCGCGAACCGGAAGTGGTGGATCTGGCAAACTGCCTGCGCGCGATGGGCGCAAACATTTCCGGTGACGGCACCGACACCATCACCGTCGCCGGCGTGGAAGAACTGCACGGAGCGGCGCATCGCATCATGCCGGACCGTATCGAGAGCGGCACGTTTCTGGTCGCGGCGGCGGCCACCGGCGGCGGCATCACGCTGACCGGCACGCGCGCCGACATCCTCGAAACCGTGCTGGAAAAACTGTGTGAGGCGGGCGCAAAGATCAGCGCAAATGCCGACCGCATCCACCTGGAAATGAATGGGCGCCCGAAATCGGTGAACGTGCGCACCGCGCCGTATCCCGCCTTCCCCACCGACATGCAGGCGCAATTCATGGCGCTGAACGCTGTGGCCGATGGCAGCGCGATGGTGGTGGAAACCATTTTCGAAAACCGCTTCATGCATGTGCAGGAACTGCGCCGCCTCGGCGCGCAGATTGCCGTGGAAGGCAACACCTGCATGGTGCGCGGCGCCGATCACCTGGATGGTGCCGCCGTGATGGCCACCGACCTGCGCGCCTCCGCCTGCCTGGTAATTGCCGGATTGGTGGCGCGGGGCGAAACCGTGATAGACCGCATCTACCACCTGGATCGCGGGTACGAGCATATCGAGGCGAAGCTGTCGCAGTTGGGTGCGAACATCAGAAGATTGAAATAGGTCGCCATTCCCGCGAATGCGGGAATCCGATCAAAATCAAAAAACAATTTCGCCGGGGGTAGCCCGGCAGCTAGCTAGGCCGCCAAAGAACGGCGGCCGAGTGGCTGGTTATAAGCAAGACAAGGCGCGAAGCGGATGCCCGCAAATTTGGACTTTTAGAGGTGCCCCCATCATAAATTCACAAACATGATCCTCTCCGACCTCTCCCAACCCGACCTCTACGCCGCGCTGCATCCGCTGTTCCCGCGCGCCCTCGAGTTCATCCGCAGCACCGACCTGCTGGCGCTCGCGCCGGGGCGCTATCCCATCGTTGAAAAACAGCTTTTCGTCATCGTGGAAAATGTGCCCGGTCGCACGCGCGCAGATGCGAAGCTGGAGTGCCACCGCAAGTACATTGATATTCAACTGGTGCTGGAAGGCGTGGACGAGATGGGCTGGAAGCCGCTGGCCGATTGCGCGCAACCGGTGAGTGATTACAGCGCGGAGAAAGACATCCGGTTTTTCCACGATGCGCCCGCTTTGTGGATCGCCGTGCCGCCCGGCGCATTCTGCATCTTCTTTCCGGAAGATGCTCATGCGCCTCTGGTCAGCACGGGAAGCATTCGCAAAGCGATCTTCAAGATCGCGGCAGGGTGACGCGGGGCCGCGATTCAGCGCCCTGATCTATTCATGCCATGCACCAGAAGAAGGGCGCGATAAATCTTCGCCCCCGCGAAGTTGCGAAATAACTATTCGTCGTCAAACGCCACATCGCCTTCTTCCACCGCCGCACCCAGATTGAGATTCCTGAAGTCGAACAGGTTGCCGTCCAGCAGGTGTGATGGCTTGACGTTTTGCATGGCGGTAAAGATGGTCTGGCTGCGCCCCGGATATTGCTTCTCCCACGCGACGAGCATTTCCTTGATGTTCTTGCGCTGCATGTTCTCCTGCGAACCGCACAGGTTGCAGGGGATGATGGGGAATTCCATGGCGCGCGCGAAACGCGCGATGTCCTTCTCGGCGCAATAGGCCAGCGGGCGGATGACGATGTGGTCGCCCTTGTCGGTGACCAGTTTGGGCGGCATCGCCTTGAGCTTGCCGCCGAAGAACATGTTCAGGAACAGCGTCTCGATCATGTCGTCGCGGTGGTGGCCGAGCGCGATTTTGTTTGCCCCCAGTTCGTTCGCCACGCGGTAGATGATGCCGCGCCGCAGGCGCGAGCACAGCGAACAGGTAGTTTTTCCCTCGGGAATCTTTTCCTTGACGATGGAATAGGTGTCCTGCGCCTCGATGCGGTATTCCACGCCGATGGACTGGAAATACTCCGGCAGGACGTGTTCGGGAAAGCCCGGCTGGCGCTGATCCAGGTTCATCGCGATGACGCGGAAGTCAATCGGCGCGCGCTTTTGCAGGGCGCGCAGGATTTCCAGCAGGGTGTAGGAATCCTTGCCGCCGGAGAGGCACACCATCACGGTGTCGCCTTCCTCGATCATGCTGAAATCGCCGATGGCCTTGCCGACCTGGTGTTCCAGGCGACCGCGCAGGCGGTTGAAATTGGTGGAGCGCGACTCGATCTGGATGGGCTGAATAATATCGTTCATGAGTTCCCCTCACCCCCGTTCCCCCTCTGGGTGTGACAACTGGTTATAGCCACTCGGCCAGGCTGCAAGAAGCCGCAGCCAAGTACACCCGCAAGAGGTACGCCGTGGTTGTAAGGGGCTGAAGCCCCAACAACACACGCAGGCTGGTTATCCCGGAAGGAGAGGGGTGCGGTATGCCCTCGCTGCGCGAGGTTCACGTTAAGGGATGAAACTTTCAAAGGTTAATACTCCGCCCGCCATCTACCGAAATAACCTGCCCGGTAATGTACGGCGCATCGTTTAACAGGAACTGCACGGTGCGCGCGACATCGCCCGGCTCGCCCTCGCGCTTGAGCAGGGTGTGCGCGACGACCCTGCGGCGCTTCTCTTCATCGCTCCATTCCTCGCCTTCCGGCCAGATGATGACGCCGGGAGCGACGGCGTTGACGCGCACCTGCGGCGCCATTTCCTGCGCCAGCGCACGGGTCAGCGCGGTCAGGCCGGCCTTCGCCACGCTGTACAGCAGGTGCCCGTGCATCGGGCGCTCGGCGTGGATGTCCGCGATGTTGACGATGGCGCCGTGGCGGCGGCGCAATTCGGCATTTGCCGCCTGCGCCAGCAACAGCGGGGCCTTCAGGTTGGTGCCGATCAGGTCGTTCCAGTGTTGCTCGGTTATCTCCGCCAGCGGCATGGCATAGAAGCTGGAGGCGTTGTTGACCAGCGCATCCAGGTGGCCGAAATGCCGCACAACCTCGCCCACCAGCGCGGGCAAGGCGGGCAGATCCAGCAGATCGGCCTGCACGCATAACGCCGAACCCGCGCGCTGCGCGTTCAGCTCGTTCCGCAAGGCCAGCGCTTCTTTCGCGGAAGAGCGGTAATGCACCGCAACGCTCGCGCCCGCCGCGTGCAGGCGGCGGCAGATCGCCGCGCCCACGCGCTTCGCCCCGCCCGTCACCAATACCACTTTGCCTTGCATCCCCCGCTCCATTAGACTGGCTCTCCACTACACTTCCGACCTGACGAATTATACCCGACCATGCCCGCCCCCCTCCCCCCGCCCTCTCCCGAAGCGCAAGCGCACAGCGATCAACTGGGCGGCCTCATCCAGCGCGACATCGCGCTGCAAGGCGGCTGGATTCCGTTTACGCGCTACATGGAGCTGGCGCTCTATGCGCCAGGGTTGGGTTATTACACGGCGGGCGCGCGCAAATTTGGCGCAGCGGGCGATTTCGTCACCGCTCCGGAAATCTCGCCGTTGTTCGGTCGCACGCTGGCGTGGCAGGCGGTAGAAATCATGGCGCAAAGCGCGCCGCAAATAACGGAGTTGGGCGCGGGCAGCGGCAAGCTCGCCGCCGATGTGCTGGGCGAACTGGAGCAACTGAATTGCCTGCCCGAACGCTACTGCATCCTCGAAGTCAGCGCCGACCTGCGCGCGCGCCAGCAGGCGCTGCTGCGGGAACGATTGCCGCATCTCCTCAACCGGGTGCGCTGGCTGGATGCGCTGCCGGAAAAACTTTCCGGCGCCGTCATCGCCAACGAGGTGCTGGATGCGCTGCCGGTGCATCTGGTGCATTGGACGGATGGCCGCATACTCGAATGCGGCGTATCCCTTGATGGCGGCAGCTTCGTCTGGCAGGAACGGCCCCCCGAAAACCCGGAACTGCTGCAAATCACGCAGCAACTTGGCGTGCCGGGTGACTACCTGAGCGAAATTTCCCTTGCCGCGCGCGGCCTAATCACCAGCCTGTGCGAGCGCCTGCAACAAGGCGTGCTGCTGCTGGTTGATTACGGTTTCGGCGCACGCGAGTTCTACCACCCGCAGCGCAACCGGGGAACCTTGATGTGCCACTACCGCCACCACGCGCACGACGATCCGTTCTTCCTGCCCGGCCTGCAGGACATCACCGCGCATGTGGATTTCACCGCCGTCGCCGAAAGCGCCATCGCCAGCGGCGCGCGCCTGCTGGGCTACACCACACAGGCGCACTTCCTGATCAACTGCGGCATCGCCGATTTCCTGGCTGAAAGCGATCCGGAAAACCTGCGCGACTACCTGCCGCTTTCCACGCAACTGCAAAAGCTCACCAGCCCGGCGGAAATGGGCGAGCTGTTCAAGGTGATGGCGCTGGGCAAGGATATGGATGCGCCGCTGCGCGGTTTTGTGCGCGGTGACAAGTCACGCTTTCTGTAAGCGCAGCGCGACCTGCTCCCGCAGCAGCGGCAGCACGTCCTCCGCAAACCATGTATTGCGCTTCAGCCACATCTGGTTGCGCGGGCTGGGATGCGGCAGCGGCATAAATTCCGGCAGGTAGTCGCGGTGATGGCGCACGGTTTCGGTCAGCGTTTTTTGCGCGCGCTTGCCGAGGTAATACGCCTGCGCATAGCTGCCGACGAGCAGGGTCAGTCGGATATCCGGCAAGGCGGCGCGCAGGCGCGGGTGCCACAGCGGCGCGCATTCCGGGCGCGGCGGCAGGTCGCCGCCTTTGCCCGTGCCGGGGTAACAGAATCCGGTGGGAATGATGGCGATGCGCGCCTCGTCATAGAAAGTGTCGCGCGACACCTGCATCCAGTCGCGCAGGCGGTCGCCGGAGGGATCGTTCCACGGGATGCCGGTCTCATGCACGCGCCGCCCCGGCGCCTGCCCGACGATCAGGATGGTTGCGGAAGCGGCGGCGCGCAATACCGGCCTAGGCGGAAACGGCAGATGTGCCGCGCACACCTGGCAGGCGCGCACTTCGGCCAATAATTTCAGTTCCATTTCAAATGGCAGAATACCCGGTAGGGGCGCGATGAATCGCGCCCCTACGCGGACTGGATGGCATGTTCTACCGCCACGATACGCGCCAGCCGCACCCGCCCGGCAATCAGATTCTTATCCTCGCATTGCCGTGCAATTTCTCCCGCATTCACCGCCTGTGCCGCATGCAGGGCGCGCAGCAGATAATCCGCCTGCGGGTAGGCATCGTTGCCGTGGCCGGTGCGACCGCGCGCATCGGAAGCGCATACCTGCAACAGTTGCGAAAAGCGCTCCGGCCTGCGCCAGGCATCGCAGCCCTGGAGCAGGCGCACGATGGTATCGGGGCGCAACTCTTTGGCACGATGCACTTCGCCGTGGTGCCGCGCCGCCAGAAGCCCGAGATCGCGGCACTCCGTAGGCACACGCAGGCGCTCGCACAGCGCGCGCAGCAAATCCGCGCTGCGCGCCTCGTGGCCGATGTGGCGCGGCAGGATGTCTTTCGGCGTATTGCCCTTGCCGATGTCGTGCATCAGCGCGGCAAATCGCACTTCCAGGGCATAATCGTGGCGCGCCGCGTCCTCCAGCACCAGCAGGGTATGCGCGCCGCAGTCGCCTTCCGGGTGGTAGTTGAGCGGTTGCGGCACCCCGAAAAGCGCATCCACTTCCGGCAGGATTTTCGCCAGTGCGCCGCACTCGCGCAATGTGGTAATAAACCGCGACGGCGCTTTCTCCACCAGGCCGCGCGCCAGTTCCTGCCACACGCGCTCCGGAACCAGCGCATCCACTTCGCCGTTTTCCACCATCGCGCGCATCAGCGCCAGCGTTTCCGGCGCGATGGAAAAACCGAAGCGCGCCACGAAGCGCGCCGCGCGCAGGATGCGCACCGGGTCTTCGGCAAACGCCGCGCCGATGTGGCGCAGGATGCCAGCGTGCAGGTCGGCTTTCCCGCCATAGGGGTCAATCAGTTTGCCATTTGCATCTTCGGCGATGGCGTTGACGGTGAAATCGCGCCGCAGCAGATCCTGCTCCAGCGTCACGTCCGGCGCAGCGTGGATGACGAAGCCCTTGTAGCCCGGCGCGGTCTTGCGCTCGGTGCGCGCCAGCGCATATTCCTCGTGCGTATCGGGGTGCAGAAACACCGGAAAATCCTTGCCCACCGGCTGGAAGCCGCGCGCCGCCATGTCTTCCGGCGTGGCGCCCACCACCACCCAGTCGCGGTCCTGCACCGGCAAACCGAGCAGGCGGTCGCGCACCGCGCCGCCGACGCAATACACGGAAAATGGCTGCCCGCTCACTGTATTATCCCGTCATTTTTCATCCGGGACGGCTTGCCGGTTATTCGCGTCCCTGGCGGCGATAACGCCCATGCGCTCCTTGAGCGAGCGCGGCGGCTGCCCGAACAGCCGGGAGTAATGCACGGTGTTGCTCATCACTTTCTTGACGTAGCCGCGCGTCTCGTCGAAGGGGATGGTTTCGGCGTACACCGCGCCTTCCAGCGGCCTGTCGCCGCGCCACTGGCGCGCGCGCGACGGCCCGGCGTTGTAGGCGGCAGAGGCCAGCACGGGGCTGTTATCGAGCCACTCCAGCACGGTTTTCATATAATACGTCCCCATCGCAAGATTGGTATCCAGCTTGCGCACCATCGCCCGGCGATAATTTTTCATGCCAAGCTTGCGCGCCAGCCAGCGCGCGGTGGCCGGCATAATCTGCATCAGCCCGCTCGCGCCGGCTTCCGATTTTGCCTGTTTCACAAAACGGCTTTCCTGGCGCATCAGGCCATACACCCACGCCTCTTCCAGCCCGAGCTGCCGGATGTGCCCGCGCAATTCATCCCGGTACGGCGCAAGATAGCGCAGGTTGAAATCATGCAACTGCACGGTAAGATCCGCCGAGTTGATGGCGAGGTCGTATATTTCGTTGCGGCGAGCAATTTCCGCCGCCGCCAGCAATTGCCGGTCGTCAAACTTGCGCTCGGCCCACGCCCACTCTCTGGCCGCATCGGTGCGCAGATCCATGCGGTATAACGCCAGCGCGCGCTGGATGGCCGGTCGAGCCAGCATGGTATCCAGTTCCTCCTTGCCCGGCTGGTAGCCTGCCGACACGGTGTCCGCCGCAGAAATCGCGGTAACTTCTTCTGCGGCAAGCTGGCCGTAGAAATTATATTCGCCGCTCAGCAGGGCGAATTGTTTTTCCGCTTCCTCTGCCTGGCCCAGTTCCTTCAGCGCGCGCGCCCCCCAGTAGCGCCATGCGGCCTGCTGCTGCTGCTGTTGCGGCATGGCCTCTATGCTTGCCCGCACTTCGCGCCAATCCGGCGCGCGCAGGGCGGCGCGGGTACGCCAGGCGCGCTGTTGCCGGGTAAGCGGCGCATCGCCCGCCGCCCGGAACCATTCCAGCGCGCGCTCGTCATGCCTGCGCGCCGCC
Source organism: Nitrosomonadales bacterium (assembly GCA_016223025.1). Taxonomy (GTDB): domain Bacteria; phylum Pseudomonadota; class Gammaproteobacteria; order Burkholderiales; family Gallionellaceae; genus VIKH01. The sequence continues at coordinate 12,622 of JACRPU010000019.1, read as the reverse complement.
TCGTAAGCCAGCCAGGAGTAAAAATAACGCTGTTCGTCCGCGCTGAAATGATCCGCGATCTTTTTCCACTGCGCGAACGCCAGTTGCGGCAACTGTTTGGCGAGCCGCTGCAGCGCGAACAACGCCACCGCGCGCTGTGCCTCACCGGCATTTTTCAGCCGGATGTTTTTGAGATAGCGCTCCGGGTTGGCTTTTGCACCGGACAGAGCGGCAGCAGGAAGCGCCCGCTTCGCCGGAAGCTTTCCGGATAATTGCCCGGCCAGTGTCGCGTTGCCCGCTTCCAGCACCAGGCGCACGCGCGATCGTATGTCCGTTTCGCTGATGATGCCGCCGACAATCGCCGCATCGAACAGCGGAGCGCAGCTTTCCGGCAACTCATCGTCGCCGGCCAGCCACAGCTCGCGCGCTTCCCGTAGCGCCTCGCCGTCACGCATGTGCAGGCGCGCTTGCAGGGCATAACAGATCAATTCCGCATCCTCGCCCAGCAGGCGCGGGTATTCGCCCGCAAAAGCTTCCCACTGGCGTTTCTTGCCGAGCAGCTTCAGCCACTCTCCGCGCAGGCGATCAATTACCGGGGTTTCGTCGGAGCGCGCGAGAAATGCCTGGATGGTGGCAATATCGGCGGCTTCGAGGCGCATGCGCAACCGGTAATAGGCTACATAGGGCTCCAGCAGGGAATTCTTGAGACGCCCGGCAACGCGGTCGAGCCGCGCGGCATCACCCGTGCGAAACGCCTCGCGCGCCGCGAGGAAATCCGCATCTTCCGCAACCAGCGCGCGGGCGTCCGGCGGCGCCCCCTGCGCGGGAGTTCGCGGCAAATCTGCCGCAGCCCGCCCCGCCGCCCCAAGAGCCGCGATCAACAGCAATGCGAGCAGGATAAATTTCATCGGAAAATGTGCGGAACCAACCGGGGGGAAGGATAGCATGACCTTCCCCTGATTTTTCGTCTTCCAACGTCACTCTTGGAAGACGATCTTTCGAGGGAAGCTCAAAACTGTTTTGATTGAAAAAGTGTGGTGACATATTGGTGACATGACACACAAAACAGCCGAACGTGAATAAAGGCCTGCATCGCTGCAAGCCTTATGGATACTGGTGCCGCCTATCGGATTCGAACTGATGACCTACCGCTTACAAGGCGGTTGCTCTACCAACTGAGCTAAGGCGGCGGTGCCACACTGATACATTCGCAACACGGGGAATCCATTGCTTGAGCCGGGATGCGCGTGGCGGTTCATGTCATGCCCAACATGCCAGCGCCCAAACCTGTCCCCGAGTATCAATTTGCGGGCGCCATTATCGCACCGGTAACGCGGTTTTGCCAATTTGCCGCGCAGAGCGCGGAAGAGATTCCGGGTGAGATTCGGGTGAGATTCCGGGTTGCCCGGAAAGCCGGTATGTAATAACCTGTTTGGCAACTCTTTCCAGTTTACTATGGGCACAACAATCATGAGTGCTTCCGGCACCGGAACAAGAAAACACGAGTGGCGCTTCTTCCGTGCGGGCGGATTTGACCAGGTTCGTATTGATACCGGCGCAGACTTGCTGGCGCTGGCGCAACTGGATCAGAAGCTGTGGGTGGCGTTGAGCTGCCCGGCGCGCGGCATCGAGTTCGATGCGCAAACGCTGGCGCTGATTGATGGCGACAACGACGGCCATATCCGCGCTTCGGAGATTGTTGCTGCGGTGCAATGGGCGGCTGCCTTGCTGAAAGACGCCGATCTGCTGGTGCGGGGCGGCGATACGCTGCCGCTGTCCGCCATCAACGATGCCGGCGAGGAGGGGCGTTGCCTGCTTGCCGCCGCGCGCCGCATCTTGAGCAGCCTGGGCAAGCCGCAAGCCGATGCGATTTCCGTGGCGGATACCGCCGACAGCGAGAAACTCGTGCTCGAAATGCGTTTTAACGGGGACGGCGTAATTACTCCGAAGACAACCGGCGATGCCGCGCTGCAAGCGGTGATAGCGGACATCATGGCGTGTTGCGGCGCGCTGCCGGACCGGAGCGGCGAGAACGGCGTTTCGGGCGAGATCGTCGAGCAGTTTTTTACCGGGGCGCAGGCTTATGCGGATTGGCTGCGGAAGGCGGAAGCCGACAGCGCCATCTGGTTTCTGGGCGCGGATACCCTGGCGGCAGCGGAGGCGTATCGCGCGGTGAAAGCCAAGGTGGACGATTATTTCACACGCTGCCGCACGGCCGCTTACGATCCGCGCGCCGCTGAGCCGCTGAGCCGCTCCGTGGAAGATTACCAGTCGCTTGCAGCGCTGGAGCTGAACGCCGGCGCCGCCGGGCTGGCGGCTTTTCCGCTGGCCGTGGTGGCGACCAGCAAACCCTTGCCTTTGCGGGATGGCGTCAACCCGGCCTGGATGTCCGGCATACAGATGCTGCGCGAAAAGGCGGTTGCTCCATTGTTTGGCGACAGGCCGACTCTGACAGCGGAGGAGTGGGAAAAGCTGGCCGGGAAGTTCGCCGCGCTGGAAAGCTGGCTGGCGGAGAAACCTGCGACATCCGTGGAGAAGCTCGGCACGGAGCGCATCCGCGCCGTTCTGGGCGGCAATTACCGCGCCGCAATCGGGGATTTGATCGCGCGGGACAAGGCGCTGGAGGCCGAGGTGGAAGCCATCGCGGCGGTGGGCAAGCTGTTGCGCTATTGCCGCGACCTGTATGTGCTGGCCAACAATTTTGTCTCTTTCCGCAACTTTTACACGGGTAGCGGCAAGGCCGTGTTCCAGGTCGGCACGCTGTACCTGGACGGGCGCAGTTGCGAGCTGTGCGTGCGGGTGGAAGATGTCAGCAAGCATGCCGCTCTGGCCAACCTGAGCCGGGTGTGCCTGGCATATTGCGAATGCGCGCGCCTGGGAGGCAAAGAAAAAATGGTTATTGCCGCCGCCTTCACTGCGGGAGATTCAGACCAGCTGGTGGTGGGGCGCAACGGGGTGTTCTACGACCGCAAGGGGCAGGACTGGGATGCCACCATCGTGCGCATACTGGAGCACCCCATCAGCATCCGCCAGGCGTTCTGGGCGCCCTACAAGCGGGTGGGCAAGATGATAGGGGAACAGATACAGAAGCTCGCCGCCGCGCGGTCGCAGGCCGCAGAGGCAAAGCTGGTGAAATCCGTCGTTGAGCCCGGCCAGAAACCGGAAGCGCCCAAGCCAGCACCGGCCCCGTTCGACATGGGCAAGTTTGCCGGGATTTTTGCGGCGATCGGGCTGGCTGTCGGCGCATTGGGCACTGCGGTGGCTTCCGTGCTGACCGGCTTGCTCGGGCTGAAGTGGTGGCAACTGCCCTTCGCCTTGCTCGGGCTGCTGCTGGTGGTGTCGGGGCCGGCCATGCTGATCGCGTGGTTCAAGCTGAAGCAGCGCAACCTGGGGCCGATTCTGGATGCCAACGGCTGGGCGGTGAACGCGCGCGCCAGAATCAATATTCCTTTCGGCACGGCATTGACCGGTGTCGCCAAACTGCCGGAGGGAGCGGATCGTTCGATGGCTGATCCTTTTGCCGAAAAAAAGCACTACTGGCCGGTTTACACCGCGCTCGCATTGCTTGTGTGCGGCGCGGCATGGGTGCTGTGGTATTTCGGCATCCCCGGCAAATAGCGCCCCGTGGAATTTTCCGAAGCCTGCCGTTCCTGCCCGCGTCTGGCGGATTTTCTGGGGCGCGTGCGCCAATCCCTGCCCGGCTATTACGCGCTGCCGGTGCCCTCTTTCGGCGATGCGCGGTCGCGCCTGCTGATAGTGGGTCTGGCGCCCGGCTTGCACGGGGCGAACCGCACCGGCCGCCCGTTTACCGGAGATTATGCCGGCAACCTGCTGTATTCCACCTTGCACAAATTCGGTTTTGCCAGTTCCGCCGAACCGCTGGATTCTGCGGGGCAGGCTAATGCCGGGTTGTTCCTGCGCGATTGCCGCATCACCAACGCCGTGCGTTGCCTGCCGCCGCAGAACAAACCGGAACCCGCCGAAATCAAGCGGTGCAACGCTTATCTGGCCGCCGAGATGGGTGACTTGCCGCAAGGCGCGGCGGTGCTGGCTCTCGGGACGGTGGCGCACGCTGCCGTGCTGCGCGCACTGGGCTTGCGCGCGAGGGAACACCCGTTCATGCACGGCGCGCAGCACGGGTTGCCGTGCGGCGCGAGGCTGTATGACAGCTACCATTGCAGCCGCTACAATACCCAGACCAGGCGCTTGAACGAAACGATGTTCCACGAAGTGTTCGGCGCGATAACCGGGTATTTGCGAAAGACTTGATCCGGACATCACGAACCTGATTTCGCATTATGGGGACAATTCGGTTATAAAGGATGGGGCTTGGCGAACGGCTTGCCTGCTGTGGCCTGCCGGCATCCGCTTCCGGCAGGCAGGCCGCGAGCACGTCCAGCAGGACGTTGATATTGTCGGGCATATTGAATTGACTTGAGCTACCAGCCTGTTCGAGAGTAGAATGCGGCACTTTTTTTAGCGGAGAGCTTGAAGACATGACTATTACGGCAGCGCAAAAAGCGCAGATCATGACCGATTACCAGCGTAGCAGGGGCGACACGGGTTCCCCGGAAGTGCAGGTTGCCTTGATGACCGCGCGCATCAACTACCTGACCGGCCATTTCAAGGAACATACCAAGGATTTTCATTCCCGCCGCGGCCTGCTGCGCCTGGTCAGCCGCCGCCGCAAACTGCTGGACTACCTCAAGGGCAAGAATGAGGACAGCTACCGGACGTTGATTCAGCGTCTGGAACTGCGCAAATAAACACTCCCCGACAATTTGGGCCGCAGATGCGGCCCGCGTTGTTTATTAGTGTCATTCCACGATATTGGCGCATGGCGCGCCATAAAACTTAATGCGAGAGAGGCGAATTTTGAGTCACTACAAGAAAACCATAGCTTACGGCAGCCATCAGCTCACCCTGGAAACCGGCGAAATAGCGCGCCAGGCAAGCGGCGCGGTGATGGTCAGCCTGGATGACACGGTGGTGCTGGTCACCGTGGTGGGCATGAAAAATGCCAAGCCGGAACAGGATTTTTTTCCGTTGACCGTGGATTATCAGGAGCGCACCTATGCCGCCGGCAAGATACCGGGCGGTTTCTTCCGCCGCGAAGGCCGGCCCAGCGAGAAGGAAATCCTGACTTCGCGCCTGATTGACCGCCCGTTGCGCCCGCTGTTTCCGGAAGGCTTCTACAACGAGGTGCAGATCATCGCTACGGTGTTGTCCAGCGACAGCCAGATTGATTCCGACATTCCCGCCATGATCGGCGCCTCCGCAGCTCTGGCGCTGTCCGGCATACCGTTTGACGGGCCGGTCGGCGCCGCGCGCGTGGGCTACCTGAACGGCGAATACGTGCTCAACCCCACCTCTGACCAGTTGCGGGAGTCGAAGCTGGATCTGGTGGTGGCGGGCACGGCGCAGGCGGTGCTGATGGTGGAATCGGAAGCGCAGGAATTGCCCGAAGATGTCATGCTGGGCGCGGTCGTGTTCGGCCACCAGCAGATGCAGTCGGTGATCGGGGCGATCAACGAAATGGCGGATGAGGCTGGTCATCCGGACTGGGAATGGACTCCCCCGGCCAAGGATGATGCGCTGATTGCCAGAATTGCGGAACTGGCGGAAAGCGACCTGCAAGCCGCTTATGCCGTGCGCCAGAAGCAGGCGCGCACCGCGCAGGTGGATGCGATCCGCAGCCGCGTGGTGGAAGCGCTGACAGCGGCGGACAGCGCGATTCAAAAGAACCATCTCAATGACTTGTTCAGCGCGCTGGAAGCCAAAATCGTGCGCGGCCAGATATTGGGCGGCGAGCCGCGCATTGACGGGCGCGATACCCGCACCGTGCGCCCGATCACCATCCGCACCGGGGTATTGCCGCGCACGCACGGTTCGGCGCTGTTTACCAGGGGAGAGACCCAGGCGCTGGTGGTGGCTACGCTGGGCACTGCGCGCGACGCCCAGAAGATTGATGCCCTGCAAGGCGAATATCTGGACCGTTTCATGCTGAACTATAACTTTCCGCCGTATTCCACCGGCGAAACCGGTCGGGTCGGCACGCCCAAGCGCCGCGAAATCGGCCATGGCCGCCTGGCCAAGCGCGCCCTGGTTGCGGCATTGCCGGGCGATGAGGAATTCGGCTACTCCATCCGCGTGGTTTCCGAAATCACCGAGTCGAACGGCTCCAGCTCGATGGCTTCGGTATGCGGCGGCTGCCTGGCTTTGATGGATGCCGGCGTGCCGTTCAAGACCCATGTGGCTGGCATCGCCATGGGGCTGATCAAGGAAGGGAACCGCTTTGCCGTGCTGACTGACATTCTCGGCGACGAGGATCACCTGGGCGACATGGACTTCAAGGTGGCGGGCTCGGAAAAGGGCATTACCGCGCTCCAGATGGACATCAAGATCAACGGCATAACGCGCGAAATCATGCAGGTTGCCCTGAGCCAGGCGCGCGAAGGGCGCATGCACATCCTCGGCATCATGAAACAGGCCATGCCCGCAGTGCGCTCCGAAGTTTCGGCGCACGCGCCGCGCATGATCAAGATCAAGATCAACCCGGAAAAAATCCGCGACGTGATCGGCAAGGGCGGCGCGGTGATCCGCGCCCTGACCGAGGAGACCGGCACCACCATTGATATTGACGACGACGGCAACGTGACCATCGCCAGCATCAGCGCCGAAGGCGGCGTGCTGGCCAGGAAGCGCATCGAAGATATCGTGGCGGAAGTGGAAGTGGGCAAGACTTACGAAGGCCCGGTGGTCAAGCTGCTGGACTTTGGCGCGATCGTGAACATCATGCCGGGCAAGGATGGCCTGTTGCATATTTCGCAGATTTCCAACGAGCGCATCAACAGCGTGACCGATGTCCTGAAGGAAGGGCAGGTAGTGAAGGTCAAGGTGCTGGAAGCGGACGAGAAGGGCCGTTTGCGCCTGAGCATGAAGGCGCTTATCGCCGCAGAAGCGGCGGCGGCCCGCGTTGCGGAGTAACCTTTGCGGAAATATTCTAGGGGGTGAGTCGCGCTATGATGACGCTTTACTCGGGAACAATAGACCCGTTCAGCCAGCGTTGCCGCATCGTGCTGTTCGAGAAAGGCATGGATTTCCAGGTCATTGACGTGGACGTGTTCAACATCCCGGAGGATCTTGCGGTGATCAACCCGTACAGCAAGGTACCGGCGCTGGTGGAACGCGACCTGATCCTGTATGAAGCCAACATCATCAACGAATATATTGACGAGCGTTTTCCCCACCCGCAGTTGATGCCGCCCGACCCGGTGATGCGCGCGCGCGCGCGGCTGTTCCTGCACCGCTTCGAAAACGAGCTGTACTGCCACATTGACGCCATCGAGCACGCGGCCCAGAAAGTCGCGGACAAGGCCCGCATGACGGTGCGCGACAACCTGACGCAGATTGCCCCGGTGTTCGCCAAGCAGAAATACATGCTGGGCGATGAGTTTTCCATGCTGGATGTGGCAATCGCGCCGCTATTGTGGCGGCTTGACCATTACGGCATCCAGTTGGGCAAGGAAGCCGCGCCGCTGATGAAGTATGCCGAAAGGCTGTTTTCGCGGCCCGCCTATATCGAGGCGATGACCCCTGCCGAAAAGGCGATGCGCAAGTAGATGGAGAGGGCTCCTGAGTTTTTGAGGCGCCTGCAATGAGCGATCTGCCCACCAAGCCTTATTTGATCCGCGCAATTTACGATTGGTGCGCCGACAGCGGCCTGACCCCCTATCTGGCGGTGCGGGTGGACAAAAGAACGCTGGTGCCGATGGCTTTCGTCAAGGAAGGCGAGATCGTGCTCAACTTGAGCATGGAAGCGGTGCATAACCTGCAATTGGGCAACGAAGAAATCACCTGTGATGGCAGGTTTGGCGGGGTGCCGCACGCCATTGTCGTGCCGGTAGCAGCAGTGACCGGTATTTTTGCCAAGGAGAACGGCCAGGGACTGGCATTCCAGGGGGAGATACCCGAACCGTCGCCATCCGGTGACAGTGACGGCGATGGCGGGGACAAGCCGCCGGATAACCTCGCGCGGGCCAAACCGCAGCTCAGGATAGTGAAATAAAAATGAAAGGCGGCCACAGGCCGCCTTTTCATTTTGCCTACCCTCAAGCAGGAGGGTGGAAGCGCGGGTTAATCGCGTTCGCCGCTGAAAGCCATCAGCAGGCTCAGCAGGTTCACGAAAATATTGTAGATATCGAGGTACAGCGACATGGTGGCCATGACATAGTTTGTCTCGCCGCCGTGAATGATGCGGCTGACATCAAACAGGATGTAAGCCGAGAAAAGCAGTACGGCGATGGACGAAATGGTCAGCGACAGCGCGGGAATGGCAAAAAAGATGTTGGCCAGCGAGGCGATCACCAGCAGGATCAGCCCGATAAACAGAAACTTGCCCATGAAGCTGAAGTCTTTTTTCGTCACCGTGGCCAGCGATGCCAGGCCGAAGAAAATCAACCCGGTGCCGCCGGCTGCCATGCCGACCAGTTGCGCGCCGTTCTTCAGGTGCAGCGCCACTTGCAGGATCGGCCCGAGGAACCAACCGGCGACAAAAGTGAAGCCCAGCAGCAGTGCAATGCCCCACACGCTGTTGCGCAGCGCGGCAACCCCGAACAGCATGCCCATCATCACGGCGAACATCAGCAGCGGGGCCATTACCGGGTATTGCGCCACGAACGCGAAGTTGGTGGACAAGCCGGCGAGCGCGCCGACGATGGTCGGAACCATGGTGAGCGCAAGCAGCAGGTAGGTATTGCGCAACACCCTGTTTTGCTCGATCGCGAGCGTGCCGGTGCGCGAAATGACTTGAGATTCGTATTGCATATTTCCTCCAGATGGGATGGGTTAATACAACTGCGGCGATAAGACTACCCAAGTGCGGAGAAAGTTGCAATCTTCTTCAGATTGCGCCGTTTTTCGCCGCGAGGGGAGACGCCCTCATGCTGAATATGCCATGCGCCTGGGTTGCTTCCGGCGCTCACCCCTCCTTCGATCCACTTCCACTTTCAGGTTTACCTTGCGCCGGTCAGTCGCCAGGGAGGGCGTGGAATAGCTCTTCCACCAGAAATACAATACGGCGGCGCAAACGCCCCCGAATACGGTGAGGATTTTCAGAAACTGGAGGGGAAGATCGTAATCGCTCATGCTGCCGTGAGAATTCCAATTTCAGTGCCTGTTATTATGCCCAAACATGAACGGGCAACCGGATTTACAGCATATTGCGCGCAATTCACTTGCCTAAATATCCCGCATGTTTCGCCTTCCACTTTAGCGGGGTTTCTTGTAATACGCAAAATTGCGCTGGATCAATAATAGGTGTACCCGGCAACCTCCAAATACTCAAGCAGCAAAGCAAAAACCCCGCTTTTTTGAGTTTGGACACCCCGGGTGGAATTCTCGATGGAGCATCCCGCACAGGCGGGAATATTTTGTGATAGGGTAAATCTGTTCTCGCAAACTGGCTTAATATCATCAGATGAATGATTTTTTGCGCCCCCGCCAATCTAACGGGCATGGCGAGTAGCCACCCCTGATTATGAAACTCGCCATGCCCGTTTCCCTCACCCGTGCGTGGCTGTTGCCGCTTCAGCGGCTTTACAACCACGGCCTGCCCCTTGCGGGTGCAACCCTCTCCCGCTGGCGGGAGAGGGGGCGAACGAATCGCTGCGCGAGTTTCACGTTAAAGAGGCGGTTGGACAAGAAGAGCGCTTTCACCGCGCCCGCCCGAAATGGTGGATGCGCTGCGCTTATCCAACTACACTTCTTTTCCGAGAACAAATTTAGGGCACTTCTAAAAATCCACATTTCATCCCAACTGCTGCGTTGCGGAAAAAATTTCTTGCTGACATATCATACATATGCGGCGCTGCGAAATTTTTTCCACGCCTTGCATTTGGGCGAACTCTGAATTTTTAGAAGCGCCCTTTACCCTGCTGCCGAGATGAAGTGGCTGAAACGATTTCTGGCTGTCGTAGCGTTGCTGGTACTGCTGGCGGCAACGGCGATTTATTTTACGCCGCTGGATACCTATGTGCCGGAAATCGAGCGTGCGCTGAGCGCGGAATTGAACGAGCCGGTGAAAATCAAGCATCTCAAGTTCGGCGCCCTGCCCTTTCCGCACCTGGCGCTGGAAAATATAGAGATCGGCGAACGCGACGGGATCGCGCTCCAATCCGTCAAAATAATATTCGATATCCGCTCGCTGTTTGGGGCGCAGCGGGTGATCCGTCACGTTATCCTGAAAAACGGCAGCGTGACGCAAGCGCAACTGGAAAAGCTGTTTGTACTGCTGCAAAGCGCCGCCGCTGCACCCCCCCCGTTCCGCGTGGAGGAATTGCAGTTTACCGGCATCCGCCTCGCGGCGCCGAAATTCGCCCTGGAATCGCTGGAAGGCAAGCTGGAGTTCGCGCCGGACGGCAGCCTGGCGCGCGCGTGGTTTGCTCTGGACGGAAAAAAAGCCACCGCCACGCTGCGCCCGCAGCCGGGCAATACCTACGCTGTCGAGGCGCAGGCCAATGCCTGGTCGCCGCCCAACCACCCCGCCATCAAGCTGACCAGTTTGAACGTAAACGGGGTTCTGGCGGAGACGCGGTTTGACGCGAAAAACTTTTCCGCAGAGATATACGGGGCGCGCATCGCGGGCGGCGCGCTGCTGGAGTGGAAGCCGGAATGGAGGCTGGCGCTCCGGCTGGATGCCGCGGAGGGCAAGTTGGAGCGCCTGTTGCCGCTGCTGAACACCCGCGCCGTAATGGCGTCCGGCGACCTGCGCGGCAAAGGGAGCCTGAGCGCGCGTGGCACCACGGCGATGGCTTTGCCCGGCAACCTGAAAATTGATGCGGAAGCGGAGATAAAAAACGCCACGCTGCATGTGCCCGGCAGCTTTCATCAGGCCCTTGCGCTGGATGCGGCCAGGACACATTTATCGGGAACATTGGCGGAGATCACCCTATCCGGATTGCGGGGGAAATTGTATGGCGGCTCCGTGGAGGGCTCTGCCGTGATACGGAGTTCCGATGCGTCGGTGCGCGCCGATGTCGTGTTCGGCGATATCGCGATCGGTCCGGTGGCGCAGGCGTTGAGCAACGATGTCACGCTGAGCGGCACGCTGGAAGGCAAGGCGAAGTTTTCCGTCAAGGCGAAAGAGTTCGCGCGCTTTCCGCAAAACCTGCAACTGGATGGCGAATTCCGCATCAGGAACGGGGTGCTGCGCAAGGTGGACATGGTGCAGGCGGCAAGCAATCCGCTGAAGGAAGGAAACAAGGGTGGAACCACCAGCTTTACCGAGCTTTCCAGCTTGCTCTCGGTGGATGCCGATGGGTATCATTTCAAAGACGTGAAAGTGTCTTCCGGCGCATTTAATGCGGAAGGCCAACTGGATGTTTCCCCCCAGCAGCAATTGAGCGGATTGCTGGATACCGACGTCAAGGGAACGGCGACCCTGATCAGCATGCCGCTGGCAATCTCCGGCTCCTTGAGCGATCCGGTGTTGCGCCCCACCAAGTCCGCGCTGGCGGGCGCTTCGGTGGGAACCGCGCTGATGGGGCCGGGGTTGGGAACGGCGCTGGGAATCAAGGCGGGCAACTTGCTGAACAAGCTGTTCGGAAGCAGGAAGGAAAAAACGGGTGAAAAGAACGAAAGCAAACCGGGGAAGTAATGGTGTTGTGTTTGGCGTAGCGGGCAGCTTTGGTGAGATAATTCCAGCATGGACAACAGAACGATTTATACCGTGACCCTCAAGGGAGAGGGCGAGATCAAGAACAACACCAGCTTTCTGTCTGGCGATATCAAACGCGCCCTGGCGCTGGTTGACGACCGATCCACAGTGGCGGATCTGACAAAGCGGGCTGCCCCCAGCTTGCGCGCGGAGCTGGCGGGGTTGTTGCAGGAACTGGAGAACGGCGGGTTCATTCAGGACAAATCCAGGGCGGGCGGCGGGCTGAAAATAGCCACGCCGAAGATAGTCACCCCAGCCAGAAAGATGGAAGAAGAGGGGGAGGAACTCGACTTTACCATCATCATGCGCGCTCCCACTCCGGAAGCGATGGCGGCTGAAGCGGCAAGAGCCAGAGCGGAAGCGGAGGAAAAGACAAAGCAGGTGGCGGTGCAAATCGAAGCCGCAAAGGCCAGGGCGGATGCCGAGGCCAAAGCGCGCGCCGAGGCGGAAGCACGGGCGAAACAGGCTGCGGATGCGGTACGGCTCAAAGCCGGGCAGGAAGCGGCGGCACGGGCGCAACTCGAAGCAGCAAAGGCCAGGACGGAAGCCGAAGCCAAAGCGCGCGCCGAAGCCGAAACAAAAGCGAAACAGGAAGCGGCCCGCCTCAAGGCCGAGCAGGAAGCGGTGGCGATCCGGGCGCAACTCGAAGCAGCAAAGACCAGAGCGGATGCCGAAGCCAAGGCGCGTGCCGAAGCCGAGGCAAAAGCCAAACAGGAAGCGGAAACGGCCCGCCTCAAAGCCGAGCAGGAAGCGGCCAAGGCACGCGCCGAAGCCGAAGCCGCGCGCGTCAAAGCCGAACAGGAAGCGGCGGCGATCCGGGCGCAACTCGAAGCAGCAAAAACCAGGGCGGATGCCGAAGCCAAGGCACGCGCCGAGGCCGAGGCAAAAGCCAAACAGGAAGCAGAAACGGCCCGCCTCAAGGCCGAG
>JACRPU010000059.1 GCA_016223025.1 Nitrosomonadales bacterium | reverse complement strand
CACCCCTGATGATGAAATGTTTCACGATTGTGTTCCACGGTTATCAACAGGATAGATATCTGATGTGTAACGAATAAGCGTCATTTTGCGAAAGTTATTTCACGCTAAGGGGCTGAAGCCCCAACAACACACGCAGGCTGTTTATCCCGGAGGGAGAGAGGGCGAAGTCCTCGCTGCGCGAGATTCACGCTAACCCTGGCTGCCGACGATGATGCCCAGCACGATCAGCAGGATGCCGGCGATTTTCAGTGGCGTAACCGGCTCGTTGAAAAAAATCCCGCTCGCTATCAGAACCAGGACAAAGGCCAGGCTCATGAACGGATAGGCGTGGCTGAGTTGCAGCCTGGTCATGGCCGCCATCCAGAACACCGATGCGAGCAGGGCTGCCGCCAAGGCGCTGATGATCCACGGGTTAAGCAACAGCTGCATCAGAAAAACGACTTTATCCGGCAGCGCTTCGGGCAGCGCGCCCGCCTTGAGCACCTGCCATTTGATGGCAATCTGCCCGTACACGGTGAGCAGAATGGTCAGCAAAATATAGAAGTAGCTCATTTCACCAGCCGGTGATAGATATCTGCCGGGTTCCTGAAACCGAACCCGATGGACGCATAGAGATTGAGAGCCGTCACATTGGCTGCCGAAATCGAGCTGGTCACTTCCCGGCAGCCCGCATCAAACCGTTCGGCGCACACCGCGCTCCACCAGTATTTCGCCAGGCCTTTGCCGCGAAAGGCTCCGGCTATCGCGTGCAGCACCAGTTTGTTGCCGGCATGTGCGATAAAACCCGCCAGCTCGTTACGCCAGTACAGCCCGTACACATTCTGCTGCTCGTGCAATTGCTTCAGCCAGTTGTCGTAGCGCAAATCTGCGGCGTCCATGGGCAAATTGAAGTCGCGGTGGAAACGCCCGTGCGAAAAAGCGCCGTGGCAGATCGGAAGCAGCTCCTGCCAGCCCGCATTCCTGCCGATGGCGGCATCGGGGTGCGCCAGAATTTTCAGTTTTCCTGCCGCGCAGTGCGGCTCGATCAGCGTGTCGCAATAATAAAAGCCGTGTTCGTGCAGCAGTTGCCCGGAAGCCAGCGGGTCAACCCGGACGGTATGGTGGCCCGGCGTTTGCAGCGCCAGGCGCAGGGATGCGGCAGATGCATCGGCAAGCTCGTAGGTGGCCATCCCGAATGCTTTTGCATCCCACGGAGTTTCAAGCAGTGCGGGTCGGTTCATCGAAGGTCTTCCGTCTTACGATGTACAAAGGTCGTTTCTTGCTTTCATCGAAGGTTTTGCCCAGGTAGATGCCCATGATCCCCAGAATGGCGATGATGACGCCGCCGATGAAATACAGCGAGACGATCAGGCTGCTCCAGCCTTCTATGGGCGAGCCGTAAAACATCACGCGGGCGATGATATACAAGCCATAGCAGAATGCCAGAAAAGCCATCGTGAAGCCGAAGCGGATGGCCAGCCGCAACGGCTTGTCGGAATAGGCGATGACGGTTTCGGAGGCCAGCTTCCACAGCTTGGTAAAAGTATAGGTGGAGTTCCCTTCCATGCGCCCGGCGTGCGCCACATCAATGCTGGCGGTGGGGAAGCCCAGCCATTGCACGAGGCCGCCGAAAAAGCGCAGTTGCTCGCGCATTTTGCGGAAATTGTCCGCCACCTTGCGCGACATGATGCGGAAATTCCCGCTCTGCCCGTCATACTCGATGTCCGCCAGATAGCTGAACAGCTTGTAAAACAGCCATGAAGTGGCGCGCTTGAGCCACGAATCCCGGCGCCTGCCGCGCCGCGCCAGCACGATGTCATACCCTTCCCGCGCCTTGGTGTAGAGGCGCGGAATCTCTTCGGGTTGGTCCTGCAAATCGCAGTCCATCACCACCACCCAGTCGCCGTCGCAGTGATCCAGCCCGGCGGTGATGCCGTAGTGCTGGCCGAAGTTGCGGCTGAACTGGATCCCCCTGACGCGGGCATCCTGCGCGGAAAGCCGCTCGATGATTTCCCACGACCTGTCGCCGCCGCAGTCTTCCACCAGCACGATCTCGAAATCGGACGTGATGGTTTCCAGCGCGGCGACGAGGCGGCGATACAACTCGTCAAGGCAGTTTTCGGCCTTGTACACGGGAACGATGATGGAAAGGAGGGGCATTTTCCGGCTCAAGGGTTATCCGGTTTTCTGGCAACCAGCAGCAGCGAGCCGCCAAACGGGAATGATAAACCAAGGCGGATCAATCCTCGCTCAATTTGCATCACCGCCCCCAACACGGCATTGGTCAGCCTGCCGATTTTCAACCCTACCTCCTCCATCTGCTTGTCCATATTCGCGCCGGATTTTTTCAGCCCGCGCGAGGCCAGCATCAGCGGCAGCAGCAGCGATACGAAGGAGGTTGCGTATTCAATCCGGAAGCTCGCCCGCGTCACTTTTTCAATCAGCTCCGCTCTTGTGTAACGGCGCTTATGGTGGGCAAAGTCGTCCACCCGGCTCCACAGCCAGCGATGCTGTGGAACAGTCAGAACGATACCCCCGCCCGGTTTGCAAGCCTGATACATCTGCGCCAGCACAGATTCATCTTCTTCTATATGTTCCAGCACGTCAAACGCCCCGATCAGGCTAAATTCTTCCCGGAAGGGAATGTGTCGCGCATCCATCTGGAACAGAAAGGCGCTGGGCGCGCGCCGGGCAGTGAAGGCCAAACCCTCGGTAAGAATGTCGCTGCCGCTCAGCCGCGCTTGTGGAAAGGTGGCGTGCAAACCAGACAATACAAAGCCCGTGCCGCAACCCATTTCCAGCACATTGGTCGGAGCGGCGAAACGCTTGCGCAATACATCCCCCAAAATACGATTGCGCGATACGAACCAGAAATGCGTGGGATCAACCTCGACCATCAACTGAAAAAATTTCGGGTTGAAGCCGTCGTTATGCTCCGCTGGTTGCGGGGCGAAAGCGAGGAACCCGCCGCGTTTGGTCGGCGCATGGCCGCAGTGCGGGCAGCACCAATCGGGTGCAGAAAAACTACGCTGGCATTCGAGGCAAAGTTTCACGTAATAATCTCAGCTGACGAAGCGAAGAACATTCTGGTATTTCAATGGATTATGCCGCTTTCGTAGGTGCGAATAAATTCGCGCCTGCGAACTCCTCAACCGAGTTTTTTAAGCTGCCACTGTGGCTACGGAAGCGGGCAAGGATGAATGCGCAACTCAGGTTTGCGACCAAGGCTCCAAATCCAGTAATTGACAGCATGGTTGGATCAGGTGGCGACGGCAGGTTGGTTTTCTGCCATGCAGACCAAATAGTTGCCATGCTCGGTACAAGCAGTATTCCGGCGAGCAACATGCCAACTAATGCACGGTGGCGAAGCGGCGCCTGGAGCAAGGAATATCAGGAGGCTATTACAAGAATCGTTCCCGTCACAATGTCGTTCAGGGCAATCCCTGCGCGAATATCGACAACCCTCCATTCTGATCGTCAGTATCGCTTTAATGAAAATCGGTGTCAGTAAAAAAATGACGCCGATTCGCTTGAAATTCTTTGCCGTAATAACCATCGCTGAACCTGAACATCAGCCCATCAAATTGGCTGGCCACACTCACGTACAGTGGCAACGTCACCAGGTTGGTGCGAAAGATGACGTAGGCCTCTCCCGCTGACAGCAACCAAGGGAAAGTCAAAGGCGCAACGTACCGCCAAGAAAGCCCAAAAAACATTAGCAGCAAATAGTCTGATTTTAGGGCACCTCTAAAAATCCAGATTTCGTCGCAATACTGCGTTGCTCACAAAAAATTACTCCTCACATATCACACATATGCCGCGCCGCAATTTTTTGCTCGCGCCTTGTCTTGCTTAGAACTTTGAATCGCGCTTATCCGGTTGTCACACCCAACGACCCATGGCAACTTTATGCTGCGGAAGATATCTGGACGAAGCGCTATGCGATTCTCTTGCGCAAGCCAAGGAGTTTTTTGGGCACACCAAAAACATGTGCGCCGTGCCAGCGTATGAGCAGGTGGAAGTGACGTATACACTCTGGGTGTGACAACCGGATAAGTACGCTTTGAATTTCTGGGGTAGTGTTTCGCTCTTGGCAGTACTTAGTGCGAGCCCTTGTAGGTCGGGTTTCAACCCGACATGTCGGGTTGAAGCCCGACCTACATGCAGCGCTGGCCGTTGGCATGAGTTCCAAACAGCGTGCAACACTACACTAGAGGCGCCCTTTAAACAATAGCTCGCCGAGCCTTGCCGAACTGCGGCAAGGTGTTGTTAAGTGCATAATCTCCAAATATTAAGTTAGCGCTTATGCGCCAGTGCGGGAGCGACGAGAAATGAACTTTTAGAAGCGTCCTTAAGTTTACAAGGCGGTATCAATGCGCAAATCCTGTTTCATTCCAACAGTCAGACTGCGCCAGAATTTCGTCGTCTTCTCCGGCAAACTCTTCTTCCGGCGCAACTGCCAGTCGGTTGGTCGGCATAAGCAACTGCTGCTGGCACAACAAGGTGATAGCCGGATTCCAACCGGAGTACATGACTTCCTCGCTGTATACGTCCTCCAGCGAATCGCATGAAATTCCGTAGCTATCTATATCCATCGCGATACCCATGGCGCACCCCCTTTCGTTTAGCAAGCTGCCCGACAGGCATGCCGGGCCTGAATTCTAGCCCCGCCCAGGAGCCGGTTTGACCTTGACGTAAAAACCCTGGCTTCGCAATTCGAGCGCCTTATCCATGTTCGCAATAATGGTGTAGCGAAGGACATCGTGGTAGTAGACATTCAGTTCAAACATGGCAGCCTCCATCGGTAAATGCCTGCTTGCAGCGCCGCATCCCTGTAATCGGGCTTGCCGCTCTTGCTCTTCCACACGCATATTGCATACCAACATGAAGCTTTATAGCGGAGAGTGGCGCCAATACAGGCGCGGAGCGAACGGGAGGAGGGTGCTTCGCGCTG
This sequence comes from Nitrosomonadales bacterium, assembly GCA_016223025.1. Taxonomy (GTDB): domain Bacteria; phylum Pseudomonadota; class Gammaproteobacteria; order Burkholderiales; family Gallionellaceae; genus VIKH01. Next base: position 14,565 of record JACRPU010000059.1, on the reverse strand, counting down.
TTGCCACGCCGCAATTAACCGCATCAGCCGCCCTGAATTCTCTAATTTTTGAGAATGGGAAGCTGCAAGTTTCGAGAATGGGAAATTGCCTGGTCGCTCGTGAAGGAAGCTAACGCATCAGGCTTGCCGTGCCGTTGACTTGCTGCGCCGGATAGTCTCGCGGAGCGGCGGGGGCAACGAGGGAAACCCGCCGGTTACGTTTGCAGAAGTGCGAGAATTTCGCGGAGTTCGCGGCGCAGTTCGGGCTGGCTGGAGGAGGGTGGCAGACATTGCGGCAACCCCGCCTCTTCGCGTGGCAGGTCGAAGTGATCCAGACGACCGCGCGCGCCGCTGATTGTGAATCCTTCTTCGTACAGCAACTGGCGGATGCGGCGGATCAACACTACTTCGTGGTGCTGGTAATAACGCCGGTTGCCCCGACGCTTGACCGGTTTGAGCTGGGTAAATTCCTGTTCCCAGTAGCGCAGCACATGCGCTTTCACCCCGCACAACTCGCTCACTTCGCCAATGGTGAAGTAGCGTTTGGCCGGAATTGCTGGCAGTTCGGAACTGGGCATATGGTTCTCTAGCGAGGCGATCTGTTCTGGGCCGCGCCGAAAGAATAGCTCTTTTCTACCATGCTCTTGAGTTTCTGGCTGGGGTGAAAAGTCACCACGCGCCGCGCGGTGATCGGGATTTCCTCGCCGGTCTTGGGGTTGCGCCCCGGTCGCTGCGGTTTGTCGCGCAACTGGAAATTGCCGAAGCCGGACAATTTTACGCTTTCGCCGCGCTCGAGCTTGGCGCGGATTTCCTCGAAGAAATCCTCCACCATATCCTTGGCCTCGCGTTTGTTCAGACCGACTTTTTCAAACAGCAAGTCCGCCAGCTCTGCTTTGGTCAACGTCATGATCCCCCCTCACATACGCAATTGCGCGCCGTGCTGTTGCAAGACAGCGACCAGGCGCGCAATGCTTTGGTCGACTTCCCCGTCCGTCAATGTTTTTTGAGTATCTTGCAATAACACGCGGAAAGCAAGGCTTTTTTTACCATCTCCCACCCCCTTGGCGCGATACAGGTCAAACAGCGCAAGCTCGCAAATATTTGGTGCCTGCGCGGCCCGCATGGCATCCAGCAGGAATTGAACGGTCAAGCCTTCGTCCACTACTACGGCCAAGTCGCGGCGCACCGGCGGAAATCTGGATATCTCGCCGACATGGGGCATTTCCGCTCGCACCAGAGCGGCCAAATCCACCTCGAACCACACTACCGGCTGCGGTATGTCATATTGCCGCATCCACTGCGGGTGCAGTTCGCCGATCCAGCCCGCTTTTTCGCCGTTCAGCCAGATTTGCGCCGAGCGTCCGGGGTGCGAGGCCGGATGCGTCGCTGCCACAAGACTCAACGTCGCTGGAGCAAACAAGGCTTCCACGTCCGCCTTGACGTCGTAGAAATCCACGTTGCGCGCCGCAGCCCCCCACTGCTCCGGCAAAGCCGAGCCGTAAGTCAATCCTGCCACGCGCTCCCGCTGTACATAGCCGCCCGCCTCGGCGGCGAAACAACCGCCCATCTCGAACAGGCGCACGCGCGGTTGCTTGCGCGCGAGGTTGGTGCGCAATGCGGCGAGCAGTCCGCCCAGCAAACTGCTGCGCATCACGCTCATCTGGCTGGCAATTGGGTTCTTCAATGCGATGGGTGTGGTGTTGCCGCACAGGTCGCGCTCCCATTCGGATTCCACGAAAGCGTAGTTGATGGTTTCCTGATAGTCGCGCAGCACCAGCGCCTGGCGTAGCTTCGCCAAGGGGCGTTGCTCCTCGGTTAGCGGCAGCATGGTCATGCGCGCCTGCGGCGTCGCGGCGGTTAAATTTTCATAGCCACGAACGCGTGCGATTTCTTCGATGAGATCCTCTTCGATAGCAATGTCGAAGCGGTAGCTGGGCGGTGTCACGCTGAACTCGTCGCCGTTTCGCCGACATATCATGCCCAGCCGCGACAGCATCCTCCCAACCTCGTCCGCCCCCCCCAGAGATACGACCGATAAGCCCAGCACGCGCTCCACGCGGCTTGCGCGCAGCAGGATGGGGGGGCGCGCGGGCAATGTTGCGCGCGCTTCGCTGATCGCCCCCGCCTGCCCGCCGCATATCTCAAGAACCAGTTGCGTGGCGCGTTCCAGCGCCATGCGCGTCGCGGCAAAATCCACCCCACGCTCGAAGCGGTAAGATGAGTCAGAACCAAAACCCAGGCGACGCGACTTGCCGACAATCACGCTGGGTGCAAAGAATGCGCTTTCGAGGAAAATGTCGGTGGTCGTGTCAGTCACCGCGCTATCCGCGCCGCCCATTACACCCGCCAGAGCGACCGGCGCTTTGTCGTCGGCAATCACCAGCATGTCGTCTTGCAATTCTATCGTTTGCTCGTTGAGCAGCTTGATCCGTTCGCCCGCCAGCGCGAAGCGCACTGTTATGCCACCATTTAGTTTGCTCAGGTCGAAGGCATGCAATGGCTGGCCGAATTCGAGCAACACGTAGTTAGTCACATCAACAATCGCGCTGATGCTGCGCAGGCCGCAACGCTCCAATCGCCGCACCATCCAGGCGGGTGTGGCGGCTTTTGCATCGACTCCGGCGATCACGCGCCCGGTGTAGCGCGGGCAAGCCGCTACGTCAGCAACCCTGACGTTAATTTTTTCGTTGCTCGCCTGATCAAACGAGGGTTCTTCCAAAACCGGGAAGGGCGCATGAACCAGCGCGGCGACTTCGCGCGCGATGCCGTATAGCGACAGGCAATCGCCACGGTTCGGCGTGAGCTTGAGCGTAATCAGGTGGTCGTCCAAATCGAGATGCTGGCGTATGCTCTGCCCGACCTCCGCATCGGCGCTCAGCTCCAACAACCCGCTGCTCTCTTCCGCCAAGCCCAGTTCTTTCGCCGAGCACATCATGCCGGAGGATACGACGCCGCGCACCTTGGCCTGCTTGATTTCCATGCCGGGCAGCTTCGCGCCAACCAAGGCACACGGTGCTTTCATGCCGACCGTGACATTCTGCGCGCCGCACACGATGTCCAGCGGCTCGACCTGCCCCACATCCACTTTGAGCAGATTGAGGCGGTCGGCATCGGGATGTTTTTCCTTGCTCAATACCTGCGCTACCACCACTTTGTCGAATGCGGGCGCGACCGCCACCATTTTTTCGGCTTCCAGCCCCGCCATAGTCAACATATCCGCCAGTTCGTGACTGTGAGGAACCAGTTCATGACCGGGGGGAAATGAATCCACTAATGAGCGCAGCCAAGATTCAGAAAATTGCATGGTCAGTTAAATTGCTTCAAGAATTGCAGATCGTTCTCGAAAAACAACCTCAGATCGTTCACGCCGTAACGCAGCATGGCCAGCCGCTCCACGCCCACACCAAAGGCGAAGCCTATGTATTTCTCGCTGTCTATGCCGACATGCTTGAGTACGTTCGGGTGAACCATACCGCAGCCGCCAATCTCCAGCCAGCCGCCTTTCCATCTCATGTCAAACTCGGCTGACGGCTCGGTGAATGGAAAGAACGAGGGGCGGAAGCGTACCTTTATAGCCTTGTTCTCAAAAAATTCAGTGAGGAAGAAAGAGATCAGGTGTTCAAGATTGGCGAAACTAACCTGCTCACCTATCCACAACCCTTCGACCTGATGGAACATCGGCGAATGGGTGGCATCGGAATCCACTCGATACACGCGCCCCGGCGCGATGATGCGGATGTCCGGCATCGTCTGAAAACTGCGGTATTTCTCCGTATGCGCCTGCATGTAGCGGATCTGGATCGGGGATGTATGCGTGCGCAGCACATGCTGCTCGTCTATGTAGAAAGTGTCGTGCATGGCGCGCGCCGGATGGTTCTGCGGGATGTTCAGCGCGGTGAAGTTATAAAAATCATTCTCGATTTCCGGGCCGGTGGCAACATCGAAACCGATGGAGTGAAACAGCGTCTCGATGCGATCCAGTACGCGCGTGACCGGATGCAACCCGCCCACATCGAGGCCGCGTCCAGGCAAGGTGACATCCAGCGCTTCCGCCGCCAGTTTCTGTTGCAACGCCTGTTGCTGGATGGCATCGCGCCGAGCCTGCAACGCGATTTCGATAGTCTGTTTGACCCGGTTGATACGCGCGCCAGCCGCCGGACGATCTTCGGCAGGCAGCCTGCCCAAACTCTTCAGCAACCCGGTCAGGCTGCCTTCCTTGCCGAGATACCGCGCTTTGACCTGCTCCAGTTCCGCCGCCTGGGCAGTGGCGGCAAACTGCTTCAGCGCCTCGTCAAGTATGAGTTCGAGTTCCTGCATGTAATAAAGTCGCCCAGAAAGAAAATGGAGGCGCAGAACGCCTCCTTAACGTGAATCTCGCGCAGCGAGGGCATGTCCGTACTCCCCTCCTTCCGGGATAGCCAGCGACTTGGCTGCGGCTTCTTGCAGCCTAGTCGAGTGGCTAGTTGTCACACCCAGAGGGGGAACGGGGGTGAGGGAGACACCTGCATGTCGGGCGAGCGCAGATTTGCGCTCGCCCGGACTGTATAGCTATACGCCGAGGCTGGCTTTGGCCTGTCCGACGATCTGCGTGAATGCGGCCTTGTCAAACACCGCTAGGTCCGCCAGCATCTTGCGGTCAATTTCGATCGCAGCCTTCTTCAGGCCGTTCATGAACACGCTGTAGCTCAATCCCTGCTCGCGTGCGGCCGCATTGATGCGCGCGATCCAGAGGGTGCGGAACTGGCGCTTGCGCTGGCGGCGGTCGCGGTAAGCGTATTGTCCCGCCTTCATCACCGCTTCCTTGGCAATGCGGTACACGTTGCCGCGCCGACCACGATAACCCTTGGCCTGCTCCAGCACTTTCTTGTGGCGCGCGCGCGCCGTTACTCCACGTTTGACTCTTGACATGTTCTACTCCTTACGATGCATAAGGCATCATGGCGCGCACGGATGCCTTGTTGGTCGCGTGAACCCCGGTGGTGCCGCGCAATTGGCGCTTGTTCTTGGTGGTTTTCTTGGTGAGGATGTGGCGCTTGAACGCCTGCGAGCGCTTGACGCTGCCGCCCGCGCGCACTCTGAAGCGCTTGGCTGCACCGCTCTTGGTTTTCATTTTAGGCATGACGACTCCATGTATTATATGACGCCAGGTGGCTCCTGACAGGAACGCTTGTAAACCTGGAACCACTTATCCGGGGCTTTTTGCAGCTATCCGCATCGAGCAGCCCCCCGCTCGATGCGGAATGTAATTCCGGCTATTTTTTCTTCGGTTTTGGCGCCAGCACCATCACCATCTGGCGCCCCTCCATCTTGGGGAACTGCTCGACGGCGCCGTGTTCCTCGAGATCTGCTTTGACCCTTTCCAGCAGCCGCATACCGATGCTCTGATGGGCGATCTCGCGACCGCGGAAGCGCAAGGTGATCTTGGTCTTATCGCCTTCCTCCAGAAAACGGATCAGGTTGCGCAGCTTGATGTTGTAATCGCCCTCATCCGTGCTGGGGCGGAATTTTACTTCCTTGATCTGAATCTGCTTCTGCTTGAGCTTGGCCTCATGCTGCTTCTTGCTCTCGGCATACTTGAATTTGCCGATATCCATGATGCGGCATACCGGCGGCTCCGCCATGGGCGCGATTTCCACCAGGTCCAGATCGGCCTCGCCGGCCAAACGCAATGCTTCCGCAACCGCCACAATACCGAGTGGCTCCCCTTTTGCACCAACCAGCCGCACCTGGGGTGCAGTTATTTGCTCGTTGATGCGCTGTACTTTTTCCTGAGCTATTGCCGTTTCTCCATCAAAAAATTAAACCGTGCAACCCGCTTGCAGCTCGGAGCGAAGGCGTTGCAACAGTGCCTCCACGGGCATCTGCCCGAGATCCTCACCTTTACGGGTTCGCACGGCAACCAAGCCAGCAGCCACTTCCTTGTCGCCCACGATCAGGTGATAAGGTAATTTCTGCAAGCTATGTTCTCGTATTTTATAGGTAATTTTCTCGTTGCGCAAATCCGGATAGACGCGCAACCCCGCTGCACGCAAAGTTTCCGCGACTTGGGCCGCATAGGCTTCCTGCGCCTGTGAGATATTCATCACAACCGCCTGCACCGGAGACAGCCACAGCGGGAAAGAGCCGCCGTGATGTTCGATGAGTATGCCGATGAACCGCTCCAGCGAGCCGAGGATGGCGCGGTGCAGCATCACCGGCGCTTTGCGCGTATTGTCCTCGTCCACATATTCCGCGCCCAGGCGCACCGGCAGATTGAAGTCGAGCTGGATGGTGCCGCACTGCCACACCCGGCCCAGCGTATCCTTGAGCGAAAATTCGATCTTGGGGCCGTAGAATGCCCCCTCGCCGGGCTGCAACCCGTACTCCAGGCCGTTCCGGCCCAACGCCGCCGCCAGCGCCTCCTCCGCCTTGTCCCAGGTTTCGTCCGATCCCACGCGCTTTTCCGGGCGGGTGGACAGCTTCACCAGCACGTCGTTGAAACCGAAATCCGCATAAACCTTTTGCAGCATGGCAATAAAATCCGCCACTTCGCTTTCAATCTGCCGCTCGGCGCAAAAGATATGCGCATCATCCTGGATAAATCCGCGCACGCGCATCAAGCCATGCAGCGAACCGGAAGGCTCGTTGCGGTGGCAGGAGCCGAACTCTGCCAGGCGCATCGGCAAGTCGCGGTAGCTGTGCAAACCGCAGTTGAAAATCTGCACATGGCCGGGGCAGTTCATCGGTTTCACCGCATAATCGCGCGCTTCGGAATGGGTGGTGAACATGTTGTCGCGGTAATTTTCCCAGTGGCCAGATTTTTCCCACAGCGCGCGATCCAGGATGGTCGGGGTGCGCACTTCCCGGTAGCCATGCTCGCGGAACCTGGAGCGCATGTATTGCTCGATTTCCTGCCAGATGATCCAGCCATTGGGGTGCCAGAACACCATGCCGGGTGCATCGTCTTGCATGTGGAACAGGTCGAGCTGCCTGGCCAGTTTGCGGTGGTCGCGCTTCTCCGCTTCGTCCAGGCGATGCAGGTAGGCATCGAGGTCTTCCTTCTTCGCCCAGGCCGTGCCGTAGATGCGCTGCAACATTTCGTTGCGGTGATCCCCGCGCCAGTAGGCGCCGGCCACGCTCATCAGCTTGAACACCTTGAGTTTTCCGGTGGACGGCACATGCGGGCCGCGGCACAGGTCGGTGAATTCGCCCTCGCTGTACAGCGATACCTCCTGATCCGCAGGAATGGATCCGATGATCTCGGCCTTGTAGTGTTCGCCGATACGCTTGAAATAAGCCACCGCCTCGTCGCGCGGCAGCACGCGCCGCACGATGGGCAAATCCAGCCTGGCCAGTTCGGTCATGCGCTTCTCGATCTCCACCAGATCCTCCGGCGTGAACGGGCGCGCATAGGAAAAATCGTAATAAAAACCGTTTTCTATTACCGGGCCGATGGTTACCTGCGCGTCGGGAAACAGCTCCTTGACCGCGTAGGCCAGCAAGTGCGCGGTGGAATGGCGGATGAGATCCAGCCCTTCCGCATCCTTGTCGGTAACGATAGCCAGGGCGGCATCGGCAGAAATCAGGTGGGAGGTGTCAACCAGATCCCCGTCCACCTTGCCGGCAAGCGCCGCGCGCGCCAGACCGGCGCCGATGCTTCGGGCGATTTCGGCGACAGAAACGGGCTGCGCAAAGCTGCGCTGCGATCCATCCGGCAAGGTAATAACGGGCATAACCAGTTCTCTTCAGGGCACCTCAAAAATCCGGTTCATCGTCGCAATACTGCATTGCTCACAAAAAATTACTCCTCACGTATCACACATGTGCCGCGCCGCAATTTTTTTCTCGCGCCTTGTCTTGCTTAGACTTTGAATTTTTAGAGGTACCCTTCAACCAACCGCAGGAAAATCCGGCTACAGAAAAACGAAAGTGCGGCATTGCCGCACTCCAAATATCCGGTATGACGGGGATACCGCCCCTTGAGCTTCCAAGGGCGGCGCAGTATATCCCACCCGGCCATTTCCGGTCAAAAACATGCGCCGGGGAAGCCCGTGCGATGCAGCCCACAACAAAAACTAAGGGCTAGGAGATCAATCCTAACCCTTAAGATTCAGGCTTGGTAGGTGCTGACGGGATCGAACCGCCGACATTCGCCTTGTAAGGGCGACGCTCTACCAGCTGAGCTAAGCACCCGCAGAAATTAATTGATGGCGTCCTTCAGTCCTTTGCCGGAGCGGAATTTTGGAACCTTTGCTGCCTTGATCTTGATCGTTGCGCCAGTGCGGGGATTACGGCCATTGCGCGCAGCGCGCTTACCTACATAAAACGTGCCAAAACCAACCAAGGTGACCATATCGCCTTTTTTCAAGGCCTTCTTGACGGTGTCAACGGTGGCATCCAGCGCGTTACCGGCAGCAGCCTTGGAAATGTCAGCGGATTTTGCAATTGCATCAATCAGTTCAGATTTGTTCATACAAGCATCCCCTTTATGTGATTGGTTGAGTTTGACAGGAAAAGCCCTGCAACGGCTTTATATCAAGGGTTTTGGGCTTGGTCAAGTAATTCAAAAGAAATTTTGTTTTTTTGACGAAATTCCCGAAAACTCCAATTGCCGCCTCAATGCTTGATTATGGCGGTGCCGAGATTTTCGCTCGCAACCGGAACGGGATTGACTGGCGGCGCAATTTCTGCCAGCGGCTCCGGCTTGTGCTCCAGCGCCATTTCCAGCACCTGATCTATCCACTTTACCGGATGAATCTCCAGCCTGTTCTTGACGTTATCCGGAATCTCGACCAGATCCTTGGTGTTTTCTTCGGGAATCAGAACGACCTTGATGCCGCCGCGCTGTGCCGCCAGCAGCTTCTCCTTCAAGCCGCCGATCGGCAACACCTCGCCACGCAACGTGATTTCCCCGGTCATCGCCACATCCGCGCGCACCGGAATGCCGGTCAAAGCCGACACCATTGCCGTGCAAATGCCGATGCCTGCGCTCGGGCCATCTTTGGGCGTGGCGCCTTCCGGCAAGTGAATGTGCAAATCATTTTTCTGGTAAAAATCATCGGCGATACCCAGCCCGCGCGCGCGGCTGCGCACCACGCTGAGCGCTGCCTGAATGGATTCCTGCATCACTTCGCTCAGCTTGCCGGTGGTGGTAGTCTTGCCCTTGCCCGGCAAAACGGCGGTTTCGATGGTCAGCAGTTCGCCCCCGACCTCGGTCCACGCAAGGCCGGTTACCTGTCCAACCTGGTTGCGCTTCTCGGCAATGCCGTAGCTATAGCGGCGCACACCGAGAAATTTATCCAGGTTGCGCGCGTTCACCGTCACCTTGCTGCCGCGCCCTTTGAGCAGCAGCGACTTGACCACTTTGCGGCAAATCTTGGAAAGCTCGCGTTCCAGCCCGCGCACGCCCGCCTCGCGCGTGTAATAGCGCAGGATGTCGCGGATGGCGCTTTCGGAAACACCGATTTCTTCCGCTTTCAGCCCGTTGTTCTTCAGTGCCTTGGGGATCAGGTAGCGGGTCGCGATGTTGACCTTTTCGTCCTCGGTATAGCTCGACACATGAATGATCTCCATGCGGTCCAGCAACGGCGCCGGAATGTTCATGGTGTTCGCGGTCGCCACGAACATCACGTCGGACAGGTCATACTCGACCTCGACGTAATGATCCACGAAGGTGTGGTTCTGTTCCGGATCGAGCACTTCCAGCAGCGCGGAAGAAGGGTCGCCTCCACCTCGTCGAGCAGGAACAGCGGGTTTTTCACGCCCACCTTGGTCATGTTCTGCAGGATTTTGCCCGGCATGGAGCCGATGTACGTGCGGCGGTGGCCGCGGATTTCCGACTCGTCGCGCACCCCGCCCAGCGACATGCGCATGAACTTGCGGTTGGTCGCCCGCGCGATGGATTGCCCCAGCGAGGTCTTGCCCACGCCGGGCGGCCCGACCAGGCACAGGATGGGCGCCTTCATCTTGTCCACCCGTTGCTGCACCGCGAGATACTCGACGATGCGCTCCTTGACCTTTTCCAGCCCGTAGTGGTCCGCCTCCAGAATTTCTTCGGCGTTTTTCAGGTCGGTGCTGATCTTGGTTTTCTTCTTCCAAGGCAACCCCGCCAGCACGTCAATATAGTTTCTCACCACGGTCGCCTCGGCCGACATGGGCGACATCAGGCGCAGTTTCTTCAGCTCGGACTCAGCCTTGGCGCGCGCATCCTTGGGCATGTGCGCAGCCTTGATTTTCTTTTCCATCTCGTCAATGTCCGCGCCTTCCTCGCCCTCGCCCAACTCCTTCTGGATCGCCTTGACCTGTTCGTTCAGGTAATACTCGCGCTGGCTCTTTTCCATCTGGCGCTTGACGCGGCCACGGATGCGTTTCTCGACCTGCAGAATATCCAGTTCGGCTTCCAGCAGCCCCAGCAAATGTTCGAGCCGCTTGCGCACCTCGAATATCTCCAGCACCTCCTGCTTCTGTTCCAGTTTGAGCGGCAAGTGCGCGGCGATGGTATCCGCCAGCCGTCCGGCATCTTCTATTCCGGCCAGAGAGGTCAGTATCTCCGGCGGAATCTTCTTGTTGAGTTTGACGTACTGATCGAACTGGTTGATCAGGGCGCGGCGCATCGCCTCGGCCTCGTGGCCGAGGCTGTCGTCCGCTTCCACCGGCTCGACCTCTGCATCGAAGTGCGTATGCTCATCCGCCACGCGCAACACCCTGGCGCGCTGTGTTCCCTCGACCAGAACCTTGACGGTTCCATCCGGCAATTTGAGCATTTGCAAAATACTCGCGATGCTGCCGATGCGGTACAGGTCATCCATGGATGGCTCATCCTTGGCGGCGGATTTCTGCGCCACCAGCACAATGCCCTTCCCGGTCTCCATGGCGGTTTCCAGAGCCTTGATGGATTTTGTGCGCCCGACAAAAAGCGGGATTACCATGTGGGGAAAAACCACCACATCGCGCAAAGGCAGCAACGGGAATAAGCCGTAACCGGCAGGAGTTTCGGCGTCGTGTTCAGTCATGGCGGGGGGCCTTCACAAGTTAACTTGCGGGTTAGATGGGCGCGCGGGCAAATAATTCAAGTTGTTGCGCACCGCCTTGTTTATGAAGAGCTAAGCTGCCTTGTGCGCGTCCGCATACATCACGATGGGCCGGATTTCCCCATTCGCGCCGCTCTTGTCCAGCACCACCTTGTCCACGTTTTCGATGGATGGCAAATCGAACATGGTATCGAGCAGGGCGTGCTCCAGGATGGAGCGCAGGCCGCGCGCGCCAGCCTTGCGCGCCAGCGCCTTCCTGGCGATAGCCTGCAACACTCCCTCGCAGAACTCCAGCTCCACCCCTTCCATCGCAAACAGTTTCTGATACTGCTTGGTCAGGGCGTTCTTTGGTTCGGTCAGTATCTGCACCAGCGCGGCCTCGTCGAGCTCGTCCAGCGTGGCAACCACCGGCAGGCGGCCGACGAATTCCGGGATCAGGCCAAACTTGATCAGGTCTTCCGGCTCCACCCCGCGCAGCAACGCCCCCACGCCTTTCCTGTCATCGCGCGCGACCAGATTTGCGCCGAAGCCGATCCCCGCCTTCTCGGAGCGGTTGCGTATCACCTTTTCCAGCCCGTCGAATGCCCCGCCGCAGATGAACAGGATATTGGTGGTATCCACCTGCAGGAACTCGGTGTTCGGGTGCTTGCGCCCGCCCTGCGGCGGCACGGACGCCTTGGTGCCTTCGATCAGCTTGAGCAGCGCCTGTTGCACCCCCTCGCCGGAAACATCGCGGGTGATCGAAGGGTTGTCCGATTTGCGCGAGATCTTGTCTATCTCGTCAATATAAACGATGCCGCGCTGGGCGCGCTCCACATCGTAATCGCACGCTTGCAGCAGTTTCTGGATGATGTTCTCGACATCCTCCCCGACATATCCCGCTTCGGTCAGTGTGGTAGCGTCCGCCATCACGAACGGAACATTGAGCAGGCGCGCCAGCGTCTGCGCCAGGAGGGTCTTGCCGGAGCCGGTCGGCCCGATCAGCAGGATATTGCTCTTGGACAGCTCCACGCCATCCTTGTCGGTGGTCTTCAGCCGCTTGTAGTGGTTGTATACCGCCACGGAAAGAATTTTCTTGGCCTGCTCCTGGCCGATCACATACTCGTCCAGGCGCGCGCAGATTTCGCGCGGCACCGGCAGATCGCCCTTGTCCGTTTTGCCGGGCGTTCCGGTCTGGGTTTCCTCGCGGATAATATCGTTGCACAGCTCGATGCATTCGTCGCACACGAACACGGAAGGGCCCGCGATCAGCTTGCGCACTTCATGCTGGCTCTTGCCGCAAAACGAGCAGTACAGCAATTTGTCACCCTTGTTTTTATCCAGCGACATTCGATCTCCTCACATCTCAATACCCGACATACCCACTCTTAAACCCGTTTGTCCAGCACCTTGTCCACCAGGCCGTATTCCACCGCCTCGGTCGCGCTCAGGAATTTGTCGCGCTCGCTGTCGCGGGCGATCTCTTCGACGCTGCGGCCCGTGTGCTGCGCCATCAGGACATACAGGCGCTCGCGCAGGCTCAGAATATATTTGGCGTGAATCTCGATATCCGTGGCCTGTCCCTGGAAACCGCCCAATGGCTGATGGATCATCACGGTCGAATTGGGCAGCGCAAAGCGTTTGCCTTTCGCTCCGGCCTGCAACAGGAAAGCGCCCATCGAGGCCGCGATACCGATGCACAGCGTGGACACATCCGGCTTGATGAACTGCATGGTGTCGTAAATCGCCATGCCGGCGGAGATGGAGCCTCCGGGCGAGTTGATATAGAGATGGATTTCCTTGTCCGGGTTTTCCGATTCGAGAAACAGCAGTTGCGCCACCACCAGATTCGCTACGGCATCGTTGATCGGGCCAACCAGGAACACCACGCGCTCCTTGAGCAGGCGCGAATAAATGTCGTAGGCGCGCTCCCCGCGCCCGCTGGTTTCGATCACCATCGGGATCAGGCCGATGTTCCGGGGGGTGTTGTCCTGCGGCTCCCGGTTGCGCGGAAAGGGTTCGCTGCGCATCATCCGTTTTTCTCCATCAGATCGTTGAACGCCACCGGCTTGTCGGCCACCCTGGCAACCCCCATCACCCACGCCACCACGTTGTCTTCCAGCGTCAGGCTGTTCGCTTCCTGCAGGCGCGACGGATCGCTGTAATGCCACTTTACCACTTCTTCCGGCTGTTCGAAGCTTTGCGCGTAATCCTGCACCAGCGCCTTGACCTGTTCCGGCCTGGCCCTCAACCCGTGCCGGCCGGCCAGTTCTGCCAGAATCAGCCCCAGCTTCACGCGCTTTTGCGCGCGCTCGGTAAAGAGGTCGGGCGGCAACGACATGCCCTGGGGTATCTTCACGCCGCGCTCGCGCATGTCGTCTGCGGTCTGCTGAATCAGGCTCTGCACTTCCGCATCCACCAATGCCTTGGGCGCATCCAGGCGGCCAATTTTCAGCAGCAAGTCCATCGCGCTGTTCTTGTTGCGCGACTTCAAGCGGCGCCCGACCTCGCGTTCCAGGTTGTCGCGGATCTCCGCTTTCAGCTTGTTTATGTCGCCGTCCTCGATGCCGAACGACCCGGCAAATTCGCCGTCCAGTTCCGGCAGGCGCGGCGCTTCCACCGCATGCAGGGTAACGGTAAAGGTCACCTGTTTGCCTGCCACATCCTTGCCGTGGTAATCCGCCGGGAAAGTCATGTCGAACGATCTGGTTTCCCCCGCCTTCATGCCGATGACGGCATTCTCGAAATCCGGCAGCAGGCGCCCGTTGCCCAGCTCCACGGCAGCATCCGCTGCCTCTCCACCCTCGAACACTGCGCCGTTCAGCTTGCCGCAGAAATCCAGCCGCACACGGTCATCCATTTGCGCCGCGCGGTCGGCAGCCTCGAATACCGCGCGCTGTTTGCGCAGCGTTGCGATGGTGTTGTCAACATCGGCGTCTGTCAGGGTATAAGTCGCGCGCTCCACGGTCTCCGCAGCTATGTCCCCGATGACAACCTCCGGATAAACCTCGAACGTTGCGCTGTATTCGATCCGGTCGGCAGAAGGGTCGGTTGCCTTGACCTCGAAGTTGGGATAGCCCGCCACTTTCAGGCTGTTGGCCTGTGCCGCCTCGTCAAAGGAACGCCGCAAGGCATCGCCCAGCACTTCCCGGTACACTTGCGCGCCGTATTGTTGCTGCAAAATCCTGAACGGCACTTTGCCCGGACGGAAACCGTGAACCTTGACAGTGCGGCCCATGCGCTTCAGCCGTACCTCGATTTCGCCGCGAATCTGCTGCTGGGGAATATGTGCATTCAGGCGGCGCTCCAGCGCCCCCAGGGTTTCTACGCTCGACATATTGGTTCCTTACCTTGAGATAATGTGCAAATCTTCTGCTGGCGCGAAAGGGCCGCTGGTGCGAAAGGCGAGACTCGAACTCGCACGCCTTGCGGCGCTGGAACCTAAATCCCATTCCTTATATGGGGTATTCACGTAATTACGGTAATGCTACAATTAAGCAGTGGAATCAACGCACACCTCCAAACAAAAGAGCCATCCCAAAGCCGGGGCCGATTACCCGCGCAACTACGCCGAGTTTCTGGCGTGGTTCCATGATGA
>JACRPU010000078.1 GCA_016223025.1 Nitrosomonadales bacterium | reverse complement strand
GGATAAAAATGCTGGTCAAGCACGGCTTTATGCCGGCCACGGCCACCGCTTAATCGCTCACATCACTCGCCTCCCTTCGCTCTGGCTTGCGACAGGCCAGAATTTGTTACGTCCCGTGAGTGGTGTCTTTCACGCTAACGATTAAGGTTAGGTCGTGATCGCGAAGCGAGCCACGATCTGAACCGTTTGTTGGACGAGCCCGGTGGGGCCTCACAAACGCTATGCAAATATCTCCTCAATCCGGCCTCGCAACGAAGGGCCGAGACGCCCCGGATATTTTAAAAAGCCACTTTGGGCAAAACGACAGCGCCGTTTCCCGTGCCTAACTTTCATGCAGCAGAAGCGCAGCGCCCCTGATTATGAAATAGGTTCTACTGGGCCTGAACTTATCCACAGAGTAACAGATTGATTCCATGCAACATACGGCTGTTTTCGTAAATGTATTTCACGCTAAAGTGGCTGCTTTACCCGATTCCAGCCGATTTCAGAGTGAGTTTGCCCGCACCTGCTGATTGGGGCAGGTTTGCGGGGCGCGCCGGTTTACATGGCGGTCTCCCGGACCGGCGCCAGGCTGCTCTGCTCGATGCATCCCCCGCGCACCTCACCCGCGTGCGCACAACCCGCATCGGCTTGCCGCAGCAGGTGCAGTCCACCGCCGGACGCGGTCTGGGTGGAACAACCACCCGCTTGATCAGTTGCACCAGTTTGACCAGCCGGCTGTTGGGATGCAGAAAGCCGAAATTGCGCGCACGCCTGAAACCCTTTGGCAGTATGTGCAGCAGGATCAGACGCAGGAACGCCACGCCGCCCAAAGTGCGGGTTTCCATCTTGCGGGTTTCGCTGTTCTGGTAGCGGAAGGTGACGTTGCCATCCCGGTTTGACACGATGTTCTTCTCGGGCAATCGGACCTTGCGCAAAAAGCCGCGCAAGGCCGGTTACCTCAAACGTTAGGTTTTTGAGTCGCCACGAAGCTCTGTCGCGCCCAAAAAAATTGGCTCAAATATCACCTTGCACCCAGCGGTTGATGTAACTACAATAACCACATGCTAATCACTTTCGATCCAACCAAGCGAGACAAGGCGTTATCTGAACGCGGGCTGGATTTTGATGATGCTGCATTGATTTTTGCGGGTGTCACTTTGGAGGTCGAAGATACGCGAAAGGACTACGGCGAAACGCGTGTTATCTGCTACGGATTGTTAGAAGGGCGGATGATCGTTGTAGGCTACACACCGCGTGGCGCGGATCGCCACGTTTTCAGTATGAGGAAAGCCAATGAACGCGAACAAAACCGCATCGCACCGCTCCTTAAAGTCTGACATGGCTCGGGTCGATGCACACACGTTGAAGAAAGAGGAATACGACGATCTGCCGGAACTTACCGAAGAAATGCTCGCGCGCGCAAAAGTGAATAAAGGTGGAAGGCCGCTTTCGCCAAATCCGCGCAAGTTGATTTCCCTGCGGTTACCGGCTGACGTGATTGAACGGTGGAAGGCCACAGGGGCAGGTTGGCAAACCCGGATGGCCGAACGGCTAAGTAAAGTTCGGTGAAGAAACCTAACGAGTAGTTGCGTGGCTTTGCATAAAGTCATTCAAGCTATATGCACGGTGGTGTGGGAGGGGGAGGTCGTTCACGCACAGGTTGGCGTAACCCGGCAGGTCTTCCAGATGCGCGCCGATCTCGCGGCGCAGGCAGGTCACTTTCCGCGGCAGCACGATGCCGACTTCGGCGATCAGGCCGCGCAGGCGGTTGTAGCTTGCGGTGCGCTCTTCCACAAAACCCTGCCGCGTGCGGTGCAGGCACAGGATGATTTGCAGATGTTCTTCCTTGATCGGGACGAAGAGCATGTTGGGGCGGGTGACGGCTTCGCGGATCGCGGCGGCGTCCGCCGCATCGTTCTTGCCGCGCTTGCCGGTCATGCGGTAAGGCGCGACGAAACCCGCTAAAGGGAAGTGATCATGGGCGTTGGTCAATATGGGTAAATGGCAATTGGCGCGTAACGTTCGAGTTTGAGAACGGCAACGCATTTGTTTTAGATTACGAGGATTATCACTAATGGCTATGCACAATCCACCTCACCCCGGCGCATTTATTCAAGAGGTTTATCTTGCACCAAACGAAATCAGCTGCAGGGAACTCGCCCTCAAGTTGGGCGTTGCCGCCTCGACTCTTAATCGCGTTTTGAACCAAACCAGCGGTGTAAGCCCTGAAATGGCTCTTCGTCTTTCCAAGGCATTGGGACGCTCCCCCGAAAGCTGGTTGACGATGCAAGATAATTACGACTTATGGCAAGCCAAGCAGACTGTGAACCTGAAAAAGATCCATAAAATTGAGTTCAAATATGCCTAATCCCACCGCCAACGGCGGTAGGAGGCCGGCTAGATGATTTTCAAGACCACGATTTTCTCCGGCGCTAACGCTGGCCCTGCCGGCGAGGTTCATCAGCAGTTTGGGTCTGCCATCTCTCGCAGGATGACAGGAATTTGTTCATTGAACCGCCGTGTACGGCCCCGTATGCACGGTGGTGTGGGAGGGGGAGGCCGTGAGGCTTTCTCCAATCCCGATTACGGCTTCCATATCAACGTATGGCTTTTTATATTGCCAAGTGCTAGTCTACGCCTATGGCAAATACTCGCTTTGATTGGGATGCCGACAAGGATGCTGAAAATCAGCAGAAGCACGGCGTTTCATTTTCCCGCGCCCAGCATGCCTTCGCCGATCCTCAGCGCGTGATTGCCAAGGACATCACCCACAGTCAAACCGAAGAGCGTTTCTATTGCTTCGGGGAGGTTGATGGCGGCGTTCTTACGGTGCGATTCACATATCGCGCTTCTGTTATTCGAATTATCGGCGCTGGCTATTGGCGCAAAGGAAAGGCAATTTATGAGCGCGAAAACACAGCGTAGCGGAGTTTCTGAGAAGGCTAATGCTGGCTCAAGCCAGCGTTATGCCGGAACTAAAATAAAATACACGGATGAACCCCTAGGCAAGACTCAGGTAGTTACCGACTTTCTCCCCTCACCGAGCGAGCTAGCTTTTCGTGAGGAAGGCGTGAAGGTCACTCTGGCTCTGAGCAGAAAAAGCATCGAGTTTTTCAAGACCGAAGCATCGAAACATCACACCCAGTACCAGCGCATGATTCGTCGGCTTCTTGACTCTTATGTTGACGCCCAAGCCCTAACCCGGCGTTCAACCCGGACTCCACAAAAGCGCGGAGCCGGTTAACTTCACGGTAGAGGTGCAACACCTGCCGATTGTGTACCAACGTATCTTTGTTCCCATTTATACAAGGAGGGCCGTGAGGCTTTCTCCTATCCCGATTAGGCATCTTTACCGCTTGTAGAGTCACTTGACAGACGTACGCATTAGCGTACCATGAGAGCTTCTTTGAAGGAGCACGAAATGAACACTCTTACCGCCAGCGAAGCTCGCGCAAATCTGTACCGGCTCATTGATCAAACAGTAGAGTCTCATGAGCCAATCATCATTTCTGGAAGACGCAACAGTGCCGTGCTGCTCTCTGCGGAAGACTGGAGCGCAATTCAAGAAACCTTGTACCTTTTGGCCGTGCCAGGCATGCGCGAGTCCATAAAGACAGGGATGGCTGAACCCCTCTCAAAAAGCTCGAAGACACTTAAGTGGTAGGTTGGGAAGTTGTTTACGCCAAGCAGGCAATGAATGATGCAAAAAAGCTTGCTGCAAGCGGAATTAAACCAAAGGCGCAAGAACTACTCGAAGTTCTTGCCATTAACCCATTTCAGAACCCACCGCCCTTCGAGAAGTTGGTCGGTGATCTTGCAGGTGCATATTCCCGCCGCATCAATATTCAGCACCGCATCGTGTACGAGGTCTTTGCCAAAGAGAGAACGGTTCGTGTCCTGCGTATGTGGACGCACTATGAATAAGCAGAAGCCCAACCCGACATTCAACCCGGACTCCGCAAAAGCGCGGAGCCGGTTAATTCTTTCGTTAGCTCTATGACTCGACAAACCGATATTCCAGCATTGCTCACAAAATCTGAGCAACAACTTCAGGCAATCATGAAGGAATACGACTCATCCCTTCATGAGCGCGGCAGCCCCTTAGCTATCGTCAGCAGCATGTTCGTTGCCTCAAGCTCAGGGCGGTTATTTTCGCCTGAATTGCCTGCCGGTGAAAGGAAAATGTCGGCTAGAATAGATCGGGTTATCCAACCGAAGAGGGCGTTATGAACGCTGAATTGGGCGCATATGCCGGCTACCCCGCCGCATTTTTGACCACGGTCGCCTTTGTGCCGCAGGCGTGGCAGTCCTGGCGCACGCGCGACCTGTCCGGCATTTCGCTGCCGATGTATGCGCTGTTCACGGCGGGAGTGGCTTTGTGGCTGGTCTATGGCGTCGCGATCGGAAGCATGCCGGTCATCCTTTCCAACGCGGTCACCCTGATGCTGGCTGCGGTGGTTCTGCTGCTGAAGCTGGCAGAGCAGCGGGCATAGCCGCAAACTCTGCGGGAGTTTGCTTTTCGATTCATCAGGATTCCTGCCATGAATTACAATTGCTGAGCCGATAAAAGCCTGATTCCCTGAAACCATGCTGATCTCGTTTGTTGTCCTCTACTTGTTGCTCTCCATCGGCATCGGTCTGTATGCCTCGACCCGCGTCCATAACGCCAAGGACTTTGCCGTCGCCGGTCGCCATCTGCCGCTGCCCATCGTCACGGCAACGGTGTTCGCCACCTGGTTCGGCGCGGAAACGGTGCTGGGAATTTCCGCCACCTTCGTCAAGGAGGGGATGGGCGGAGTGGTGGCCGATCCGTTCGGCGCCAGCCTGTGCCTGATCCTCGCCGGCCTGTTTTTCGCCAACAAGTTGTATCGCATGAACCTGCTGACCATCGGCGATTTTTACCGCGTGCGCTACAACCGCGCGGTGGAGCTGATCGCGGCGGTGTGCATCGTAATTTCCTATCTCGGCTGGGTGTCGGCGCAGATCATGGCGCTCGGGCTGGTGTTCAATGTTGTCAGCGGCGGCATGATCCCCAGGGAAACGGGCATGATGATCGGGGTGCTGATCGTGCTGACCTACACCACTTTCGGCGGCATGTGGTCGGTGGCGCTGCTCGATTTCGTGCAGATGACGGTGATCATGTGCGGCATGCTGTTCATCGCCTGGTTCGTCAGCGGCATGACCGGAGGGGTGGGGGCGGTGGTCGCACACGCGGAGGCCGCCGGCAAGCTGGATTTTTTCCCCAGGGGCGACTATACGCAGTGGGTGCCGTTCATCGGCGCGTGGCTGACCATGATGCTGGGTTCAATCCCGCAGCAGGACGTGTTCCAGCGGATCACGGCGGCGAAGAACGAGAAAACCGCGGTGCGCGGTTCGGTGCTGGGGGGCTCGCTGTATTTCCTGTTCGCCTTCGTGCCGATGTTCCTGGCCTATTCCGCCACGCTGGTTGACCCCAGGATGTTCGGCGAGCTGCTGGAGCAGGATTCGCAACTGGTGCTGCCGACGCTGATCCTGCAACATACGCCGGTGTTCGCGCAGGTGATTTTTTTCGGCGCGCTGCTCTCGGCGATCATGAGTTGCTCTTCTGCGACGCTGCTGGCGCCTTCGGTCGCGTTCACCGAGAACATCCTCAAGCATTTCATCCTCAAGGACATGACGGACCGCCAGTTCCTGCTCGCGATGCGCATCGCGCTGTGGGGCTTCGGCGGAGTGGTGCTGGCCGTGGCGCTGAATTCCGAGCTGAGTATTTTCAAGATGGTGGAAAGCGCCTACAAGATCACGCTGGTGGCGGCGTTCGTGCCGCTGGCGTTCGGCCTGTACTGGAAGCGCGCCAACACCCAGGGCGCGCTGATGGCGATGGCGCTCGGGCTGGCGACATGGGCGCTGTGCGAGGTGCTCGAACCTTCCGAGGTCTGGCCGCCGCAACTGGTCGGACTGCTGATGAGCATAGTCGGCATGGTAGCCGGTTCCCTGCTGCCCAGCGCGGTCGGCAAGCCGCTGCCGCAGGAGCCGGAACACGCCGCCCTGCACCACCACGCCGCCAGCCATACCGAACACGTGGCGGATCACCCGCACCACCATCCGCCACAGCATTGACGGCGGCTGTCATGTTGCCGTCACAATTCTTTCATACCATCGAAACAGTTTGAAATAATCACGATGGAGAAGAATATGGCAGCAAGCATCCTGCTGGTGGAAGACGAGCCGGCGATACAGGAACTGTTGGCATTCAATTTGACGCAATGCGGTTACCGCGCCATCCGGGCGCATGATGCCGCCAGCGCGATGGCGCACATCAACCGCGAACTGCCGGAACTGATCCTGCTGGACTGGATGCTGCCCGATGTCAGCGGCGTGGAACTGGCGCGCCGCCTGCGCGCCGACAGCCGCACGCGGGACATTCCCATCATCATGCTGACGGCGCGCGGCGATGAGCGCGACAAGGTGATCGGGCTGGAGTCCGGCGCGGACGATTACATCACCAAACCTTTTTCGCCGCGTGAGCTGATGGCGCGCATCCGCGCCGTGCTGCGCCGCCGCGCGCCGCAGGCGACTGACGAGGCGGTATCGGCGGGCGGGCTGGAGCTGTCTCCGGCCACGCATCGCATCCTTGCGAACGGCGCGGCGATCGAACTGGGGCCCACCGAGTTCCGGCTGCTGCATTTTTTCATGACCCATTCCGGTCGCGTTTACAGCCGCTCGCAATTGCTGGACCAGGTGTGGGGCGACCACGTGTTCGTGGAGGAGCGTACCGTGGACGTGCATATCCGCCGCCTGCGCCAGGCGCTGGAACCTTCCGGTTGCGACAGCCTGATCCAGACGGTGCGGGGCAGCGGGTACCGTTTCTCGGTTGAGACCAGATAACCTATCAGGCAGGCTCTTCGAGCCTGCGCGGGCATTGCCGCAAAACCCGCCTTTACCGGCAAAGGCGCACCGTATAATGAGTGCCGCACAATTCATAGAGTAATCACCGTGTTCGATTTCTGGCGGCGCGCGCTGGTTTTTCCGTTTGCCCTGATTTTTTTTGCACTGTTGCTGTGGGCGGTTGCGGGCGCGTTGCCCGCAGCGCTGTTCTTTGGCATTTTTCTGCTGGTACGCCTGGTTATTCATCTGCGCCAGCTCGCCTTGCTGGAAGACTGGCTGGCCGACCCCGATGCGCGCGCGGTGCCGGATGGCGCGGGGTTATGGGAAGGGGTTTTCGCGCGGCTCAACCGGATGATGCGCCTGAACCGCGAGGAGCGCGCGCGGCACAACGCCGCGTTGCAGCACATGGAGCAGGCCACTTCGGCGCTGCCGGAGGGGGTGGTCATGCTCGATGAAGCCGATCATATCGAATGGTGCAACCCGCTCGCCGAGCAGCATTTCGGCCTGGACTGCGTGCGCGACATCGGCCAGCAGATCACCTACATGGCGCGCCAGCCGGAATTCGTGCAGTATCTGGCCATGCGCAGCTTCGGCGAGCCACTGGTGTTGCGCGGCGTGCGCCAGGACGGGTTGACGCTTTCCATCAAGCTGATTCCCTACAGCGGCAACAAGAAGCTGCTGATCAGCCGCGACAACACCCGCTTCGAGCGCATCGAGACCATGCGCCGCGATTTTGTCGCCAACGTGTCGCACGAGCTGCGCACCCCGTTGGCGGTGGTGAACGGTTTTGTCGAAACCTTGTGCGACATGCCCAGCCTGGAAAACGACATGGCGCGCCACGCGCTGGGCCTGATGGGCGAGCAGACGCAGCGCATGGCGCGCCTGGTGAACGACCTGCTCACCCTGTCCAAGCTGGATAACGCGCTGAACGCGCTGCGGGAAGAAACCGTGGATATGCCCGCGCTGTTGCGCGCGCTATACCAGGAAGGGCAGGCGTTGAGCGGAGAACAGCACGCGCTGCGGCTTGAACTGGAGAGCGATTGCGCCGTGCTGGGCAATGCCGAGGAATTGCGCAGCGCTTTCGGCAACCTGGTATCCAATGCCATCCGCTATACGCCGCAGGGCGGCGAAATCGTGTTGCGCTGGCAGGAACAGAACGATCAGCCGGTATTCAGCGTGCAGGACAGCGGCATCGGCATTGCGCCGCAGCATATTCCCCGTTTGACCGAGCGGTTTTATCGCGTGGATCACAGCCGTTCCCGCGAAACCGGGGGGACGGGACTGGGGCTGGCCATCGTCAAGCATGTGGCGAACCGGCACCAGGCGCGGCTGGGGATCGTCAGCGAGGAAGGCAAGGGCAGCACTTTCAGCATCGCGTTTCCGGCCAGGCGGCGCTTGCCGTTGGGCGAGGAATTTCAGGCATGAGCTTGCGCATCCGGCCCCTGCATGCCCTGCGCGGATGGTTCCGGATGCGGCACGGCAGCCGCGATAAACCGTGAAACAACCGGCCATATTTGGTAGAATCCGGCGCGCCTTGGGCAACACCGTTCAGGTACTTCGCTCTGACCGGATTACAGTGAATATTCAGGAAAACACCGCCATGAACTTGAACCGTCTTTGCCGGCATATCACTTTATGCGGTGGCTCGCTGTTGCTGTGTTTCAGCCTTTCCGTCCATGCCGACGAAATCGGGGACATCAACAAACTGTTCCGGCAGGGGCAGAACGAGCAGGCGCTGGAGCGCGTGAATGCTTACCTGGCGGGCAAGCCCAAGGATGCGCAGGCGCGTTTCCTGAAAGGGTTGCTTCTCACCGAGCAGGGCAAGAGCGGCGATGCGATCCGCGTCTTTTCCGAGCTGACCGAGGATTATCCGGAGCTGCCGGAGCCCTACAACAATCTCGCCGTGCTGTATGCCGGACAGGGCCAGTATGACAAGGCCAGGATCGCGCTGGAAATGGCGATCCGGACCCATCCCAGCTACGCTACCGCGCACGAAAACCTGGGCGACATCTACGCCAAGATGGCGAGCCAGGCTTATGACCGCGCGCTGCAACTGGATCGCAACAACGCCGCCACACAAACCAAGCTGTCCCTGATAAAAGATCTATTCACCGGTGCCGCCAGGAGCGGCAGGCCCGGCACCGCCGCTGCGAACGCGGTAGCGCAGGCCGCACAACCGCAAGCTGAACCTGTATCCGGCGCCGCTGCTGCCGCACTGGCGCCAACGGGCGCCACCCAGGAAAAAGTGGCGGAAGCCGCGCCCGAACCCGCCGCGCCGGAGCCCGCTGCACCCTCCGGGCAGACCGCCGCAAAAAAACCTTCTGAAAGCAGCGGCAACGAAGTGCTCAAGGTTGTTCGCGAATGGGCCGCAGCATGGTCGTCCAAGGATGTGAAACGCTATCTCTCGTTTTATTCCGCAAACTTCAAAACGCCGGGCGGAGAAAAGCGCGGCGATTGGGAAGCGCAACGGCACGAGCGCATCAGCGGCCCCAAATCAATCCATGTGAGCATCGGCGCCCCCCGTGTCAAATTCACCGACGACAATCGCGCCAGCGTCACTTTCAGGCAAACTTATCGCGCCAGCCACCTGAATAACTCTTCCAGCAAGACGCTGGTGCTGGTGAAGTCCGGCGGAAGCTGGCTGATCCAGGAAGAGCATTCGGGGAAATAACGGCATGCGCATTTTCCTCTTGTTGCTCGCCCTGGCGTCACCGCTCAATCCGGCCTGTGCCGGGGAGCGCGGCGACCCGCGCAGCATGGAAACGCTGCTGGTGGAAAGCATGCTGGCGGTGTCGGGCAGCAAGCTGGATGCGGCGCTGAACGAGGTGGATTCGCTGCTCAGGATCAACCCCAAATTCAAGCTGGCGCAACTGATACGGGGCGATTTGCTGCTGGCGCGCACGCGCCCGCTCAGCACTCTGGGAAACGTTCCCGACGCGGAAGAGCGCATGGAAGATTTTCGCGATGAAGCGCGCGTGCGCCTGCAACGCTTCAACGAGCAGCATCCCGCCGCGCTTGCGCCGAAGTATCTCTGGCAGCTCAGCGAACAGCAGCGCCACGCCATCGTGGTGGATACCAGCAAGTCCACGCTGTATTTGTACGAGAACGCCGATGGCCAGCCGCGCTACGTGGCGGATTACTACATCAGCACCGGCAAGAAGGGCACCGAGAAAATTTCCGAAGGGGACCAGAAAACCCCGCTCGGCGTCTATTTTGTCAGCGCCAGCCTGCCCAGGAGCAAGCTCACCGATTTCTACGGCAGCGGCGCCTACCCGCTGAGCTACCCCAACGAATGGGATCGCAGGCAGGGCCGCGACGGGCATGGCATCTGGCTGCACGGCACGCCGAGCGACACCTACAGCCGCCCGCCGCGCGCCAGCAACGGCTGCGTGGTGCTGTCCAACGAGGATCTGGAAAGCCTCGGCAAGGCGTTGCAGGTCGGTGTGACTCCGGTCATCATCACCAGCCAGATGGGTTGGAGCGGGGAACAGGATCAGGCCGAGCGCGCCGCATTGCTGAGCGAGATCGAACAATGGCGCGCCGATTGGGCCAGCCTCGACACCGACACTTACCTCAAACATTACGCGCAAACCTTCTCCAGCGGGGGAATGGATTTTTCCGCATGGGCGCGGCAGAAAAAACAGGTCAACGCCGGAAAGTCATGGATCAAGGTCGGCATTTCCGGCATCAGCGTATTTGCCTATCCGACCCAGCCCGGCCTGGTTGTGGTCAGCTTCGACCAGGATTACGCCAGCAGCAACCTGTCCAACCGCATGAAAAAGCGCCAGTACTGGATGAAGCGCGACAGCCGCTGGCAAATCGTTTACGAGGGCGCGGCATAACATCTCCGCTTGTTTCAACCCACAGGAACCACCCATGAATATTCTGAAACTTTTTTCCGCGTTATTTCTCGGTTGCCTGCTGTGCTTCAATGCTCAGGCCGCAACAGATTCCCAACCCTCATCCAAAAAAGGAAAACACAGCATGGTCAAACTGCACACCAACCACGGCAACATCACCATTAAACTGGATGCCGGAAAGGCGCCCGTCACGGTCAAGAATTTCCTCGAGTACGCGAAAAGCGGTTTTTATGACGGCACCATTTTTCACCGCGTGATCGGCAACTTCATGATTCAGGGCGGAGGGTTCGAGCCCGGCTTGAAGCAGAAACCGGCACGGGCGCCGATCCAGAACGAAGCCGCGAACGGCCTGAAGAACGACAATTACACCGTCGCCATGGCACGCACCGGCGCCCCGCATTCCGCCACGGCGCAGTTCTTCATCAACGTCAAGAACAACGACTTCCTCAACTATCCCGGACAAGACGGCTGGGGTTACGCCGTATTTGGCGAGGTGGTGGAGGGCAGGGAAGTGGTGGACGCGATCCGCAAGGTCAGCACCGGCTTCCGTAACGGGTTCCAGGATGTGCCGGTGGAAGATGTCATCATCACCAGGGCGGAAGTGATCCGGTAACAAGAGGGTGCGCCATTTCCCGGCTTACCCGCACTCATGGCGCACACGCTTTTCATTTCCGACCTGCACCTCGGCGCGAAAAAACCGCACATTACGCAGTTGTTCGCCCATTTCATGCAGCATACCGCCCCCAGGGCGGAAGCGCTGTATGTTCTGGGAGACCTGTTCGAGTATTGGGCGGGAGACGATGATCTCGGCGACCGGTTTCACCGGCAAGTAGTCCGGTTATTGCGCGACCTTGCCGATAGCGGCACGCGCCTGTACATCATGCACGGCAACCGCGATTTCCTGATGGCGGAAAAACTGGCCGATGCCTGTTCCGCCTCAATGCTGCCCGATCCCGTGCTGCTGGAACTGTACGGCGTGCCGACACTGATCACGCACGGCGACATTCTGTGTACCGATGACGCCGATTATCAGAGCTACCGCAGCGGGGTGCATGAGCCGGCCTGGCAGCGGCAATTCCTGGCGCAACCGCTGGCGCAACGCAAGTCTTTGATCGAGCAACTGCGTTCGCGCAGCGAAAACGAGAAGCTGCGCAAAAGCGATCTTCTCATGGATGCGAACGATGCTGCGGTGGCAGGATTGTTGCGCGGCCACGGTTATCCGCGCCTGATCCACGGCCACACTCACCGGCGCATGCACCACCTGCACACGGTGGATGACCACGACTGCGAGCGCTGGGTGCTGGGTGATTGGAACGAAACGGGAAATGCGTTGCGCTGTGATGCCGGCGGCTGCGCCTGGGAAACCATTGCTTGCCCTGCCTGATGCTTTGCCAGAACACCGCCCGCCGGGAATCAAGCCCTTATCTCCGATACCCGTTCAACACATCAAAGGCTTCCTGCTGGGTAAGAAACCTGCCTCTTTCAGCGTCATAGTATGCATGCTCCCTGGTTTTTTTGTTCTCCATGCGTATCACGACATTGTCTGCCGGGATTTCGTATAAAGAAGCGCTGCAAATGGGACGCCAATCCGGATTGACATTGTTAAGATTAACCATGATAGATTCCTTTCACCGATAGCACTCAATCAAACTGCACGGAATGATGAGCGAAACGTATTCCGGCCACGGCAGTATTTCTTTCTTGCGACCGGCATCAACCTGAGAGCGATATCACGCTCATTCCGCAGCACATCGTTGCGATACCTCATTTTGCTCACCCGTTTCTTCCGTATCCCGGCGTGCGCACAGTAGCAAGAATCGGCGGGCAACCCCAAGTCCATACGGCAGTTTTTTGCCGTCGGAACGAGTGGAATATTGAAGAAGACGGTCGGTGAGATTTCGGGGGCAAGCGGCAATGCAGAGCGGCAGCTCTGCGAGGAAAGACGGGAAGGCGGAAGGGCGGTTCAGCCTGTTTGTCTGCAAGCAAGATGCCAGCAGAACTCGCTGATAACAATCAATAGGTTAGCGTGGTATGCCGATATTGGCCTGACGTTATTTTGTAAAAACGTGCCAAGTTTTGTCACAGAAACAAGGCAGGCCGCAAGAAATTTTTGGATGGGTTCCTCAACTTGCGTGCTCTGTTGACGATAAAGCCGGAAAGGCTTGTTGCATGGTAGCTGAAGCGCTGCAAGCCTGGGGCAACCTGTTATCAGCGTCAGCCAGAAAAATTTGCAGTCCCGGTGCAACTCGCTCATCATGACGATGCCAATCGCGAACAAAAAACCGGCAGCATGAACCGCAAATCCCGTGAATAAAGTGAATGACCCCGACAAACTGGATGACCGCTGGGCTCAACTGGATCCCACGGGGGAGGTGTATCTCGATGATCCCGCAGCGGTGGAAAGCGCCATCCGGTCTATCCTGGATCCGCTCTACGGCGGCGATTACCATGTCTCACTGCTCTCGGACGCAATCCGGGATTTGATAAACGCCTATCGCGGCAGTTATCCCGGGCTTCTCAGCAGCGATACGCTATACCACGATTTGCGGCATGCCCTCGAAGCCGGTTTAACCACGGCACGCCTGCTTGATGGGTACGCAAAATCTCTGCAACCGGAGAGCTCCGAACACTTCGATGGCGACCATGCGTTGCTGGCAGTACTTCTTGCGTTGTTCCATGACATCGGGCTGTTGCGGCGCGAAACGGAAAGCCACCTTTTCGGCGCCGCGCTGACGCCGATCCACGAAGAGCGCGGCGTAGAGTTCATGCAGATTTACCTGTCCCGCACGAAACTTGCCCCACTGGCGGAAAAGTCCAAGCTGATAATGGCAACCAAGCTTATATTCAGCATGCCCGCCACCTGGAGCATTCCCGACAGGAAACTTGCCGGCATGGTGGCTTCAGCCGATTTATTGAGCCAGTTCTCGGATCGCTGCTATCTGGAAAAGTGCCGGGATTTTCTTTTCGTGGAGTTCAGCGCCTTCGGTCTCGCCGGCAAGGCCGACAGCCCCTACCCCGACAAGGAAACCTTGCTGGCCATGACGCCCGGCTTTGTCTCCAGGATTCTCCACCAGCGGCTGGAGGAAGAGTTCTTTGGGGAATATCGCCTTCTCGAACTGCACACTGGCGGCAAAAACCCGTGGGAAGAAGCCATTGAACGCAACCAGTTGTTCTTGGAGAATATTCTGTCCACTCATGATTTTGCGCGCCTGAAACGCCAGCCGAAAACGGTCAATTAGCCCCGGCTCCTCTATCACGGCACGATGGCCCCGCCGCCATTGAAAAACCGTCCTGCATCCCCATCTTGAAACGTGCGGCAACGGTGTTACACTGCGCGCCGCATTTCTGTATCGTGTTTATAACGTAAAACTCGCGTAGCGAATCCTCGCCCCCTCTTCCTCCGGGAGATAACCTGCGACTAGTAGTTCCATCAGGGTAGGGTGAGGGAACGGGTATCGCGAGTTTCATTTTCAGGGGTGGCTATTTGCCATGCCCGCTAGGAGAAAACATCAATGAAACGGATTTTCCTTTTCATCCTGACCAATCTGGCCGTGCTGGTGGTCATCAATATTTCCCTGCGCCTGCTCGGCGTGGACCGGGTGCTGGATCAAAGCGGCGCCATCAATTTCAACGCGCTGCTGGTCATGTCAACGGTGATGGGGTTTGCCGGCTCCCTGATTTCGCTGTTCCTGTCCAAGTGGTCGGCAAAGAGCATGGTGGGCGCGCATACCATCAGCGACCCGGCTGACCCGACCGAGCGCTGGCTGGTGGAAACCGTGCGCAGGCAGGCAAATGCCGCAGGCATCGGTATGCCGGAAGTGGCGGTTTACGATGCGCCGGACGTCAACGCATTCGCCACCGGCTGGAACCGGAATGCCGCGCTGGTGGCGGTGAGCACCGGCCTGCTGCGCAACATGAGCCGCGACGAGGCGGAAGCCGTGCTGGCCCACGAAGTCAGCCACGTCAGCAACGGGGACATGGTGACGCTGGCGCTGATCCAGGGTGTGGTGAATACCTTCGTGATCTTCTTTGCCAAACTGTTCGGCATCCTGGTGGATCGCGTGCTGCTCAAGAACGACGGTCGCCACGGGCGCGGCATCGGCGCCTTTGTCGCCGAAATGGTGGCGCAGGTGGTGCTGGGGGTGCTGGCCAGCATCATCGTCATGTGGTTCTCGCGCCAGCGCGAATTCCGCGCGGACGCAGGCGGCGCCAGCCTGGCCGGGCGCAACAAGATGATTGCCGCGCTGGAGCGGCTGAAAATCAACCACGAGCAGGCGACGTTGCCGGAAAAAATTGCCGCCTTCGGTATCTCCGGCGGCAAGGGCATGTCCCGCCTGTTCATGACCCATCCGCCGCTGGACGAGCGCATCGAGGCTCTGCGCGCGGGGAAATAAAGGGGCAGCGGATAAGGGGTTGCGGAACGGTCTCCGGCGGGTTGTTCATGGAGCGGCGCCGGTGTTAAGATACGTCATCGGCTTGGAGCCGCAGGCCGTCCGCGCCGGAAGCCGTGGCGATTTTTAACCAAATCCAAGGGGGGATCATGAAAAAAATTCTAGCTGTTGCATTGTTGTCCACTGTTGCCGTAACTCCCGCCTTCGCGGCGGATAGTGGCGGCTATATCGGCGTAACGGTGGGGCGCGCCAAGATGGATAACCCGTATGCCGGCACCGTAACAAAGGATAATGAGACGGTTGGCGGCATCCTGGCGGGCTATCAGTACAACAAAAACTTGGGGGTTGAGGTTTTCTACACCAGCGTAGGCAAACTGGAGGTAACCGGAAAATCCGCCAAAGGCGATGCCATCGGGCTCAACGTGGTGGGCATCGCGCCCCTGTCCGATGCCTTTTCGCTGTATGCCAAGCTGGGCTATGCCAACACCAAGGCGGACGCTTCCGGCGCTGCAACCTTTACCGGCGAGAGACGCAGTTCCGTGACCGGAGGCGTGGGCGCTCAATATAACATGAGCAAGGAAATCAGCTTCCGCTTCGGCTGGGACGGATATGAACTGCGCACTAGCAGCCTGTCTGGCTTCCCGTTAATTTCAACAGCAACTCGGGCTTGCCGAGCGGATCTGATCGTAAGTGGGGTATTCACGTAATTACGGTAGAACCATCCGCCACGGGTGGATTGGGACGGAAATGTCGAGAGAAGACGGCGCTTTGTTACGAAGATTAGATGGCACAGCGAACTCCTGCTTCAGTTTTTTAGGTTTTGGAT
>JACRPU010000077.1 GCA_016223025.1 Nitrosomonadales bacterium | reverse complement strand
TCATCATGGAACCACGCCAGAAACTCGGCGTAGTTGCGCGGGTAATCGGCCCCGGCTTTGGGATGGCTCTTTTGTTTGGAGGTGTGCGTTGATTCCACTGCTTAATTGTAGCATTACCGTAATTACGTGAATACCCCATTAATTTTTTAAATCGTTGGCTGCTTACATCGCCAAAGCGGTAAGCGGCAATTTCCCTTCCATCGGAGCCGGTAACCCTGAAGGTTTCGAGCGGGATGCCGTGTTCGCGCACGTCACGGGCAGCCCGTGGCGGGTGGTTGTAGCCATATTTCTCTTTCAGTTCCTCGGTCGTGATAGACCCATGTTTCAGAATATGGTCTATGACGGTCTTTGGACGTTTTGCCGTGACGGAATGGCACAGGTCAATAAATTCTTTTGAAAGTTTAGGCATAGTGAGCTGCGGGTTCGAGCAATACGAATTGCTGGGTGCGCGGCTGGCGATAATCGGCGGGTTTGTGGGTAAGCTTGTCGGTCAAAGCCTGCGAGAGGTA
This sequence comes from Nitrosomonadales bacterium, assembly GCA_016223025.1. GTDB lineage: Bacteria > Pseudomonadota > Gammaproteobacteria > Burkholderiales > Gallionellaceae > VIKH01. Next base: position 5,641 of record JACRPU010000077.1, on the reverse strand, counting down.
CAAAGATTCGTATGTAACCTCATCACGTCCAAGCAAAGTCGATTGGCTGGAACGACCCGCATCCAACTCGATGTGCGCAAGATCAAGCGAGGAGGGTAGCGATTCTCCAAATGTTTTATCTCCCCTGCGTCCATCGTAGCTGACAATATAAGAAATGCCCCGCGCATTCAGCTCTTCGAGTGAGGCAATAAAATCACTGTGACCAATCCCCGAAAAATAACGCGAATCCCGTTCACCGCACACGCCTTGATAGGGCGGATCCATATAAACAAGGTCGGTGGATTTAGCCGAGGCCAAAACTTCTCGGTAATCCAGAGAGGAAAATCTGCTTTTCCCTTTTAATAGAGCAGAAACGCCCAAAATATTGGCGCGCATCGTTTTGGGCCGGGTGCCAAAACGTCTCTTGTCCGGGCTTTGATTAAACAGCCCATTCGAGTTATATCGCACCGAGCCTTTGACGCATCGCGCCAGCAAATACAGGAAAAGGCGCGGGTCTTGGGTGCGGTTGAAGTCTTCGCGAACACGGTAAAAGTGTTCGATGGAATCGTCATGTTGCGCACCCCAAACCTGTTCATAAAACGAGGCAGTTTCAACCGGAAATTCCACTATCAAACGCAACAGTTCAGCTAATGGTTGGTTCAGGTCGTTAACCAAATAGCTCTTTGCCATCTTGCGAGCGGCGGCGGCAATACTAATTGCGGCGGAGCCTGCAAACGGCTCGATCAAACAATCAACACCCTTGGGAACATAGCGCAAAATAACGGCAGCCAAGTTTCGCTTGCTACCTTGGTATTGAATGGGGTGCGGGATGCTTTTCATGCGGTTATTGTACCTGACATAGGCCGGTTTGCAGCGAAGCACCTAACGCGTTATTCCAACCGCACAAGATGGGCGGAATTGTATACCCATACGGCACCCGGCAGGCGCGCCGCTACGCCGGTTCCTTATCGGCCCGCGTTACCGGCAACCATATCCGGAAGGTGGCGCCGTTGCCGGTCTCGCTTTCCACTTCGATGCGCCCGCGATGTTTCTCGACGATGCCGAAGGAAAGCGACAAACCCAGCCCGGTGCCCTTGCCCACCGGCTTGGTGGTGAAGAACGGATCGAAAATCCGCTGCAGGTTTTCCGGCGCGATGCCTTTTCCGGTATCGGAAAACTCGACCCAGACCATGTCGCTTTCCGCGCCGGTGCGGATCGTGATTGTTCCCCGGCTGCCGTCGCCGATGGCGTGGGAAGCGTTGACCAGCATGTTCATGAACACCTGGTTGAGCTGGGAAACCATGCATTCCACCTGCGGGATGGCGCCGTATTCCCTGACTACCTCGGCGTTGTACTTGATTTCGTTGCGGACGATGTTGAGGGTGCTGTCAATACCCTTATGGAGGTCGGCAAATTGCCACTCCGCCCGGTCCACATGGGAAAAATCCTTGAGGTCCTGCACGATCTGCCTCACCCGCGCGATCCCTTCCGCGGATTCCCCGATCAGGTCGCGGACATCCTGCTTGAGATATTCCCAATCCATTTCCTGTTTCAGCGCGCGCACCTCCTCCAGCGATGCGGGAGTGGAAAGCGCGGGTTCGGCGCGCTCGTAGGCTTCCACTACCCGGATCAGTTCTTCCACGTATTGCCCGAGGCTGCCGAGATTGGAATTGACGTAGCCGATGGGGTTGTTGATTTCGTGCGCCACCCCGGCTGCCAACTGGCCGATGGAAGCCATTTTCTCCGATTGCAGCAACTGGTTATGCGCGGTTTCCAGTTTCCTGACGAGCGCCTTCTGCTCTTCTTTCTCGCGGCGCAACGCCTCTTCGGCGCGTTTGCGCTCGGTGATGTCGCGAAAGCTGAACACGCGGCCGACCGTATCCACCCCCGGCGGGTGCGGCAGGGAATAGCACTCCACCTGGCGGCCATCCAGGCATTCCAGCATGTCAAAGCTCCCCTCCTCCGGATGACGGCACAGGTAATCCATCCTGGCGAGGAAACTCTCCGCCCGCCCGAGCTGGGCGCAGATGCAATCCATCATCCGGTCGTGCTCCCAGAAGGCGGTGACATCGTCCGGAATTCCCCACATCGTGATAAGGCGCTGGTTGAAACGCACCAGCCGCCCGCCGTTGTCCAGCGCCATGATGCCGTCGGCGGTGGACTCCAGCGTGGTCCCCAGCAGCGACAGGAGGTGCTCCAGTTGCGCCTCGGCAAGCTGGCGTTCCGCCAGCTCGGCGCGCAATCCGTTCAACATCTTCGACATCACCTCCAGCGAACTTTCGAGCCTCTTCCGGTCGGCATCGGCGCTGGCATACGCATCGTCCACCGCCGCCAGGAACATGTCCCAACCCGGCGGAAGGAAACCCCCATTGCACAAAAACCGTTTGGTTTGCTGTTCCAGCAGGCGATGCATGATTAGCCTTCCAATAAAGGAGTGATTGCGAATGCCGTGCGGGTTACCCCGACAATATCGCCCTGGGAATATCCTGCAACCCCATCACCCGGTCCACCCCGCCCAGCTTGATCGCCTCCCTGGGCATACCGAACACCACGCAGGTTTCCTCGTCCTGGGCGACGGTCGGCGCGCCCGCATCATGCATCTCCCTGAGGCCGTGCGCGCCGTCGTCGCCCATGCCGGTCATGATGATGCCGGTGGCATTCTTGCCGGCGAACTTCGCCACCGAACGGAACAGCACGTCCACCGAAGGGCGGTGGCGGTTGACCACCGGCCCGTCCATCACCTCGACATGGTAGTAGGCGCCGCTGCGCTTGAGCAGCATGTGCCTGCCGCCGGGCGCGATCAGCGCGAGACCGGGAATCACCCGGTCGTTGTTCTTCGCCTCCCTGACCTCGATTTCGCACAGGCTGTCGAGGCGGGCGGCGAAGGAGGCGGTGAATTTTTCCGGCATGTGCTGCACGACCACGATGCCGGGGCACACGCGCGGCAAAGCGGTAAGCACCGTTTCGAGCGCCTGCGTCCCGCCGGTGGAAGTGCCGATGGCGACGATGCGTTCGGTGGTCCGAACCATCGCGTGCGCGCCGGCGGCGGGCATGATGGCGTCTGCGGTCAGCTTGGGTTCGACTCTGGCCGTTCTTGGCGGAGCGGTCTTGAGGCGGCTGACGTTGGCCTGCGAGGCCTCTTTGACCGCGTTGATCAGGTCGGACGCCGAATCGCTGAGGAATTGCTTGAGGCCGATTTTCGGCTTGGTGACGATGGTCACCGCGCCCGCTTCCATCGCCTGAACCGTGGTGGCCGCTCCGCGCTCGGTCAGCGTCGAGCAGATCACCACCGGCGTCGGGCGCTCCGCCATGATCTTCTTCAGAAAGGTGATGCCGTCCATGCGCGGCATCTCGACATCCAGCACGATGACATCCGGCCAATCGCGGTTCATGCGGTCCAGCGCGAAAACCGGATCGGATGCGGCGCCGGTCACCCGGATGGAAGGGTCGCGTTCGAGAACGGCCTGCAACACCTGGCGCACCACGGCGGAATCGTCCACGATCAGCACTTTGATTTTATTCATGAGAAGGCGCGGGGCGGGAATGACGCAGTTTTGCGTGATAAATTTTCCGGGCAGATCTTTTCGTGCCTGACCGAAACACTGCCGTCGCGCAGATCGAGAAGGATGCTCCGGTGGCCGTTGCCGCCCACATGTTCCGCATGGATACCGAAACCGGCAGCCGCCAGCAGCGCCCGCACCGCTTCGATATTGCTTCCGGCAACATTGGGCGCCTTTCCCTGGAAAGATTGCCGCAACATGCAGCCGCCGCCGAACACTTTGACCCGATATTCGCCGGGGCGGGTATTGCGCTGTCCGGTCTCGCGCAGGAGCAACCCGATCGCCTCGTCGGTATAACGCCCGTCGGGATCGGGATTGTCCGGATTGCCCCGGCTCGGCAGCAGCGAATGGCTCATGCCGCCGACGCGCAGCAGCGGATGCCACACCGCGATCGAGATGCACGACCCCAGCACGGTATGAACCCTGACATCTCCGCCGCCGAAATAAAAATTGCCCGGCATGAGGTAAACGTCGGCTGATTCGGCAGCCTGCGAGGAGACAGGTTTCATGATTTGCGATAAATGGACGGCGCCAGTGGCTGCAGCGTATCGTCCACGCCGTTCAGGCTCTCCGAGTGGCCGATCAGGAAATGCCCGCCCGGCTTGAGCTGGGACAACATGCGCCGCACGATCTGGCACTTGGTTTCCCGGTTGAAATAAATCATCACGTTGCGCAGGAAAATGACATCGAACCCGCCCAGTTGCGGCAATGGCTGGTTCAGGTTGACCTGCATGAAGCTCACCCGGCCCCGCAGTTTTTCCTCCACCAGCAGGGTGTTTTCCTGCGAACCCACCCCCTTCAGGCAATAGCGGGACAGATGTTCGCGCGAAATGCCTTCGGTGCGATCCGTGGAGTAATGTCCGGCGCGCGCCTTTTCCAGCATCCGCGTGCTGATGTCCGATGCCACCACTTCCCACGGGCCGCCGCCGAAGTGGTCGGCGAGCACCATGGCGATGCTGTAGGGCTCCTCGCCGCTGGCGCAGGCCGCGCTCCACACCCGGAAAAGATTGCCTGCCCTGTGCCGGCCCAGAACCTGGGTGCGCAGAAAATCGAAATGCTTTGGCTCGCGGAAAAAATAAGTCTCGTTGGTGGTGAGCAGATCCACCGCTACCTGCAGCTCGGTTGCTCCGTTCCCGGCGGTCAGCAGATTGAAATAATCGCCGTAGCTGCCGAGGCGGTGCTGGGCCAGGCGCTTCGCCAGCCTCCCGCTCACCAGCGCTTTTTTCGCCGGCGACAGGCTGATGCCGGCAAGCTGGTAGATCAGTTTCTGGAACTGGCCGAACTCCCTGTCGCTGATAGTGACTGCGGACATTGCGTTACTCCTTGATCCTGTAGGTGCGAATAAATTCGCACCCACAAAACCACTAACCGCTTTCTGCAGTTTTGTATGGTTCACCCCGGCAACATCGCCGCTTCCGGCTTTGCGCCGCCCGCCTGGCCGAGCATCGCCATTTCGTCAATCGAAAGCACGCGGTTGACATCGAGGATAATCACGAACCTGCCGGCGATCTTGCCCATGCCCCGGATGAAATCCGACCGCACCCTCGCGCCGAACGACGGCGCCTGCTCGATGTCGGAATGCTGGATTTCCAGCACCTCGCTGACGCTGTCCACCACCACGCCGACATCCTGCTTTTCGTCCTCCGATTCGATCTCGATGATCACGATGCAGGTGCGCTTGGTGGCCGCAGCCGCTTTCCTGCCAAAGCGCACGGAAAGATCCACCACCGGCACCACGCTGCCGCGCAGATTGATCACGCCGCGAATGAATTCCGGCATCATCGGCACCGTGGTCAGAGTGCCGTATTCGATGATTTCCTTGATGTTGAGGATCGGGATGGCGAACATTTCTTCGCCCAGAAGAAAAGTCAGGTACTGGCCCTGCTCTTCCTCTCCGCCGTCTGCCCCGACCGGCACCCCGCCGGTTTGGTGCCCGTGCCGCACGATCGCGCCCATGGCCGCCCCCTAGTGTAGTGTTGCATTCTGTTTGGAACTTAAGCGGCTGTTGGCGCGGATGACTTTTTGCAGTATATCGCGAGCACTTTTCGTCCAGATAAAAGGTTTGGGTTTGATGTTGTGATGGGCGATATACGCATCGATGG
>JACRPU010000060.1 GCA_016223025.1 Nitrosomonadales bacterium | reverse complement strand
TGTGATCCCGGATGGTTGCGACATGATTTCGCCCTATCTCCTTGCTGTCAAATGAATTTCTCTAATGGAATCCATTAGAAATGTGCCTGAACCCAACTCGCTCAGCATACTTCAATTCGGCTAATGGATTATCTGGGTTTATGACAAACCGTCATCGCGGCTAGGCGGTGAGGGTCTGCACGCCATTTTCCGTGCCGAGCAGCAGCACGTCCGCCGGGCGGCGCGCGAACAGGCCGTTGGTGACCACTCCCGCGATGTTGTTCAGAGCGGTTTCCAGTTCCACCGGATTCAAGATGCTCAGGCCGAGTACGTCGAGTATGAGGTTGCCGTTGTCGGTGGTAAACCCCGCGCGCAACCGGGGCTGGCCGCCCAGCGCCACGATCTCCCTGGCCACGTAGCTGCGCGCCATCGGGATCACCTCGATGGGCAGCGGAAATTTGCCCAGCACATCCACCAGTTTGCTGGCATCGCATACACACACGAATTTCCTGCTTGCCGCCGCAACGATTTTCTCGCGCGTCAACGCGCCGCCGCCGCCCTTTATCATGTGCAGGTGGCGCGTGATTTCGTCCGCTCCGTCCACATACACCGGCAAGCTGCCCGCGTCGTTCAGCGAAACCACCTCGATGCCGTGCCCCTGCAAACGCTTTGCCGACGCCTCCGAGCTGGCCACCGCGCCGCGTATCCTGTGCTTGATTTTGCCCAGTTCGTCAATGAAAAAATTGGCGGTGGAGCCGGTTCCCACGCCGACGATGCAGTCCGCCGGAACATGGGCGACCGCCGCCCGGGCGACCGCGCGCTTCAGTTCATCCTGTGCCATGGCCATGTTATCTCGAACCGTGGTTGCATTGCCCTTCGATTATTGCAGGAATCGGCACTTTTAGGAACATAAATGACCATGAAACCCTTTCTGGTTCAGCGCAAATCCTGCTAATCTTGCGCCCGCAAACTTGCGACACCAGGCCGATCATGCAAAGTTACCTGAAACGTATCCTCTCCGCCCGCGTCTATGATGTGGCCATCGAAAGCCCGCTGGAGCCCGCGCCCAACCTGTCCGCGCGCACTGGCAACACCATCCTGCTCAAGCGCGAGGACATGCAGCCGGTGTTTTCCTTCAAGCTGCGCGGCGCCTACAACAAGATGGCGCAACTGGCTCCGGCTCAATTGAAACGCGGCGTCATTGCCGCTTCGGCGGGTAACCACGCGCAGGGCGTGGCGCTGTCGGCGCAAAAACTGGGCTGCAAAGCCACTATCGTGATGCCGGCCACCACGCCGCAGATCAAGCTGCAAGCGGTCGTCAGCCGGGGCGCGAAAGTGGTGCTGCACGGCGATTCCTATTCCGATGCCTGCGCCCACGCGCTGAAGCTGGAACAGAAACACAAGCTGGCGTTCGTACACCCTTACGACGATCCCGACGTGATCGCCGGGCAAGGCACCATCGGCATGGAAATCCTGCGCCAGCACAACCAGCCCATCCACGCGATTTTCTGCGCCATCGGCGGCGGCGGGCTGATCTCGGGCGTGGCGGCTTACGTCAAGCAGGTGCGTCCGGATATCCGGATCATCGGGGTGCAACCGGTGGATTCCGACGCCATGCACCGCTCACTGAAAGCCGGGCGCCGAGCCACGCTGGAGCATGTCGGCCTGTTCGCCGACGGCGTGGCGGTAAAGCGGGTGGGGCAGGAAACCTTCCGCTTGTGCCGCGCGCTGGTGGATGAGGTCGTGCTGGTGGACACCGACGCCACCTGCGCGGCGATCAAAGACGTGTTCGAGGACACCCGCTCCATCCTCGAACCGGCGGGCGCGCTCGCTATCGCCGGAGCCAAGCTGGTTGCGGCGCGCGATAAGCTCGGCGGCAAGACGCTGGTCGCCGTCGCCAGCGGTGCCAACATGAATTTTGACCGCCTGCGTTTTGTTTCCGAAAGCGCCGAGATCGGCGAAAAACGCGAGGCCATCCTGGCGGTGACCATTCCCGAAACGCCGGGCAGCTTCCGCGAATTCTGCGCCTTGCTGGGGCAGCGCAACATCACCGAGTTCAACTACCGCTATTCCGATCCGAAAGAGGCGCACGTGTTTGTCGGCGTGCAGGTGCGCGATCCTTCGGAAACCGCCAGGCTGGTTGCTGCCCTGAAGAAACACAAGCTGCCGACCGCCAACCTCACCGACAACGAAATGGCCAAGCTGCACGTGCGCCATCTGGTCGGCGGGCGCGCGCCTGAAGTGAAGGATGAAATCCTGTTCCGCTTCGAGTTTCCCGAGCGCCCCGGCGCACTGATGAATTTTCTCGACAGCATGAACCACAACTGGAACATCAGCCTGTTCCACTACCGCAATCATGGCGCGGACTACGGTCGCGTACTGGTCGGAATGCAGGTGCCGCACCACGACAAGAATGCGCTGAAAGCCTTCCTCGACAGGCTCGGTTATCACTATTGGGACGAAAGCAGCAATCCTGCGTACAAGCTGTTTTTGGGATAGTGTGAAATAGCGCTGAATGAGGGAGGGTTTGGTATGCCGCTCAAAAGCAAATGATCTCCCTCCGCAAATCCTCCTCGCGCGGCCACGCGCACCACGGCTGGCTGGAAAGCTGGCACAGCTTCTCGTTTGCCGATTACTGCGACCCGGCGAATATCCGCTTCGGCGCGCTGCGCGTCATCAACGAAGACATCGTGCAGCCCGGCACGGGGTTCGACACCCACGGGCATCGCGACATGGAAATCTTCACCTACGTGCTGAGCGGTGCCTTGCGCCACCGCGACAGCATGGGGCAGGGCGGGGACATCCGCTACGGCGACATCCAGGTGATGAGTGCGGGCACCGGCGTGCAGCACAGCGAAGTGAACCCTTCACCGGACGAAGCGGTACACCTGCTGCAAATCTGGATCATGCCCGCAAGGCAGGGTTTGACGCCAGGCTACCAGCAGAAAAACTTCCCGTTGCAGGACAAACTGGGTCGCTGGTGCCTGCTGGTTTCGCCCGATGCTGAACAGGGTTCGCTGACCATCCACCAGGATGCGCGCGTATTTGCTGCGCGGCTGGATGGCGCGCAGGAACTGGATTACGACCTGGCCAAAGGGCGCAGAGCCTATCTGCATGTCGCGCGCGGCAGCCTGCAAGCCAACAGACACTCACTCACTGCGGGGGATGCTCTGACCTATGTTGATGAAGGCGGGGTTGCGCTGAGAACCGCGCGGGACGCGGAAGTGTTGTTGTTTGATCTGGATTGAGCTATTCAAACGCAAGCCAAGCGGCTAGAAGCAGTTTGCCGGGCAACGTATAACGTTGACGCTTCGCGCCATACCGTCAACCGGATTGTCGTGTAGAGCGTATCGAGTTCATCAAAACAATCAATGAACACCGAGCCTATAGCCAGCTTGCCAGCCTTATCTGGAGCGTCTGCAACCTCTCGCGTGGCCTAATACAGGCGCAACGAATACCGCCCGCCACTCATCGCGCTGTGCCGCTTTGATTCTCTATTGGCACAGTCCAAGCAGCAAGCTCTTGCCACTTACGACAAAACCGTGAGTAAGCCCGAAACTATCATCAGCTGGGTATACTTAAGCCGCCATCACCCGCCTCACCGAATACTGCCAGGCGCTGATCGCCGCCATCGTGGCGGGCAAGATTTAGGTTAGCCAGTACAATACGCAAAAGGGAGCAAATCATGCGGCTATTACATTATCTTGAAATCGAAAACTTCAAACGCTTCGGCGACAAGCAGCGCATTGAGCTTGATCATCCGGCGGTATTGATCGGCCCGAATAATTGCGGCAAGACCAGCGCGATCCAAGCGCTTGCGCTGTGGTCTCAGGCACTGAAAACATGGCTTGATGCGCGCAAGTCGTCCAGCGCAAAAGAGCGAACTGCGACCGCACTCAATCGCTTATCTATCGTGTCTGTGCCGGTGCAGCGCACTCGCTATTTCTGGCACAACACGCAAGTGCGCACCGGGAATCAAGATATTCACCTCGTGATAACTGTCGGGGTATGGTGGAAAAATCAGCTCGTGCCAATCTCGATGCGCTTCCGTAATCAGGGCGATGAGTTGGTGTATTGCACGCCTGACAATTCGATTCTCGGCAACATGGAGCTGATCGAATACGCGGCCTCGATCAATGTTGAGTTGCTTTACCCGATGTCCGGCCTGGAAACGGAAGAGCCTATTTTGCAACCTGGGCGGATCGGCGTTTTGCTGGGGCAGGGTCAAACCGCCCAAGTGCTGCGCAATTTGTGCCTGATAGTGAGCAAGGACCAGCCGGATGACTGGAAGCGTATCGTGCAGTTGATGCAACGATTATTTTCGGAAGAGCTTGGCACCCCTCAGGAAACCGTACGCGGTGCAATTGAATTGCAGTACCGTCAGGCTGGCGTGAAGGAGCCATTGGATATTTCAATGTCGGGGCGCGGTTTTCAGCAGATGTTGCTGATTTTTGCCTACCTGTATTCCCACAAACGCAGCGTGTTGCTGGTTGACGAGCCAGATGCGCACCTTGAGATACTGCGGCAAAAACAGGTGTATGTGCTGCTGCGCGATATTGCTACCGAGAACGAATCTCAGGTGGTGCTTGTGACGCACTCTGAGGTTATTCTGGATGAGGCGTTGGACAACAACCTGACTTTACTGTTGGACGGCAAAGCGGACGATTTAGCCGCCAAAACGGACATTCGTAACACCCTCAAGCATTTCGGAGCAGATCACTATGTTAAAGCGCGTGAGCGGGGGTATGTGCTGTATGTGGAGGGAGGCACAGACCTCGACATGTTGCGGGCGCTGGCGGAATGCCTAAGCCATCCGGTTGCAGCCTTATGGGATGCGCGTGTTAACTCGTTCTATGTGCAGAATAACTATCCGGTTCAATCGCTGGAGAGTGAACTGGAGCGAGTGGAGGGAGGGTTCGGTATTACGCCGAGGGATCATTTTTTTGCGCTAAGGAATCTGGTGCCCGGTCTTCGCGGTGTTGCGATCCTCGATAACGATGGAAGAAACCGGCAACCCTTTCAAGAAGGCGGCCTGAATTTGGTGTATTGGCGGCGGTACGAAGCCGAGAATTATTTTGTCACGCCTGATGTGTTGAAGCGTTTTGCCGCTGAGTATTATCAAGATGCCGATCTATTCAATGGGTTCAGTGTGGAGATTGATGAGGTGCTTGGGCAACTCATTTTAGAGCGCGTCTTTGGCAATATGGAGGCAGATTTCCAGGCTTACCGCGCTTCGCCCTCGGAAGTAATCCGCTTGCTGTGGGAAGCCAAAACCGAGCGGCTAAAACTGAGTGACTTTGCCGAGGAGTTTTTCCGCCGCCTTGCCAACAAGCTTGGGCACCCCATGTTAGCCAAGAAAGGTGAATTGCACCGTCTCGTTGCTTATGCAGACCCGAAAACCATTTCACCTGAAGTGATAGAAAAACTCGATTTGCTGAAAGACCTGTTTCAGGTGCCAAGCATCCATAGCGAGGAAGCCGAGTTCAGGGCATAAAGCATATTTGGTATGGCAACCAACGAATAAACCTTTGAGTCGTGCAACTGGCGGATGCGGTTGCAACCAGTGTGTTTTATGCAGTTCACGGAAATCAGTACAGAGAAGTCGAGGAACGCTATCTGAAACTGATCGCGCCGATCATAATATCGGCACGAAGGAAAGATGGAGGGCTACGGCTTGAAGTTCTGGTGCGAGGACAAGACCGAAATCTCCAGGGTGTTGGAGGCGGCAAAAAAATGAGGACAAAGAAATGCAGGCCCTGAGTTCGAGGATCCCGCCCGTTTGGGCTGCCACTGTTGCCAGCGACCTCTACAAACCTCACGCTTGCCTGCAGGGCAAACTTTACATAATCGGAAACAGGCTGGCAACAAATTATTTGTAAGTTATTTGTATTCCATTGATACATAAGCAAGGAAAGATTGATGCCTAACGACTCTTTCCGTGATTTCATCCTGGAGCAACTCGCCACCCTCGACGGCCTGCGCTGCAAGCGCATGTTCGGCGGGCATGGCCTGTATTGCGGCGAGCAGTTCTTCGGCATCGTGTATGACGGTAGGCTGTATTTCAAGACGCACCCCGACACCTTGCCGGATTATTTGAGCCACCATTGCGCCGTGTTCGCGCCTTCCGAGAAGCAGGTTTTGAAAAACTACCGCGAAGTTCCGGTGGACATTCTGGAAGATGCGGAACAGTTGAGCGCATGGGCGAAGAAGGCAGCGCTACCATGAGTATGCAAGCTGTGAAACAAGCTATCCGCAAAAATATTCTTGCGCAGCGCGAGCAGCTTTCTGTTGATGTACGCGCCGCGCACAGCATGGCAATCACCGAGCGTTTATTGCAACTGCCGGAATACCGGCAGGCCGAGGTTGTGCTGGGCTATATGAATTTCGGTGCGGAGTTCGCCAGCGAGTTGTGGGTTGTGAGGGCGCTCGCGGATGGCAAACGGATGGCCTTGCCCAAGGTGAACCGCCACACCAACCATCTTGACCTGTACTGGGTGGATGACATGGAGAGCCAGTTGGCGGCGGGTTTGTGGGGGATACGCGAGCCGGTCGTGGAAAGCTGCGAGAGGCTGAGGAAACTGGATGATGTAGAATTCGTTTTGCTGCCGGGCGTGGCGTTCACCCGCAACGGCGCACGGCTGGGCTACGGCGGCGGTTATTATGACAAGCTGCTGGCAAACCTGAATCGCGCGGTTGGGATGCAACGTCCGCCGCTGGTCGCTGCGGCGTTTGCGTTGCAGATCGTCAAAGCACTCCCGCAGGAGGCGAACGACGTCAAGGTCGAATGGATCATTACCGAGCAGGAAACGATCGCCTGTTCGATGCAAGGGGGCATCCGGTAATATTTTCATAACTGGCATTGCGGCTGAGAACTGTTTCAGCGGAGTATGAAACCCGCTGAAATGGGATCTGAGGGAGGTGAAAGATGGCATCTTTACCCGATTACGAACCGCCCGATCCCGACCAACAGGAAACCCAGGAGTGGCTGGATGCGCTCGCTTCGGTACTGGAGCGCGAAGGCCCGCAGCGCGCGCATTTCCTGATCGAGCAAATGATCGCCCAGGCGCGTCTGGCCGGAACCGACCTGCCGATCAGCGCGTCTACGCCCTATCTCAACACCATCCCACCGGACAAGGAGCAGCGCTCCAACAGCAACCACGAACTGGAGCACCGCATTCGCGCGCTGACGCGCTGGAACGCGGCGATGCTGATTCTCAACGCCAACAAGGAATCTTCCGAACTCGGCGGCCACATCGCCAGCTTCGCCTCGGCGGCAATGCTGTACGACGTGGGCTTCAACCATTTTTTTCGCGGCGCTTCGGACGCGCACGGCGGCGACCTGGTGTTTTTCCAGGGACATTCCTCGCCCGGCATTTATGCGCGCGCCTTTCTCGAAGGCCGCATCACCGAAGGGCAGATGCGCAAGTTCCGGCAGGAGGTGGATGGCGGCGGCCTGTCGTCCTATCCGCACCCCTGGTTGATGCCGGGTTTCTGGCAGTTCCCCACCGTATCCATGGGGCTGGGACCCCTGATGGCGATTTACCAGGCGCGCTTCATGCGCTATTTGCAGCATCGCGATCTGGCTGCAACCGATAACCGCAAGGTGTGGGCCTTCCTCGGCGACGGCGAAACCGACGAGCCGGAATCGCTGGGCGCGATCTCCATGGCCGGGCGCGAAAAACTGGATAACCTGATCTTTGTGGTCAATTGCAATTTGCAGCGCCTGGATGGCCCGGTGCGCGGCAACGGCAAGATCATCCAGGAACTGGAAGGGGTGTTCCGCGGCGCGGGCTGGAATGTAATCAAGGTGGTCTGGGGCCGCCACTGGGATCGCCTGCTGGCCAAGGACAAGAGCGGCCTGCTGTTGAAGCGCATGGAAGAAGCGGTGGACGGCGAGTATCAGACCTACAAGGCCAAGGATGGCGCTTATGTGCGCCAGCATTTCTTCGGCAAGTATCCCGAATTGCTGGAGCTGGTCGCGGACATGACGGACGACGAGCTATGGCGGCTCAACCGCGGTGGCCACGATCCGTACAAGATGTTCGCGGCCTATGCGGCGGCAGCGAAACACAAGGGGCAGCCGACCGTGATCCTGGCCAAGACGGTGAAGGGATACGGCATGGGCGCTTCGGGCGAGGCACAGAATCCGACGCACCAGCAGAAGAAGATGGACGAGGATTCGCTGCGCCGTTTCCGCGACCGCTTCAACATCCCGGTCTCTGATGCCGACCTGCCCAGGCTGCCATTCGTGCGCCCTGCCGAGGATAGCCTGGAGATGAAATACCTGCGCGAACGCAATGCGGAACTGGGCACGGTGCCTGCGCGCCAGCCCATGGCGCTGTGCCTGCAAACGCCGGGGCTGGAGGCATTCGGAGCGCTGCTCAAGGATAGCGAGGGTCGCGAGTTTTCCACGACCATGGCCTTCGTGCGCCTGCTCGGCATGCTGGTCAAGGACAAGAACATCGGCAAACAGGTGGTGCCCATCGTGCCGGACGAATCGCGCACCTTCGGCATGGAAGGCATGTTCCGCCAGCTCGGCATTTTCTCGCAGGTGGGCCAGCTCTACACTCCGCAGGACGCCGACCAGTTGATGTTCTACAAGGAAGACACGCACGGCCAGATTTTGCAGGAGGGCATCAACGAGGCGGGAGGTATGGCCGACTGGATCGCCGCCGCGACTTCCTACGCCAACCACGGCGTGGCCATGATCCCCTTTTACATTTACTACTCGATGTTCGGCTTCCAGCGCGTGGGCGACCTCGCCTGGGCGGCGGGCGACATGCGCGCACGCGGCTTCCTCATCGGTGGCACTGCCGGGCGCACCACTCTCAACGGCGAAGGGTTGCAGCATCAGGACGGCCACAGCCACATCCAGGCATCGCTGATCCCCAACTGCGTGAGCTACGACCCGGCCTTTGCCTGCGAGCTTGCAGTGATCGTGCAGGACGGCCTGCGCCGCATGTACAAGGAACAGGAGGATGTGTTCTATTACCTCACCGTGATGAACGAGAATTACGCGCATCCGGCCATGCCGGAAGGCGCGGAAACCGGCATCGTGAAGGGCATGTATCTATTGAGGGAAGGGGCAAGGGGGAAGGGAGAAGGGGAAACCCCCAAGGTGCAGTTGCTGGGCAGCGGCACGATATTGCGCGAGGTGCTCGCGGCGGCGGAACTGCTGGAAAAGGATTTTGGTGTGGCTGCCGACGTGTGGAGCGTGACCAGCTTCAACGAGTTGCGCCGCGACGGCCTGGACTGCGAGCGCTGGAACCTGCTGCATCCGGAAGCGCCGCGCCGCGTGAGTTATGTCGAGCAATGCCTTGCCGGGCGCGACGGCCCGGTGATCGCCGCCACCGATTACATCAAGGCCTATGCCGACCAGATCCGCCCCTGTATCCAGGCGCGCTACAAGGTGCTGGGCACGGACGGTTTCGGGCGTTCCGATACACGCAGGAAGCTGCGCCACTTCTTCGAGGTGGATCGCTACTATGTCGCGCTCGCCGCGTTGAAGGCGCTGGCGGATGATGGCGCGATTGCCGCAAAAGAAGTGAGCCGCGCGCTCAAGCTGTACAAGATCAATCCCGACAAACCCAATCCGGCTGCCGTGTAAGGCCAGGAGGAGATACGCGTGGCGATCAGGCAAATGCTCGTGCCGGATATCGGCAACTTCAAGGACGTGGGCATCATCGAGGTGATGGTCAAGCCGGGCGATTCGGTGCGCGCCGAGGATGCCTTGATTACGCTGGAAACCGACAAGGCCACCATGGACGTGCCGTCGCCATTCGCGGGTGTGGTGAAGGAGCTCAGGGTCAAGGTGGGCGACAAGGTGTCGGCTGGCTCGCTGATCGCGCTGGTGGAAACAAACGGAGAAACAATGCAAGCCACCACTCTTACCCCCTCCCCCTTGACGGGGGAGGGCGGGGGAGGGGGTGAGCGTCCAAAACCCACCCCCTCTGGTGAATCTGCTAGACATCTGACCAGCCCAGCAAAAAACGCGGGGCAAGTCATTGGTTATCCCGCGAGAAGAGAGGGAGTTGCATCGCCCGGCACACATGCAACCCCCGCGCCTCCCTTGCGAGCTACAAGCCACGAGCTATCCGCTACCCGCTCCACCGCCCATGCCAGCCCTTCCATCCGACGCTTCGCGCGCGAACTCGGCGTGGACCTTTCGAAGGTGAGAGGCACTGCGCACAAGGGCCGCATCACCAGAGAAGACGTGCAGAATTTCGTGAAGGTCGCGCTGGTGCAGACGCAGCCGCAGCCGCGCGGCGCAGGCGGTTTGCAGATTGCGGAAATGCCGGCGTTGGACTTCGCCAAATTCGGTGAGATTGAGAGCAAGCCGCTGTCGCGCATCAAGAAGCTTTCCGGGGCATATCTGCATCGCAACTGGGTAAACATCCCGCACGTCACGCAGCATGACGAGGCCGACATCACCGGGATGGAAACCTTCCGCAAGCAGCTTAACGAGGAATACGCGAAGCAGGGAATCAAGATTACCCCGCTGGCCTTTTTGCTCAAGGCGGCGGTGACGGCTTTGCAGCAATATCCGGAATTCAATGCTTCGCTGGATGCGGGCGGCGAAAATCTTGTTCTGAAAAAATATTGCCATATCGGCGTGGCGGTGGATACGCCGGAAGGCCTGGTGGTGCCGGTGCTGCGCGACGTGAACCAGAAAGGTATCGTCCAACTGGCGAAAGAACTAGGCGAAATCAGCGCGCGGGCGCGCGAGAAAAAAATCTCCGCTGCCGAAATGCAGGGCGGCTGCTTCACCATCTCCAGCCTGGGCGGCATCGGAGGTTCGTTTTTCACCCCGATCATCAATGCGCCGGAAGTGGCGATTCTGGGGATTTCCAGATCGAGCATGAAACCGGTGTGGAAGGACGGTAAATTCGAGCCGCGCCTGATGCTGCCGTTGTCGCTCTCGTATGACCACCGGGTGATTGATGGGGCGGCAGGAGCGAGGTTTATTGTTTATCTAAGCCAGACGCTGGGGGATGCAAGGAGGCTGGCGCTGTAGACTCACATGATGCGGTTCGCAAGCTCACCACATCCTGCAACCAGATTGTGGCCACAGCGCAAGCCCCGCAGGATGCGGTGATGCGGGCACAGTTGACCCCTGTCAACTGCATGTGAAAATTCGCAAAGTGCTGCTGACATCTGTCAACGCTATGGCATCATGGTCGTTATAGTATTCACACCGCCAGATTGTCCTGGCAGTGTTGAGCAGAATGCCTTTCGGGTAGCCAAGACCCGGATTTTCCTAACTTGCAAACAGAACGGAGCGAACATGAAATCCATCATCGTAAGTATGGTTGCGGCAGCAGGTCTGATTGTTTCGGGTTCCGCGCCGGCGGCGGACATGCCGCCGGAGGGCAAGGCAAAATGTGGCGCCTGCCACGCCATAGACAAGAAAATTGTCGGCCCGTCGTTCAATGATATCGCCGCAAAGTATAAGGGCGACAAGGAGGCTGCCAGCAAAATCGCCGCCAGTGTGACCAAAGGCGGCGCGTTTGGCTGGAAACTGGGAACGATGCCGCCCAAGGGGCTGGGCGCGACAGACGCGGAAATCAAGAGCTTGTCGGCATTTATCGCCGGTCTGGCGAAATAAGCCGGAAACAGCCTCGGCAAGGCCGGCTTTAGCCGGCTTTGTTTTTCACCGCCCGTGAAGGCTGCGCCGTCGTAGATTCAGCCGCATGTTACTTTCTGCGACCGGCATAAATAGGGGACACATAAACCTGAAAACCTCAGTTGGAAATGGGCCATCCAGGAGCAGCCCCTCATCCCCAGCCCTTCCCCAGGAGGGGGAAGGGAGCAAAGTCCCTCTCCCTCCGGGATAACCAGCCGCTTGGCCGCCGTTTTTTGGCGGCTTATTCTAATTCGCTTTCATAATGAGACTAACAGCGCTATCATCCACGATAGGATTCCACTCAGGAGACTGTCATGGCTCGACCGCGCTGCATCGAATCAGATTTGGTTGGCAAAGCACGAGAGATTGCAGCCGTAGCAAAG
>JACRPU010000064.1 GCA_016223025.1 Nitrosomonadales bacterium | reverse complement strand
TGCTACGGCTGCAATCTCTCGTGCTTTGCCAACCAAATCTGATTCGATGCAGCGCGGTCGAGCCATGACAGTCTCCTGAGTGGAATCCTATCGTGGATGATAGCGCTGTTAGTCTCATTATGAAAGCGAATTAGAATTAGTACACCACATCATGATCGCCCACATTCACAGGGATAATTTCCTCATCCTGAATCAGCAGTTCCAGTGTAATGCGGTATGAAAGATTGATGGAAACCGAATGCAGCCCCTGTAACCTGCCGCTCAATGCATGCAAACGCAGCGACGGATGGCGAGGGTTCATCTCCAGCAGTTGCAGTGTTTTGAGGTATTGTTTTTCCAGTTCCGGATGGCGCTTGAGAAAGCGCGCGGCGCGCTTTTCGTATTGCCCGGTGAATATCAGCGTGAAGGTCATGGCAAGCGCCCGCAATTATTGATGATCTTGCCGTGACCTTTCCCTCTCCCCAGCCCTCTCCCGTTCTCGGGCGAGGGGGCAATGGCACGCTGTGCGATTTGTGTTCTGCTCATGCGGCAGTTTTCTTTACCCGCTTGACGTGCGCCGCAGGTGATTCCTTCACAAAACGCCCAGCCTTGATATCGGCGCGCGTTTCGGCCAGCGCCGCTTCCAGCTCGCATTCGCGCAGGTAGTGATATTGCTCAATCTCCATCACCACGAAACGATCTTTGCCGCGCACTGAAACAATCGCCTCCTGCCGGTCAGCCAGCACAGCTTCAATGGCGGCGATACCTTTGGTTTTAAGATCGTTGGCAGTCAGTTGGGACATGGCCTGTTTCCTCATGGCGCTATTAATAATGTGGCGAATAGTACGCTTGATAATGCGATTTATCAACAGGACGAATTCGCGGCTGCCGCGGCGTTTTTTATCGGCTACAGGGATAAGCCCGGGTAATCGGGCAGGAGGCAGGCTCGCCCCTGCCGCCCCCGCCGATGCCATAGACTCCGGCTGCGCCTTTGTTCTTCACCACCCGTTGATACGCGAGCATCAGGCTGCCGCTCAGCTAACTCTTCCCCTTGCAGGGCGAGTAGAGGGCTTTCATCCACAAGAGTGCGCCCATGCCGGGCGCACCAAAAAACAAAGCCGGCTTCAGCCGGCTTTGCCTGGATTATTTCTTCCGGCTTATTTTGCCAAGCCGACGATAAACGCCGATATGCTCTTGATTTCAGCGTCTGTTGCGCCCAAGCCTTTGGGCGGCATCGTACCCAGTTTCCAGCCGAATGCGCCACCCTTGGGTCGGCAGGGATCAATTGCGACCGCCGCTGACCCGCTCTATCCCCGCCAGATCGCGCGCCGAAAACACCTCGCCGAATCCTGCTTCACGCAGAATTTCGCGCACCGCGACGGCTTGATCGTAGCCGTGCTCGAACAGCAGCCAGCCGCCGGGATTGAGGTGCGCTTTTGCCTGCGCGATGATACGGCGGATGTCGTCCAGCCCGTCCGTGCCGGAAGCCAGCGCGGTGCGTGGCTCGAAGCGCAGGTCGCCCTGTTCCAGATGTGCGTCAGTAGCGGCGATATAAGGCGGGTTGGAAACGATCAGATCGAAGTGCTCGCCCGCCAGACCGGAAAACCAATCGCTGCTCAGCAGGCGCACGTTGCCGATGCCCAACCGCAGCGCATTTTCGCGCGCCACTTCCAATGCGTCCTGCGACGCATCCACCGCCGTTACGTCAACGCCCGCCCGCGCATGGGCGATAGAGAGCGCGAGCGCACCGCTGCCGGCGCCCAAATCCAGTACGCGACAGGGTTCGCGCGGGGGAATCCGCGCCAAAGCCAGATCAACCAGCAATTCGGTTTCCGGGCGGGGGATGAGGGTGGCCGGGGTGACCTTGAATTTCAGTCCGAAAAATTCGCGTTCGCCGAAGATGTAGGCGATGGGCTCACCCGCCAAACGGCGCCGCAAAAGCTCGTTGTAGCGTGGCTGCTCAAAGTCTTGCAGAAAACGATCCGGATGCCCCAGCAGGTGTACGCGTGAAACGTGCAACACCTGTTGCAGCAGGCATTGTATTTCTATTCTGGCGCTGCTGGAATCAAGCGCCAGCATTTCAGCCAGGCGCGCACTATCCAGAGTAAGGGCCTCTTGAACGGTGCGCAGCAAACTCAGTGATTCCCTTCTTCCGCCAGCGCCGCAAGCTGCTCGGCCTGGTGCTCGGCCATCAGCGCGCCGGTCAATTCGCTTATATCGCCGTCCATGATGTGATCCATCTTGTACAGGGTGAGGTTGATGCGGTGGTCGGTGACGCGGCCTTGGGGGAAGTTGTAGGTGCGGATGCGCTCGGAACGGTCGCCGCTACCCACCAGCGATTTGCGCTCGGCGGCGAGCTTGCTGTGCGCCGCGCGCTCTTCCTTGTCCTTGATGCGCGCCGCCAGCACCGCCATCGCCTGCGCCTTGTTCTTGTGTTGCGAGCGCCCGTCCTGGCATTCCACTACGGTGCCCGTGGGCAGGTGGGTAATGCGCACCGCCGAGTCGGTCTTGTTGATGTGCTGGCCGCCCGCGCCCGAGGCGCGGAAAGTGTCTATGCGCAGATCGGCGGGATTCAACACCACGTCGCCGACCTCATCCGCTTCCGGCAGCACCGCCACGGTGCAGGCCGAGGTGTGGATGCGCCCCTGCGCCTCGGTGGCGGGAACGCGCTGCACGCGGTGCGCGCCGGATTCGAACTTCAGCACCGAGTACGCGCCGCACCCCGCGATGCGCGCGATGATTTCCTTGAATCCGCCTTTCTCACCTGGGCTTTCCGAGATGATCTCCACCTGCCAGCGGTTGCGCTCGGCAAAGCGCGAATACATGCGGAACAGGTCGCCGGAAAACAGCGCCGCTTCATCGCCGCCGGTGCCGGCGCGAATTTCCAGAAACACGTTGCGTTCGTCGTTGGGGTCTTTGGGCAGCAGCAGTTTTTGCAGTTCGATTTCCAGTTGCTCAAGGCGCGCGCGTCCGGTCTTCGATTCTTCTTCGGCGAATTCGCGCATGTCCGGGTCATTCGCCATTTCCAGCGCAGCGGCGATGTCCGCCGCGCAAGCCTGATGGGTATGGTACAGCGTCACTACCGGCTCCAGCTCCGCCCGCTCGCGGCTGAGCTTGCGGAAAGCATCCATGTCGCGCGTGGCATTTTCGCTGCTCAACAGGCGGCCAACTTCGTCCAGCCGCTCGCTTAGCTGGGCAAGTTTTGCGGCGATGCTGGGTTTCATTCCGGGGTGTGCAGGTTGTAGATGCGGTGTACCGTGTCGAGAAACGCCTCGCGTTCCTTTGCTTCCACGTGGTTCAGCGCATGAGTGGGCGCGTGGAGAAACTTGTTGGTCAGGCCGTTGCTCAACACCTCCAGCACCTTCTCCGCAGGCTCGCCTTTCGCCAGCAGGCGCAGGGCTTTTTCGATCTCGTGGCGGCGGTGGCGCTCGGCGTGGTTGCGCAGCGCGAGAATGGTGGGCACCACCTCGCGCGATTCCATCCAGTGGATGAAGTCGGCCACCCCGGAATCAATGATGACTTCCGCTTCCTTCACCGCGCCCTGGCGCGCATCCAGGCCGTCGCGCACCACTTCGGACAAATCGTCCACCGTGTACAGGAACACATCATTCAGTTCGGTGACTTCTTCTTCCACGTCGCGCGGCACGGCCAGGTCAACGATAAACAGCGGACGGTGTTTGCGAATTTTCAGGGCGCGTTCGACCATGCCCTTGCCCAATATCGGCAGCGGGCTGGCGGTGCAGGTTACGATGATGTCATGTTGCGGCAGATGTTCGGGCAGCTCGTTCAGGGTGATGGCGTGGCCGTTGATACGCCGCGCCAGCACCTGGGCACGCTCCAGCGTACGGTTGGCGACGGTGATATGGCGGGGCGATTTCGCCGCGAAATGCACGGCGTTCAGCTCGATCATCTCGCCCGCGCCGATGAACAGCACGCGCTGTTCGGCGATGCTGGGGAAGATGCGCTCGGCCAGCTTCACCGCGGCGGCGGCCATGGAAATCAGGTTGGCGCCGATCTCGGTCTGGGTGCGCACATCCTTGGCCACCGAGAAGGTGCGCTGGAACAGCTTGTGCAGCAGAAATCCCAGCGTGCCGGCTTCTTCCGCATAGCGCACCGCCTGTTTCATCTGGCCCAGGATCTGCGGCTCGCCCAGCACCATCGAATCCAGTCCGCTGGCGACGCGAAAGGCGTGTTTTACCGCCTGTTCGCGCCGCAGCGTATACAGGTAGGGTTCGATTTCGCGGGTTTCCATTTCGCGCGATCTGGCCAGCCAGTTGATGGCCTGCGCGGGCTCGCTGGTGTTGCAATACACCTCGGTGCGGTTGCAGGTGGACAGGATGGTCGCTTCCTTGGCCGCACCGTGCTCGACCAAGTTGTGCAGGGCCGGCTCCATCGCATCCACCCCGAACGCGAAGCGCTCGCGCACCGCAAGCGGCGCAGTTTGATGGTTGATGCCAAAAGTGAATAGCTGCATAAAGGCTGACCGCTACAGATGGTTAAAGCGCTGGCGAAATTATAGGGGCTTGCTGCCGCGAAAGCCAACTGCGAAGCCGCGGCGGCCCGCCATTTCTCCCGCCCTTATTTATTCTTGTTCACAATCAGGTCGTGGATGAGCGGAGCGAGGATCACTTCCATCGCAAAACTCATCTTGCCGCCCGGCACCACGATGGTGTTGGCGCGCGACATGAACGAATCGTGGATCATGTTTAACAGGTAAGGGAAATCCACGCCTCTGGGGTTGCGGAAGCGGATCACCACGAAGCTTTCGTCCGCCGTGGGGATGTCGCGCGCGATAAACGGATTGGAGGTGTCCACCGTGGCCACGCGCTGGAAGTTGATGTCGGTGCGCGAGAACTGCGGGGTAATGTGGTTGATATAGTCCGGCATGCGGCGCAGGATGGTATCCACGGTCGCCTCGGCGGAATAGCCGCGCTCCGCCTCGTCGCGGTGAATTTTCTGGATCCATTCCAGGTTGACGACGGGCACCACGCCGATGCTCATGTCAACATGTTTTGCCGCATCCACGGTATCGGTCTTCACCATGCCGTGCAGGCCTTCGTAGAACAGCAGATCGGAACCCGGTTCAATGTCTTCCCACGGCGTGAACTGGCCTGGGCCCAGGCTGGTTCCCAGGCGCTTGTTCAGTTCCTTCGCTTCCGCTTCGCTGTGGATATAGTAGCGCCGCCTGCATGTGCCGGTTTCGCCGTATTGCCGGAAGGTTTCCCCGATCTTGTCGAAATGGTTTGCCTCCGGGCCGAAGTGGCTGAAGGAATGGTTGCCCGCCTTTGCGGCTTCCGCCACGGCCGCGCGAAACTCCATGCGGTCCAGGCTGTGCAGGCTGTCTCCCTCAATCACGGCAACACTTACGGGATTGCGGCGAAACTCGCGGCGGACAATATTTTCAAATGCGCGCTTGGCGGTGGTGGTGCCGGCGCCGGATGAGCCGGTCACAGCAATTACCGGGTGCTTTCTGGACATGGTTACACTCTCTTGGGGGATCGAAATAAATCATTATGTTGTGCGGTATTCTAGCAGAACCGGCACTTGCCGGGCCAATCTCCGGGCACGCGAACAGGCAATAAGCCGTCAACCGCGTTGGTTTGCAGTTGCGGGCCTGTAGTTGCGCGCGATTCACGCTAAAGCCTGCTACGGTATAATCCCGCACAAATAGATGGGGAAACGCTGAACAAGCCGCCATGCCCGCGCATAACCGGCGACCAGTCTGGCGTAGTTTGCACGCTTGGCCGAATGGCTGGCAGCCCCATCAGACGGGCATCCGGCTTGATAATTTATCGGTGCTTCTAAAAACCCGCTCACGCCTCGAAGAATCTCGGCACGAACGGGTGGCTTGCTGATTTACAATAAGTGCCGCTCGCACACAATCCATCGTACCTGCGAATGGATCACACCTGCCGCTCCGCTGCCTGCCTGATAATCCACACAAGCGGCAGATGCGGCAAATCATGGGAGAAATCGTATGCCGGATCGGTTGAACAAGCAGGAAATCGCCATGTTGCGCGAGGAAATGGAAATGCTGATGGGCGAGCGGGCGAGCCTGCTGAAAGTGGTGGGCGCCGCCGCAGTTCTGGTGGCCAACACCGATGGCCGCCATTTGCCTCCCGAAGCCGCCGAAGCGGCGGAATTGCTGTCCATGCAGGTGAACGAGCTGCCAGAGGAAACCCTGCTGGAGGCGCTCGAAAGCGTGCAGGCCAAGGCTGATCCGGACGATCTGGATATCTCCTGAGAACCGGATGCGCCGAGGCGTGAAACCCAAGCTGGGCCTGATCCTGTCCGGAGGCGGCGCGCGCGCCGCCTACCAGGTAGGGGTGTTGCGGGCCATTGCCGGGATATTGCCGCGCCACGCGCACAACCCTTTCCCCATTATTTGCGGCACGTCGGCGGGCGCGCTGAACGCGGCCACGCTGGCCGTGAACGCGCGGAATTTCCGCAAGGGGGTGCAATACCTCAGCAACATCTGGAAGAATTTTCAGGTGGGGGACGTGTACCGGGCGGATCCGGTCGGAGTTTTCGGCAACAGCCTCCGCTGGCTCGCCGGCGTAGTGCTGAGCGCGATGGGAAACAACCGGTTGAACCGGGTGTCGCTGCTGGACAACGCGCCGCTGGTGGATCTGCTGAACAAAACCCTGCCGTGCGAAAAAATCCAGGAAAGCATAGATGCCGGGCTGCTGCACGCGCTCAGCATCACGGCTTCGGGTTACGGATCGGGGCATTCCGTGGCGTTCTATCAAGGGGCGAAAGACATCCAGCCCTGGCAGCGCGCGCGCCGCCGCAGCGCCCCGGTAAAAATTGACGCCACACACCTGCTGGCATCCTCGGCCATCCCGTTCCTGTTTCCGGCGGTACATATCCACCGCGAGTATTTCGGCGACGGTTCCATGCGCCAGATTGCCCCCATCAGCGCCGCGCTGCATCTTGGGGCCAGCCGCGTATTGATTATCGGCCTCGGGCAGGACGGGGCGGAACAGCCGAGGCGCGGGCACATGGACGAATACCCGTCGCTGGCCCATATCGCCGGCCACGCGCTGAACAGCATATTTCTCGACAGCATGGAAGTGGACCTGGAACGCCTGCAACGCATCAACCGCACCGTCGGCATGATGCCGGAGGACATCCGGCAAGCGGTCCGATTGCGCCACGTTGACGTGCTGCTGATCGAGCCCAGCCAGCCCATTGATGGCATTGCGGAGCGATATGCCGGTCGCCTGCCGTGGCCCATCCGGCTCCTGTTGCGCGGCGTGGGCGCGATGCGGCGCAGCGGCGCCAACCTCGTCAGCTATCTGTTGTTCGAAAAAGGGTTCTGCCGAGCGCTGATAGAACTGGGCTATCAGGACGCGATGAAACGCAAGGAGGAAATACGCGCTTTCTTTGACCTGGAGCGCGCGGTAGGCGCGGCGGACAATCTGCCGCAATGAGCAACCCAGCCGGCATCCCGCAACAGGCCGCGCCGGGGGCGTTGACTTTCACCCTGCTGCGCCTGCTGGCGGACAGAGAGTTTCACTCCGGCGAAGTGCTGGCCAAGCGGCTGGAAATATCGCGCGCCAGCGTAAACAACGCCTTGCGCGGGCTGGGTGATTACGGCCTGACCTTGCACAGCGTGCGCGGGCGCGGTTATCGTTTGGCCAACCCGCCGCAATGGCTGGATGCCGCACGCATCGGCGAACACCTGGGAGAGGATGGAAAACGCTTACGGATAGAAATTCTCGACAGCGCGCCTTCCAGCAACACGCTGCTGATGCAGCAAGCCGCGCGGGGCGCGCCGTCCGGCAGCGTGCTGGCGGTGGAATGGCAAACCGGCGGGCGCGGGCGCATGGGGCGCACCTGGTGCTCCGGCCTGGGGAACGCGCTGACTTTTTCGCTGCTGTGGCGCTTCGAGTGCGGCCTGGCGGCGCTGTCCGGCCTGAGCCTGGCAAGCGGGGTGGCGCTGATGCGCGCGCTGCGCACCCTCGGCGTGGAGGGCGCGCGCCTCAAATGGCCGAATGACGCGCTCGGCGCACGCGGAAAACTGGCCGGCATCCTGGTGGAAGCGCAAGGCGATATGCTGGGGCCGAGCGCGGTGGTGATCGGCATCGGCCTCAACCTGTCGTTGCCGGAACCGGTGCTGCGGCAGATCGGGCAGCCGGTAACCAGCCTGGCGGATTTGGCAAGCCCGGCGCCGGAACGCAATCTTCTGTTTGCCGCGCTGTTGCGCGAGCTGCATGGCGTGTTGAGCGGATTTGCCCGGAATGGGTTTGCCGCGTTGCGCGAGGAGTGGGAAAGCTATCACGGGGCGCAGGGGCAGCGGGTGCAACTGCTGTCGCCGGACGGCAGCAAGATGACCGGCGTTGCGCTCGGAGTGGCAGAAGACGGCTCGCTGGTGCTGGAAACGCCGCAGGGAATACGGAGATTTCATGCGGGCGAAATCAGCCTGCGGAGCGGGGAGCGCGAAAATGCTGCTGATTGACGCCGGCAACAGCCGCATCAAATGGGCGCTGGCGGAAGGCGCTGGCTGGCTGCGCGAAGGCGCGATAGAGACGGCGGATAGCGCAGCCTTGCAGCGGGCGTTTGCAGCCTTGCCGCCCCCGCGCAAAATCATCGCGGCCAATGTCGCGGGAAACGAGGTGGCGCAGCATATCCGCGCAGCGTGCGCGGCATGGCCCTGCCCGATCCGGTTCGCTGCGGCTGTTGCCGAACAGTGCGGCGTGCGCAGCCGCTACGACCAGCCGGCCAGGCTGGGCAGCGACCGCTGGGCGGCGCTCATCGCGGCGTGGCACCGTGTACACGCGGCTTGTCTGGTGGTGAACTGCGGCACGGCAACCACGGTTGATGCGCTATCGGCGCAGGGAGAATTTATCGGCGGGCTGATTTTGCCGGGCGTGGACATGATGCGGAGCAGCCTGAACGAAGGGACTGCCGGTCTGTCGGCCGAAGCGGGGGCCTGGCGGGAATTTCCGCGCAATACCGCCGATGCCGTGTTCAGCGGCGCAATTCAGGCCACTGCGGGTGCCATCCGGCTACAGTACCGCCTGCTCGGAGCGGATAGCGCGCTTTGCCTGCTTTCCGGCGGCGCAGCAAACGGCGTACAGCCCCATCTCGGTCTGCCGCTGGAGAGAGTGGATAACCTGGTGTTGCAAGGCTTGCAAATAATCGGGCAGGAAGTTTTTCATTTGTAAAAGGGGCGGTGGCAATAGCACTGGTGTAGATCGTTTCAGTAAAACAGTTACACATCAAGCAACCCCGAGGTCGAACTTGTTCCAGCGGAATACGACGGGCGAGGCTTTGATCCCATCTATCAGCTTTCCAGCCCCATCAAATTGCGGGCAATGGAGTAGCAGTACAAGCTGGTCGGCAAGAATTGGATATCCGGCGAGGCGCGTACAGTTTGAGTGCGGGTGGCAACCAGTAGCGGCTTGCGAATCAACGGGTGCCTGGCAGCAAATTCCCGCAGTACGGTTTCCTTGCCCCGCGCGTTGACTTTGCCGAGTTCGGCGCGGTATGCAAGTATGTCTGCCTTGGTGATTCGTCCGACCTCCCAATCTCCCCACCGAGGAATGACCCGTCCGTCCAGGTCGGCCCGGACGTTTTTCTTGTGAGAGCGGCGCCACTCGACTTCCTTCTCGGTGTACCACGTTTCCACAAAATAACGGAGCAACGGCGTGCCGGCAACACCGGCCTGGACTGGCCTGCTTGCCGCAGCCACAACCCCCACTTCCTGACTGGTTGCCGCATGTGGCGTAGAGGGTGTGGTGAATTTTTCCGCATTCTTGCTACCCGGAAAGAAGCGTCCATACTCAAACGTTCCTGCGGCAATCTCTGCTTCGATGCGATCAACCAGCTTCTGAACTTTCTTGCGGTTGGCCGCGTTGTCTTCAAGCGCGGTTTGTTCTCTGCAGCGAGCTCCGTTGTAACGAAAATCAATAAACAAATACCCGTTATCTTTGCGCGCCCTGATACTAGCCATAGCACACCTCCCCGTTTGCCATGGGAATTGCGAGGGAGCTGCCCTTCAGTTTCATGTCGCGCTCGATTGCCTCCCAGATGTAGAGAATCTTGCGTCCGCCGAACGGGCGTATGTAATGCACTCCCTCGATCAGCACGCTGTCCTTGAGGCGCTCGCGGATGGTTCTCGGGTCGTAGTGGATGCGTTCGGAAAGCCCATCTGTGGTCAGGTAGGTCTGGTTCATAACAATGCTCCTTTGGTTGGTTGATGAACACGTCCCTGATAAAAATTCTCACGGCAAAAGGCATGTTGCCATTACGGAACGCCGGACAAGAAAGGATTGGGCGACGCAGATAAAGGAAATGCTCGACGAGCGCTACCCGGATGCGATCAAGGTGCGATTGGTAATGGACAACCTGAACACCCATAGCATCGCATCGTTATACGAGGCCTTCGACCCCAAGGAGGCCAGGGGTACTCCAGCTTATAGCTCTGCTGATATCAAATGCATAACGCTCAAGCGGGGCTGCGCAAAAGCGCGCAGTGCTGCGACAGTTTGAGACGTTCTGGATGCGTGAAGCCCTGCAATGGGTCGAACGCTTTCACTCCGGGAGAAGGGCCGGGGATGAGCGGTCGCTCTTGGGCGGTAGGTTTCCAACGGGGGATTTCAGGACAGCTCTGCGTTTCATTGGCGCGAATACCCACGGGGTGCAATAACCAATGACTTGCTGGCGTTGTTTGCCAGCTTAGTCAGTTGGCTATGCAAAGCTAACCTCTGCGACGTAAATTCGGCATCTACAAAACCGCGAACTGTTTTCCAGATTTATC
>JACRPU010000052.1 GCA_016223025.1 Nitrosomonadales bacterium | reverse complement strand
TTACTTTACCCAGTAAATTCATGGTGATCATCTCCTTATTTTCTCCATTCCAAAATTGGAACGGAGGAGGTTAATCACCTGGGTAATTTTCAGCGCGCAGAGGCTATGTTTTCTGGGTAATTTTCAGTGCGTACCAACAGTTATTGCCATTCTCATCAAGCTCGGCTTCACCGAAGTCCGCCAGCGCGGATCACACAAACAATTTCGCGACACCGCAGGCCGCTGCACAACGGTTCCGTTCCATCAAGGCCGAGACATCTCTCCAATCTTGCTCCGCCAAATGCCAAAGACATCGGCCTCGCACTTGATGAGTTTCTTAAGCATAGATAGCCCAACCCGCCGCTCAAGAGAGGCTGCGCAAAAGCGCGCAGCCCCTCACTTTTACTTCAACACCCAACCCATCGGTGCAGAGGACGCTGCGCGATAAAGCCGCGCAGCGCCTCTGACCTCAAACGTTAGACCTCTCACACCAAAAGGTGACAATAGGCACACATCGCAGTAAACTTGACGCATGAAACCATTTCGCTGGAATCCTGTTAAAAATGAGGCGCTGAAAGTTGAGCGTGGCATTTCGTTTGATGTGATCGCACTTGCGGTTGAGGCCGATGGTTTACTGGATGAATTACACCACCCGGATACGGGAAAATATCCAAACCAGTCCGTTCTTGTCGTGGCGTTTGATAACTATGTTTACTTGGCGCCTTACGTTGAAGAGCCGGATCACTATTTTCTAAAAACAGTGATTCCAAGCAGGAAGGCCACCCGTGACTACTTGCTGAGGAGCAACCCTGATGAAAAAACTTGATACATTTGAGAAAGAGATTTTGGATGCCTACGAAAAGGGTGAACTCAAGTCCACCTCTCCGTCGAAAGCAAAATTGGCAAAATTCAAAGCCGCCGCTACAGCTACTTTTCTCAAAGAAAAGCGGGTCAACATTCGCCTGTCCACGCCCGACCTGATGGATATTCAAGCCCGTGCGCTCGAAGAAGGTATGCCATACCAGACATTGATCGCCAGCGTGCTTCACAAGTTTGTGTCCGGGCGGCTTGTAGAATCACCGTCCAGTCTAACCCGACATTCAACCCGGACTCCGCAAAAGCGCGGAGCCGGCTAATTTTACGTGTGCGCCGGGCATGGCACGTAACTACTCAGGTGCTAGTCCTGGGGCCAGGTTTTCGCAGAGCCGAAGGCTATCTCCTCAATCCGGCCTCGCGTTCAAGGGCCGAGATGCCCCGGATAAGGGAGCAAACGCATCGCTGCGCGAGATTCACGTTAATGCCCAGCCAGCGTTTGGCTCCGGCTTATCCGGCTTCGAGGTGCCCGAATGGGAAACAGGTTGAGCAAAATCGTCACCCGCACCGGCGATAACGGCACCACCGGCCTCGCCGACGGCACGCGGGCGGAGAAGAGCAGCCTGCGCATCCATGTCATCGGCGGACTGGACGAGATTAACAGCCACCTCGGCGTGCTGCTCGCGGAAACCTTGCCGCAGGATGTCAGGGAGGTGCTGCTGCGCGTGCAGAACGGCCTGTTCGATCTCGGCGGCGCGCTGTCGTTTCCCGGAGCGCCGTTTGGCGAAGACCGGCTCGCGCAACTGGATGCCGCAATCGGGCAGCACAACTCTGCTTTGCCGCCGCTCAAGGAATTCATCCTGCCCGGCGGCACGCGCGCCGCCGCGCTGTGCCATGTTGCGCGCGCCGTGGCGCGCCGCGCGGAGCGCGATCTGGCGGCACTGGCGCATCGCGAGCCCGTGCCCGGCCACGGTCTTCCCTATCTCAATCGCCTGTCGGATTTGCTGTTCGTGCTGAGCCGCGCGATCAACCGCACGGCGGGACAGGCAGAAATCATGTGGATGAGATGACGTACTTTCTAGCGGGCGACATCGGCGGCACCAAGACGCTGTTGCGGATCAGCGCTGAGGACGGAACGCCCTTGCTGCAAAAATCCTATCCCGGCGCCGGTTACGCCGGGCTGGCGGAAATTCTGGACGAGTTCCTGCGCGAGGCGGGGGCGCCCGGCATCGCCGCAGCCTGCCTTGCGCTGGCCTGTCCGATTTCCGGCAGGCGGGCGACACTGACCAACCTGCCGTGGAGCGTAGATGCGGATGCGCTGGCTGCGCGCTTTGCCATTCCCCGCATTGCG
The DNA here is from genome assembly GCA_016223025.1 of Nitrosomonadales bacterium. Lineage (GTDB taxonomy): Bacteria > Pseudomonadota > Gammaproteobacteria > Burkholderiales > Gallionellaceae > VIKH01. Next base: position 51,775 of record JACRPU010000052.1, on the reverse strand, counting down.
CTCATCAACGATTTTGAGGCGGTTGGACACGGTATTGCGGCGTTGCAGCCGGACGACCTGCTGACCTTGCAGGCAGGCCAACCGCAGGCGCGGGGCGTGCGCGTGGCAGTCGGAGCGGGCACCGGCCTGGGGGTGGCCTGGCTTTCCTGGCAGGAGAATGGTTATGCGGTACACCCTTCCGAAGGCGGGCATATGGATTTTGCCCCGGCCAATGCCGTGCAATACGATCTGTTGCAGTATTTGCAGCAGCGCCACGGCCACGTTTCCTGCGAGCGCATCGTTTCCGGCCCCGGCCTGGCGGCAATTTTCGCGTTTCTGCGCGATACCGGTCGTGGCGCACCGTCAGCGCAACTGGTTGCGGCGATGGAGGAGGGGGATGCGTCGGCCGCGATCGCGCGGCTCGCGCAGCAAGGCGAGGAAGCCATCGCGCGCATGGCACTGGATTTGTTTCTCCAGGTGTATGGCGCGTTTGCGGGCAATCTGGCGCTGGCCGCGCTGCCGCGCGGCGGCATTTATGTGGCGGGGGGAATCGCGGCAAAAATCGCGGCAGCCATGCAGCAGGGCGCCTTCCTGCGCGCCTTCCTGGACAAAGGGCGTTTTACCGGACTGCTCGAAACCCTGCCGCTGCACATCGTGACCAACCCGCAAGCCGGTTTGCTGGGCGCCGACCTGGCTGCGCGGCGCCTGGTTTAGAGCATGTAGGGTGCATTAAGCGTAGCGCATTGATGCCGGATGTCACTTACCATACGGCGCAATGCCCGTTGGTTATTGCGGATCTGTCGAAGGCCATGAAGCCTTTCATATTTCGACAAGCCCAACACGAACGGCTTCATACTTTATTCGCGCCGGGTCAATAGTTGGTTACCGGATTTCAATCCTGCCGTCAGATGCGGCGCGATTACCTGGAGCATTTGCGCAAATATTTTCGGGTTGCCCGCGCAGATGTGGCCGCTCTGGAGATAGCGGTCATTGCCTTGCAGGTCCCCCACCATGCCGCCCGCTTCGGTAATCAGCAGGCACCCGGCGGCCATGTCCCACGGCTTGAGGCCGGTCTCGAAAAAGCCGTCGTAGCGCCCCGCCGCCGTGTAGGCCAGATCGAGCGCGGCAGAGCCGGGGCGGCGCAGGCCGGAAGTCTTCTGCATCATGTCGCGCAGGATGTTCATGTAGGCGTCCATGTGCTCGAAGCGGGTGTAGGGAAAGCCGGTGCCGATCAGGCAATCGGCCAGTTCCTTGCGGTTGCTCACGCGCAGGCGGCGATCGTTGAGGTGGGCGCCGCAGCCGCGCGTGGCGGTGAACAGGTCGTTCCTGGCCGGATCGTAAATTACGGCCTGGGTGAGCACGCCGTTGTGCTGCAACGCGATGGATACGGCATATTGCGGAAAGCCGTGCAGGAAGTTGGTGGTGCCATCGAGCGGATCAATGATCCAGACGTATTCCGAGCAGCCTTGGGAGCCGCTCTCTTCTGCTAGAATCGCGTGGCCGGGATAGGCCTCCAGCAGGGTTGCGATGATGGTTTGCTCCGCCACGCGGTCCACCTCGCTGACATAATCGGAATGCGATTTCCTGGTGACGGTGAGGTGGTCGAGGTTGCCGGCGGCGCGGTGAATCATGTTTCCGGCGCGGCGCGCGGCTTTCACCGCGATGGTGAGCATGTGGTGCATGGCGAACCTTTTTAATGAGCGGTTGAATCCGGGCGCATTGTAGCGTGAAAGCAGCGAAGATAGGCGGTGGGAGTTTGGATAATCCGGATATTTTGACCAACGTGCGCGTGGTGTTGAGCCACACCACCCATCCGGGCAATATTGGCGCGGCCGCGCGGGCGATGAAGACCATGGGGCTGGAGTCGCTGGTTCTGGTCACCCCCGGCAGCTTCCCCGACCCGAAGGCGGACATGATGGCCTGCGGCGCGGAAGATGTGCTGCGCAAGGCGATAGTGTGCGGCTCGGTTGATGAAGCTTTGCGGGGCACGGTATTCGTGGCGGCGATGACGGCGCGGCTGCGCGACATTTCGCACGAGGTGCTGACGCCGCGCGAGGCGATGCCGCTGCTGGCGCAACTTGCCGCGAAGAACCCGGTGGCGCTGTTGTTTGGCACCGAGATGTCCGGGCTGACCAACGAGGAAATGGGCAAGAGCCATATCCAGGTGCGCATCCCGGCCAACCCGCAATACAGTTCGCTCAACCTGGCGGCGGCGGTGCAGGTGGCGTGTTACGAGTTGAGCGTGGCGATGGGGTACGCGGGGCTGGATTTGCCGGAGAATGACATCGAGCCGGCCAGGCAGGAAGAGGTGGAAAGGATGTTTGTCCATCTCGAACAGGCGCTGACGCAGATCGGTTTTTTCCGCACCAAGGCCCAGAACAAACTGATGCAGAAACTGCGCCGCCTGTATGCGCGCGCGCGGCTGGAGCAGGAGGAGGTCAATATCCTGCGCGGCATCCTGAGCGCCGCGACGGCGTACAATGCGCGGCTGCGACAGAGCGGGGAAACCGGGAAAAACAGAGCGGGTGAATGTGGTGTTCAAGGCGATAAGGGAAGATATTAACAGCGTGTTTGACCGCGATCCGGCGGCGCGCAATGTGTTCGAGGTGGTGACCTGCTACCCGGGCCTGCACGCGCGCATCGTCCACCGCATGGCGCACGGCCTGTGGCGCGCCGATCTCAAATGGCTGGCGCGCTTCCTGTCGCACATCGGGCGCGCGCTGACCGGCATCGAAATCCATCCGGGGGCGGCCATCGGGCGGCGTTTTTTCATAGATCACGGCATGGGTGTGGTGATCGGCGAGACCGCCGAGATCGGCGACGACGTGACGCTGTATCACGGCGTGACGCTGGGCGGCACATCGTGGAAGGAAGGCAAGCGCCATCCCACGCTGGGCAACGGCGTGGTGGTGGGGGCGGGGGCGAAAATTCTCGGGCCGATCCACATCGGCGACGGCGCCAAGATCGGCTCCAATGCCGTGGTGGTGAAGGACGTGCCGGCGGGGGCGACCGCCGCCGGGATTCCGGCCCGCATTCTCGATGACGCGAAGAAGGCTGCGGGCTTCAATGCGTACGGCATCGGCAGCGACCAGAACGACCCGCTTTCCAAGGCCATCCACGGCCTGCTCGGCCACAGCATGGTGGTGGATCAGCGCATTGATCTCATTCTCAAGCAGCTCGAAAAAATGGGCGCGAGCGTCGAAGAAGAGCGCGCCACGGCAGATAAATTCGACCCCAATTACTTGAATAAAATTGTTGACTGAATTATTCGGGTATTCTATGATTTGCCTGCGGAAGTTTTCCGCAACGGATTTTCGTTTATCCGGCTGGCTATCCCACAATTTCGAGGGGGCGATTATGCGACTTACCACCAAAGGGCGTTTTGCCGTTACGGCGATGGTTGATCTGGCAATAAGCGGCGGGCAGGAACCGGTGACACTGGCAAGCATCAGCGAGCGGCAAAAGATTTCCCTGTCCTATCTGGAACAGTTGTTCGGCAAGCTGCGCAGGCACAAAATCGTGGAAAGCGTGCGCGGGCCCGGGGGCGGGTATTTTCTGGCCCGCCCCTGCGCAACCATCTCGGTTGCCGAGATCATCCTGGCGGTGGATGAGCCGGTGGATGCGACAAAATGCGGCGGCAAGGGGGATTGCCACGATGAGCGGCAGTGCCTCACGCACGATTTGTGGATGGGGCTGAACAAGGCGCTGCACAACCATCTGGAGGCGGTAAATCTGCAACAACTGGTGGACAATCACGCCCGGTCCGAAACGGAAGCGGCGCCGGTGCCCATCCGCAAACGCGCCTCCAAGTCTGATCTGGCCCCGGCCTGATTGCGCCATGACAGGGATACCGACATGAGTCTGCACCTCCCCATTTATCTGGATTATTCTGCCACCACGCCGGTTGATCCGCGCGTGGCCGAAGCGATGATCCCCTACCTGACCGAAAAATTCGGCAATCCGGCCAGCCGCTCCCACGCCTATGGCTGGGTGGCGGAAGAGGCGGTGGAGCGCGCGCGCGGGCAGGTTGCCGCCCTGGTACACGCCGACCCCAAGGAAATCGTCTGGACTTCAGGCGCGACCGAATCCAACAACTTGGCGCTGAAGGGCGCGGCGAATTTTTATCAGGGCAAGGGCAAGCATATTGTCACGGTGATGACCGAACACAAGGCGGTGCTGGACACCGTGCGCGAACTGGAACGGCAGGGTTTTTCCGCCACCTTCCTAGCGCCGGAAGCGGATGGCCTGCTCGACCCCGGCAAGTTCGAGGCGGCCCTGCGCCCCGATACCCTCATCGCTTCGGTAATGCTGGTCAACAACGAAATCGGCGTGATTCAGGATATTGCCGCGCTCGGTGAAATCTGCCGCAAGCGCGGCATCCTGTTCCATGTGGATGCGGCGCAGGCGACCGGCAAAGTGGCGATAGACCTGCAACAACTGAAAGTTGACCTGATGTCGTTTTCCGCGCACAAGACGTATGGGCCGAAAGGCATCGGCGCGCTGTACGTGCGGCGCAAGCCGCGCGTGCGCATCGAAGCGCAGATGCACGGCGGCGGCCACGAGCGCGGCATGCGCTCCGGCACCCTGCCGACGCACCAGATCGTCGGCATGGGCGAGGCGTTCCGCATCGCGCAACAGGAAATGGCGGCGGAAAACGAGCGTGTCCGCATGTTGCGCGACCGCCTCTGGCGCGGGCTGTCGAGCATGGAAGAGGTGCATATGAACGGCGACCTGGAACGGCGCGTACCGCACAACCTGAACGTAAGCTTCAGCTTCGTGGAAGGAGAATCTCTGATGATGGCGATCAAGGAGATCGCGGTATCCAGCGGCTCCGCCTGCACCTCGGCGAGCCTGGAGCCGTCCTACGTGCTGCGCGCGCTGGGGCGCAGCGACGAACTGGCGCACAGCTCGATCCGGTTCACCATCGGGCGCTTCACCACCGCAGAGGAAATAGACTACGCGGTAGAATTGCTGAAGAACAAGATCGGCAAGCTGCGCGACCTGTCCCCGCTGTGGGAAATGCACAAGGACGGGGTGGATCTGAACAGCGTGCAGTGGGCGGCACATTAGAAAAGCAGTCGTTAGACGTAAGACGCAAGCTGATAGTTAAAGCCGGTTCAACTTATGTCTGATAACTTACGTCTTACGTCTGCGACTGACAAGGAGAAAAAATGTCTTACAGCGAAAAAGTCCTGGATCATTACGAGCACCCGCGCAATGTCGGTTCGTTCTCCAAGGACGATGCGGGCGTGGGCACCGGCATGGTGGGGGCGCCGGCGTGCGGCGACGTGATGAAGCTGCAAATCAAGGTGGGCAAGGACGGCATCATCGAGGACGCCAAGTTCAAGACCTACGGCTGCGGCTCGGCCATCGCGTCGAGTTCGCTGGTGACCGAGTGGGTCAAGGGCAAGACAGTGGATGAGGCTCTGCGCATCAAGAACAGCCAGATTGCCGAGGAGCTGGCATTGCCGCCGGTCAAGATCCACTGCTCGATTCTGGCGGAGGATGCCATCAAGGCGGCGGTACAGGATTACAAGAGCAGGCACGGCGCCGTGGTAGAGGCGCCCGCCTGCAATGAAAACTGCAAGGGGTGAAAAATGGCGATCAGTTTGACGGAAAATGCGGCACGGCATGTGCGGAACTTCATGGCGAAGCGCGGCAAGGGTGTCGGTCTGCGCGTGGGCGTGCGCACCAGCGGCTGCTCGGGCATGGCGTACAAACTGGAGTTTGCCGACGAGGTGGCCGGCGATGATCTGAAATTTGAGAGCTGCGGCGTGACGGTGCTGGTTGATCCGAAGAGCCTGCCTTATGTGGATGGAATGGAGCTGGACTATACGCGCGAGGGATTGAACGAGGGGTTCAAGTTCAAGAACCCCAATGTCAAGACCGAGTGCGGCTGCGGCGAGAGCTTCGGGGTTTAATTCCGATGCAGGCTGCCGCTTCCGGCTTTCAGCAGGATTTTTTTCAACTGTTCGGGTTGCCGGAAAATTACCGGCTCGACAGCGAGTTGCTGGACCGGCGCTACCACGCGCTGCAAGCGCAGGTTCACCCCGACAAATTTTCCCATCTTTCCGAAGCGGAACGCCGCGTGTCCATGCAGTGGGCCACGCGGGTAAACGAGGCCTACCAGACCTTGAACGAGCCGGCCAGGCGCGCGCGCTACCTGCTTTCCCTGCATGGCGCGGATATCCGGGAAGAAAGCAACACGGCGATGCCGGCGGATTTCCTGGTCGCGCAGATGGAGTGGCGCGAGGCCATTCAGGAAGCCGGGGAAGCGCGCGATCCGGGCGAACTGGACAAACTTGAACTGCGCCTGCAACACGACATGCACGACTTGCTAGAGCAACTTGCCGCCAAAATTGACACCGAACACGACTATGAGGCGGCTGCGGGAATCGTGCGCAAGCTGAAATTTCTGGAAAAACTCGCGGAAGAAATCGCCTCCGCTTTTGATACGATAGACAACTAAAGCTTGTAGCCTGTAGCTAGTAGCCAAACGGTTCAGCTTCCCGCTACAGGCTACCAGCTACAAGCTCACGAAAAATGGCTCTCCTGCAAATCTCCGAACCCGGTCTTTCCACCGCCCCCCACGAACATCGGCTGGCGGTCGGCATAGATCTGGGCACCACCAACTCTCTGGTCGCGACGGTGCGCAACGGCATCAGCGTGGTGTTGAACGACGCCGACGGTCGCGCGCTGCTGCCCTCCGTGGTGCGCTACTTCGCCGATGGCAGCGTGCAGGTGGGAGAATCCGCCCAGGCGGCCCAGAGCGAAGACCCGACCAACACCATCCTCTCGGTCAAGCGCTTCATGGGGCGCGGGCTGGGAGACATCGGCGACATCAGCGGCTCGCCTTACCGCTTTGTGGATGCCCCTTCGACAGGGCAGGCTCCGGGCATGGTGCAACTGCGCACCGCAGCCGGAGTGAAAAGCCCGGTCGAGGTATCCTCGGAAATTCTCAAGCTGCTGCGCGCGCGCGCCGAGGAAGCGCTGGGCGGCGAACTGGTCGGCGCGGTCATTACCGTGCCGGCCTATTTCGACGACGCGCAGCGCCAGGCTACCAAGGATGCGGCCAGGCTGGCGGGGATCAACGTGCTGCGGCTGCTCAACGAGCCCACTGCGGCCGCCATCGCATACGGGCTGGATAACGCCGCCGAAGGGGTGTATGCGGTGTATGACCTGGGCGGCGGCACGTTCGACGTTTCCATACTCAAACTTTCCAGGGGCGTGTTTGAAGTGCTCGCCACCAACGGCAATTCGGCGCTGGGCGGCGACGATTTCGACCACCGCATCTACTGCTGGCTGCTGGAAAAAAACAACCTCTCCGCGCTGGGCGCATCGGATACGCGCTTGCTGCTGACGCGCGCGCGCGCCGCCAAGGAAGAGTTGACCGAACACGATGAGACGCGCGTGACCGCCATCCTGCGCAGCGGCGAGGCGATAGACACGGTGCTGGCGCGGCGGGATTTCCATGCGATGAGCCAGAACCTGGTGGAGCGTACCTTGCAGCCGGTGCGCCGCGCCCTGCGCGATGCCGGGCTCGCGGTCGCGGACATCAAGGGCGTGGTGATGGTCGGCGGCGCCACGCGCATGCCGCAAGTGCAGCGCGCGGTGGCGGAATTTTTTCGCCAGGCTCCGCTCACCAACCTGGACCCTGACAAGGTAGTAGCGCTGGGCGCCGCGATACAAGCCAACGTGCTGGCGGGCAACCGCAGCGCCGATGACTGGCTGTTGCTCGACGTGATTCCGCTCAGTTTGGGCATCGAAACCATGGGCGGCCTGACCGAAAAAATCATCCCGCGCAACAGCACCATCCCCGCCGCGCGCGCGCAGGATTTCACCACCTTCAAGGACGGGCAGACCGCCATGAGCGTGCATGTGGTGCAGGGCGAGCGCGAGCTAGTGAGCGACTGCCGCTCGCTGGCCCGGTTCGAACTGCGCGGCATCCCGCCCATGGTGGCGGGGGCGGCGCGCATCCGCATCACTTTCCAGGTGGATGCGGACGGCCTGCTGAGTGTTTCCGCGCGCGAACAGGGAACCGGAGTGGAGGCCCACATTACGGTAAAGCCGTCTTATGGATTGTCCGACGCCGAAATCGCGCGCATGTTGCAGGATTCCAGCCGGCACGCACAGGACGACATGCAGGCGCGCGCCCTGCGCGAGCATCAGGTGGAAGCGAACCAGTTGCTGGAAGCCGTGCAAAACGCCCTGGAGCAGGATGGCGCAGCCTTGCTGGACGATATCGGCCAGGCTCGCATTCGCGACGGCATGGACGGATTGCGCGCGATGCTGCAAACTGCCGACCATCCCGCCATCAAGCGCGCCATCACCCAACTGAATGATGCCACTGTGGCCTTTGCCCAGGCGCGCATGGACAAGAGCGTTTCGCGCGCGCTGGGCGGGCGGAAGCTGACCGACCTGGAGGTTTGATGCCGCAGATTATCGTGTTGCCGCATGAAGAACTGTGCCCGGCGGGGACGGTATTCGAGGTTGCAGCCGGCATTTCCCTCTGCGATGCGTTGTTGCAGCACGGCGTGGAGATCGAGCATGCCTGCGAAAAATCCTGCGCCTGCACCACCTGCCACGTCATCCTGCGCGAAGGGTTCCATTCGCTGGCGCCGGCGGAAGAAATCGAGGAAGACATGCTGGACAAGGCATGGGGGCTGGAGCCGAATTCGCGCCTGAGCTGCCAGGCGCTGGCGGGCGACAATAATCTGGTCGTCGAGATACCCAAGTACACCATCAATATGGCCAAAGAAGGGCATTGATATGAAGTGGACCGATATAAACCGGATCGCCATCGAGCTGGCCGAGGCGCATCCGGAAATTGACCCGAAGACCGTCCGGTTTACCGACCTGCATAACTGGGTGGTCGAGCTTGAAGATTTTGATGATGACCACAATCATGGCGGCGAAAAAATACTGGAAGCCATCCAGATGGCCTGGATAGACGAAATTGAGTAAGCGAAGGGGTATCTGATGGCGCCGTGGCGCACCGCTGCCAGCCGCTGGCTATATGTTGCAGGCGCGCTGACAACAGCCGGGTTGCTCGGCGCGGCGCTTTTCCTGCAACACGTCATGCGCCAGGATCCCTGCCCGCTGTGCATGGTGCAGCGGGTGATATTCATCGCCATGCTGGCAATGTTCGCCGCCGCCTCGCTGCACAACCCGAAACGCGCCGGCGAAAAAGTGTATGCCGCGCTGATCGGCCTGCTGGCACTGGGCGGTATAGGGGTTGCCAGCCGCCACATCTGGCTGCAACACCTGCCGAAAGATGAAGTTCCCGCCTGCGGTCCGGGGCTGGACTACATGCTGGAAAGCTTCCCCATGTCCGAAGTGTTGCAGGAGCTCCTGCACGGCTCCGGAGAATGCGCCGCCAAGGGCTGGTCATTCCTCGCGCTCGGTATTCCGGAGTGGTCGCTGATCTGGTATGTGCTGCTCGGCGCATGGGCGGTGCTGATCGCGCTCAGAAAGCCTTAATCCATCCCATCAATCCCTCCTGTCCGGGGAAAACCTTTAGCCCGGATAAGCAGGCAATCCGCGCAGCGGATGCTCGCACAAGTGGAGGTTTGGAGGGGTTGGTTCGCTAAGATTCATGCGCTACCAGCCGGATAGCCGCCCGCTACGGATAGCGAGGTCGAATGAGCGCGAAATTCCTCTGGTGGAAAATAAGAAATTTGCTTATTTACTTGGCGCCGTCGGCGTCTCATTATTAGAACCCGCCAGCCAACCCCTACCGAGGAGGATAGCCATGAAACTGCAAGATATCCGCGCCATCGCCAAACAGTACCAGATTCGCGCCGGCGGTTTGTCAAAAACCGAGCTGATACACCAAATCCAGCAGTTGGAAGGCAACTTCGACTGCTTCGGTTCGGCTTGCGATGGCGTGTGCGACCAGTCCGCCTGCTTGTGGCGCGAAGATTGTTTTGCGACCGCCGCTGGCGTAAATCGGGCGTGATTGGACGTTGGCCCTGCAAGGCATAACTGCACGGACGGATTTCTCTGACCTCGGTGCAATTACCAGACGAAAGGAGAATTATCATGAGCAACCTCACCCGTTTCAACCCCTTCGGCGAAACCGTGCGTTTCAGTCCGCCGTGGGACGTAGATGACATGCTCGACCGGTTCATGATGCGCCCGGCGTGGCGCGAAATGGGGGCCGTCGAGCCGCAGATCAAAATGGACGTATCGGAAGCCGGCAGCCATTACATGGTCAAGGCGGAAATCCCCGGTGTGCAGAAAGATGACATCCGCGTGACCATTGATGGCAACCTGGTCAGCATCAGCGCCGAGGTCAGGCAGGAAAAAGATGTAAAAGAAGGCGAAAAAGTAATCCGCAGCGAGCGCTGCTACGGCAAAGCCATGCGCAGCTTCCGATTGGATCAGGAAGTGGATCAGGACAAAGCGGAGGCAAAATATGCCGACGGCGTGCTCGAACTTACGCTGCCCAAAAAGAACGGCATCACCCGCAAAGAGCTTGCCGTTTCCTGAATTAAGCCGATCCGACCGAAGGGCGCCTCCAGGATTCATTTTGCGAGCCTCCGCTTCGCGGATTGCCCGCTTGGGGCCAGTTAACGGATAAACGTGTAATATTTATTCGTTAACAGGCCCTGCCCCGCTTCGTCGCCCCCACCTCCGACAGCCCCATTCGATGGCATGCGGCGGCGGGGGTATGGGGCCAGGATCTGGTGGAATGGGTACCGGCGGGTGTGGCGCAACCGCCGAGCCGCGCGAACGGTCATACGGGAAACGGAAGGAGCGGATGATGGATGAACCGATCGGCGCAACCGAACGCCACCCGGCAAAATACTGGCACATGCTGGAAGATGGCCGCATCCAGTGCGACCTTTGCCCGCGCGACTGCAAGCTGCACGAAGGCCAGCGCGGCGCTTGTTTCGTGCGCGGCAGGACGGGGGACGCCATGGTGCTCACCACCTACGGGCGCTCCTCCGGTTTCTGCATAGACCCCATCGAGAAAAAACCGCTCAACCACTTTTACCCCGGCTCCAGCGTGTTTTCCTTCGGCACGGCGGGCTGCAACCTGGCCTGCAAATTCTGCCAGAACTGGGATATTTCCAAGTCGCGCGACACGGATCGCCTGATGGACAAGGCGGCGCCGGAAGACATCGCCAGGGCGGCGAAAAAACATGGCAGCAAGAGCGTGGCTTTCACCTACAACGACCCTGTTATTTTCCTGGAATACGCGCTCGACGCGGCGGATGCCTGCCATGCGCTGGGCATCCGGACGGTGGCCGTCACCGCAGGCTACATGCACGATGCGCCGCGCCGCGAGTTCTACGCCAAAATGGATGCGGCCAACATTGACCTCAAGGGCTTTACCGACGATTTCTACATCAAGCTGTGCGGCGGCCACCTGCAACCGGTGCTGGACACGCTGGCCTATGTCCATCACGAAACCGGCTGCTGGCTGGAAATCACCACGCTGCTCATTCCCGGCCACAACGATTCCGATGCCGAGATCAAGGCGCTGAGCGCGTGGGTGGCGAAGGAGCTGGGGCCGGATGTGCCGCTGCACTTCTCGGCCTTCCACCCGGACTGGAAAATGGCGGACGTGCCGCCCACGCCGCCATCCACGCTGGGCCGCGCACGCCGCATCGCGCAGGATGCGGGCCTGCATTACGTTTACACCGGCAACATACACGACGCGGAGGGCGGCACCACCTATTGCCCGAAATGCCATCACGCCGCCATCGTGCGCGACTGGTACGACATCCGCCACTACGATCTGACGCCGCCGGGTGCCTGCCCGGAATGCGGCACCAGAATTGCCGGGCGTTTCGGGGATTTCAAGAAGCCGTTCGGCCCGCGCCAGATTCCCGTTTACATGTGGGCGGAGCGCCCGTGATGAGCATGCCAGGACACAAAGGTCATCAATCGCGCGTGACGCGCAACAGCTCTTCCAGGGAGGTCACCCCGGAAACCACCAGCCGTTCCCCGTCCTGGCGCAGCCCGCGTATGCCGTGCCGCACGGCATACTCGCGCAGCGATTGCTCCGCCGCGCGGTCGTGGATCAAGCGGCGCAAACCGTCATCCACCCGCATCAGCTCGTAAATCCCGGTGCGCCGCCGGTAGCCGGTGTGCCCGCAGGCGGGGCATCCCACCGGGCGGTACAGCACCGATGGGCGCGCCCCGCTTTCCAGCAAGGCCAGTTCGGTAGCGTCCGGCGCATAGCCCTCGCGGCATTCGCCGCACAGGCAGCGCACCAGCCGCTGGGCCAGCACGCCGAGCAGGCTCGACGACAGCAGAAACGGCTCCACGCCCATATCGGCGAGCCGCGTCACGGAACTCGCCGTATCGTTGGTGTGCAGGGTTGCCAGCACCAGGTGGCCGGTGAGGCTGGCCTGCACCGCGATCTGCGCGGTTTCCAGATCGCGGATTTCGCCGATCATGATGACGTCGGGATCCTGCCGCAGAATGGCGCGCAACGCGCGCGCAAAGCTCATCTCGATGCGCGGGTTTACCTGGGTCTGCCCGATGCCATCCAGATCGTATTCGATCGGGTCTTCCACCGTCATGACATTGGTCACCGACGCATCAATGCGCGACAGCGCGGCATACAGCGTGGTGGTTTTGCCCGATCCGGTCGGCCCGGTGACCAGCACGATGCCGTGCGGCTGGCGCACCAGCTCATCCACCGCCGCGAGCGTCGCGCCTTCCATGCCGAGGCGGCCCAGCTCCAGCCGCCCCGCGTCCTTGTCGAGCAGCCGCAGCACCACGCGCTCGCCGTGTCCGGTCGGCAGCGTGGAAACCCGCACATCCACCGGGCGCCCGGCCAGCCGCAGCGTGATGCGCCCGTCCTGCGGCAGGCGTTTTTCCGCGATGTCCAGTTCCGCCATGATCTTGATGCGCGACACCATCGCGGCATGCAGCGCGCGGTGCGGCTCCACCACGTCCTTGAGCGTGCCGTCCACGCGGAAGCGCACTACGGAGCGCGTCTCGAACGGTTCGATGTGAATGTCGGAGGCGTGCTCGCGCACCGCCTGGGTCAACAGCGCGTTAATCATGCGGATCACCGGCGCATCGTTTTCCGCATCCAGCAAATCCTCGGTCTGCGGCAGGTCGTGGATCAGTTGCGAAAGATCCATGTCCTGCTCGACATCCCCGACCATTGCCGCCGCCGAGCCGTCCGCCTGCGCGTAGGCCAGCGCCAGCGCCCGCTCGAACTCGCCCGGCGGCAGCATCGTGGCGCGCAGCGGCACCCCCAGCGCGCGCCGCACCTCGGCCAGCGATTCCGCCGCCGCGCCCGCGCGCACCTGCACCTCGGCGCTCTCGGCCGTGCAACGTGTCAGCAGCACGCCCTTTGCCTTGGCGAAGGAATAGGGAATTTTTCTGGAAACCTGCCGCTCGGGCAGGGAAGCCGCGCGCTGATCCATGCCGGTTCAGGGGCTTTCCGGCGCGGTGGGCGGTGCGCCTCCCGGCGCGCTCCCCGCAGGCGCTGCGGGGGAAGGGGGCAGCGAAAGCTCCCGCTTCAAAACCAGTTCGGGAAGCTGCGGCGCAGCCATGTCCGGCAGCAGGGCGCGCGAAGGCAACTGGCCGTTTTTCTGCTCGCCGCGCAGGTATTCGTAACGGTCCTGCGTCAGGCCGTGCGAGTCCGTGGCGGCGCGCAGCACATAGGGGCGGATGAACACCATCAGGTTGGTCTTGGTGTGCCGCCGCGTTTCGTGCCGGAACAGGTTGCCCAGCAGCGGAATATCGCCCAGCAGCGGCACCTTGTCTTCGCCGTTGCTGACCGAATCCTGGATCAGGCCGCCCAGCACGATGATCTGCCCTTCATCCACCAGCACGCTGGATTCCAGCGAACGCTTGTTGGTCACCACGCCGGCGGCGTTGTTGATGGTCTTGTCCTGCACGCTGGACACTTCCTGATAGATTTGCAGCTTTACCGTGCCGCCTTCCGAAATCTGCGGCTTGATGCGCAGGGTCAGCCCCACGTCCTTGCGCTCGATGGTCTGGAACGGCGTCGCGGTGGCCGTGTTGCCGGTCTGCGCGTAGCTCCCGGTGATGAACGGCACGTTCTGGCCGATGATGATTTTCGCTTCCTCGTTGTCCAGCGTGAGCAGGTTGGGGGTGGAAAGGATATTGGCGTTGGCGTCGCTTTCCAGCGCGCGCGCCAGCAACCCCAGGTTGTGCCCGCGCAGAACGCCGATGTTCAGTCCGGCGCCGATGACCGGCGCGCCCTTGGCGATGCTGCCGGCGACGCTGAGAATGTTGGTTCCTTCGCCGCCGAAATTCGTCCCGGCGCCGACCTGCGTTCCGCCGCCGGCCTGCGTTCCGGCAGTGCCGCCCAAGCTCTGCCACTGGACGCCGAACTCGGCCGCCTTGTCCGCCGTCACCTCCACGATCAGCGCCTCCACGAACACCTGCGCGCGGCGCACGTCGAGCATTTCCACCACCGCGCGCAAGTTGTTGTAGATGGCGGACGGCGCGGTGATGATAAGCGCGTTCGATGCCGTGTCGGCCTGGATCATGCCGCCGCCGGATGGCGCGGCGGGTGCGGCGCCCTGGGTTGCGGCAGACGCCGCCGCTCCGGCGGCCGAGGTATCGCCGGACATCACCGCGCGCAGAACCTGCGCCATTTTCGTCGCTTCGGCGTTTTTCAGATACACCACCCGCACATTCCCCGGCGCGCCGGTTTCGATGTCGAGTTTTCCCGCCAGATCATGCACGCGCGCGATCCGCGCCGGATTGTCGGTGCGCAACAATAAGCTGTTGGTGCGCGAATCCGCCGCCAGCACGAAGCGCTGGCTCGCATCCCCGCCGCCCCCCGCCCCGCCCGGCGCCGCATCCTGCATCAGGCGGTTGATCGTTTGCGCCAGCTCCACGGCGGAAACATGCTTGAGCGGGATCACGACCGGCGCTTCAGCGCTCGGCTGGTCTATCGCCTCCACGATCTGCTCGATGCGCTTGAGGTTGCCCGCGTAATCCGTCACCACCAGCGTGTTGCTGTTGGGGTAGGCGACCACGATGTTGTTCGGCGCGATCAGCGGGCGCAGGATCGGCACCAGTTGCGCCGCCGACTCGTATTTCAGAACGTACACCCGCGTCACCAGCCGGTCGCCCGCGCCACGCGCGCCGCCAGCAGCGCCGACATGCAGCTTGGCGTCCGCCTCTGGCATCACCTTGGTGACCCCGCCCGATTCCACCGAGGCAAAACCCTGCAAGCGCAACGCCGAAAGCAGGATGTCATAGGCCAGCGAAGCGGAAACGGGCGTGGAGGAGATGATATTGATGGTGCCTTTCACGCGCGGATCCACCAGGAAATTGCGCCCCGTGATATGCGACACCGCCCTGACCACCTCCTCGATGTCCGCATTCACGAAATTGAGCGACACCTTTTCGTCCTGCGCGCCCGTGGCGGCGGCAGGCAAAAGCAGCACCATGCAACAGAGCGCCCGCGCTATCCACTCCAGCAACATGCGGCTCATGAGAAAATCACCCGGTTATCCATTAACAGGCCTTTACTTGCGCTTCTCTTCCAGATACACCCGCTGCTGCACGTCGCCCCGCTCCAGCAGCACATGGCCGGGATGGACTTCCAGCAGCCTGACGCCGGGCAGCACGTTTTCTCCGACCGCCACGCCCGCTTGCCGCTTGTCATCCAGCTTCAACACCGCAAAACCCGATCGCCCGGTTTTTGCCGCGAACACTCCCACCAGGCGCACGTTCGGCAGTAGCGCCGCTTCCGCCACGGAAGACGCGGGAGCCGCAACCGGCACGCCAAACAATTTCCCGGCTTCCGCCGTGGCGCCGCGCTCCGGTGCCACGGCAATGGCGGTCGCGCGCGGCGCAAACAATATCCACACCCACTTTGCCAGCAACACTCCCAGCACCAGCGCGCCCAGCCCGTACCAGAACAGAGGCAGCCGCGCCCCCCCGCCTTCCGGCCCGCCGCCCATCAACCCTGTTGACCCGCGCAAACCCATGACGCCCCCGTTTCGTGGTTTCGCAGTATACACATCCGGGCTTCGCGCGGCAGAGCAAGAGCCGGCCTTGCGCCGCGCTTCCGCCCGGGCGTGTTACCGTATTTCCCATTCATCAACCAGCAATTGAAGCTCCGTTCCCTCGCGTTGCAGGTTCATGCGCAGCGGAAGGCTGTCCGGTTGTTGCGCCGTATAGCGCGTGTAGCGTATCTCCCAGCCGTCCTGCCGCATCGCGTTCACCTGGCCGTTGGCATCGCGCTCGATGCTGGCTTTACTCCCCGGCGCGGGCAGCGCCAGCACCCAGTATTGCAGGCCGTCCAGCGGCAAGTGCCAGCCCAGCGCCCGTTGCGTCAGCTCTTCCGTGTCCTGCGCGCTGTAATGCTTGTCTGCGGTATCCAGCACCACGCCCACCGCATCGCGGCGGATGCGCGCCACGGTCTGCCCGAGCGGGGCAAACAGCAGGATTTCGTCTTCCGTGGGGTAGTGCGTCCAGCGCATGTTGCTGGTAGTTCGCTCACCGTCATGTTTGACGGCAATGCGCCCGTTCAGGGCAAATGCGGCCTGCCCGGCCTGGGCGGGGCGCACCTGCGGCTGCGGCGCCTGAAGCCTGGTCGCGCACCCGGCCAGAGCAAGCGCGAAAACTGCTGATGCCAGGCGCATCAGGGCAGGAATTTTTTCATCACAGCCTGCAATACAGCATTATCGGGGTGCAGCTTCAGCGAATCGTCCCAGATCTTTCTTGCCTGCTCCTTGTCGCCATGAGCCCACAACACCTCGCCCAGGTGGGCGGCAATTTCCGGGTCGGGGTTGGCGGAATAGGCGCGGCGCAGGAATTCCAGGCTCTTGGAAAGGTTGCCCAGACGGTAATGCCCCCAGCCCACGCTGTCTATCACCGCGCTGTCATCCGGCGCAAGCTGGCTGGCCTTTTCCACCAGTTGCATCCCTTCTTCGATGCGCTCGTTGCGGTCCAGCAGGCTGTAGCCCAGGGCGTTATAGGCTTGCGCGTGATCCGGCTTGACCTGGATCACCTTGCGCATCATTTGCTCGAACGCCTCGTGCTTGCCGAGCTGGTCGGCAAGCATCGCCGCCACATACAGCAAGTTAGGGTGGCCGGGCAGCTTTTCCAGCCCCTGCGTCAGCACCCGATACGCTTCCTCGATCTGTTTCGCCTCGCGCAACAACTGCGCTTCGGTCAGCAGCAGTTGCACGCGCTGCTGATTGTTCTGCGTGACGGTCTGGCGCAGGTATTCGCGCGCTTCCTCTATTTTCCCCGTTTTGGCGGCCAGAAAAGCCATGCGCAGGCGGGCGGCATGGGCGTGCTCGCCATCCCGCACTTTCAGGTAATGCTCCAGCGCCTTTTCGTCATCCTTCCTCGCCTCGCTCAACTGGCCGAGGTAGTAATACACCGTGTGTTCGTCCCTCTTGCCCTTGTCCAGCGCCAGGTGCAACTGGTTTTCCGCCTGTTCCAGCTCGCCCATTTCCAGCGACAGCATCGCCACCGCAAACGCCAGGTCGGCATTTTCCGGATGCACTTCGAGCAGATACCGGAACTCCCTGCGCGACTCCGCATAGCGTTTTTGTTCCAGCAAAATGCGCGCGTAAAACAGGCGTGCTTCGCTGGCTTGCGGATAAGCTGAAACATATTTTTTCAGCATCTCCAGGGCCTGTTGCGGCGACGCGCGCCGCAGCAACTGCGCTTCAAGCAGCGCCGCCGCTTCCAGTTCCGGCCGCAGGGCGCGCGCCTGGCGCGCTTCATCCAGCGCCAGATCATGCTTGCCTGCCGCCTCCGCCGCCTGCGCCAGAACCCAGTGCGCTTCGGCCACGCGCGGGTAAGGCTGCGTCAGGTCGCGCAGCAGGTCGAAAACCTCCATCTTGTCCGGGTGCCGCAAAAGAAACGGGTAAATCTTCATGAAGGCATGCCCGACACTGTCGGGATATGCCGCAAGCATGCCTGCAAGGTGCGGGCGCGCTTCCTCCAGCCTGCCCCCCCTTAACAGCATTATGGACAACATCTGCTTCGCCTGAAACGATGCCGGTTCCAGTTCCAGCCACAGGCTGAACGCTTCCGCTGCCGCTGCCATGTCGCGCGACTCGTAAGCCATGCCCGCGGCGCGAGCCGCGACCCGTGGATCGCGCGTGGCGCCGGCCAGCTTGATATAGGTACGCACGGCCAGGTCACCCCTGCCGCGCTGGTTAGCCACCTCGCCCAGCAGGAATTCGTAGAGCATTTGCCCGGTCAATTCCAGCTTGGGGTAATCCGGTTTTTTTGCCTGCGGCCCCGGTGTTGCCGCGGCCGCTTTCGCGGTTTCCCCGGCTTCTGCCGGGGCTTCCCCGGCCTGCTGCGGCGCGTGCGCGCAGGCGGCCAGCAGCAGGGAGATAACAATTGTCGCGCTATGTTTGGTGGTCATCATAATGATTGGCAAATTTGTCTTGCGGTATATTGAGTGGTTGGCCTTCGACTTTGGCGGCGGTGAAAAATTCAATGGTTATTAGAGGCACCCATATTAGTTATATTGTGCCCTTATCACAACCCGCAACACCCGCAACACCCGCAACACATTGCTGAGTATCCGACGCAGCACCGCTAACCCTGTCCAAACAGCCTGAACCGCTGCTTTGATCAGCCGTACCGGTGCAATGCGCTACACCCTTTGGCTGCGCCAGTTTATCGCGCCCCACAAGCTGTATGTGGCATAAACGCACCTTTCACTCTGGCTGCAAATACACGACAATGACAAAAAGGAGGGAAGACTGCTATGGCTACCGTGCTGGCAGAACAGGCTTTTGACGAAACGGCGGTGCCGATTTGGGAGCAGTTGTCAGCCATCGGCGAATCCGCGCCCGAAGGGACATGGGATGCTGTTCCAGCGGATTTGTCGATGCGCCTTGGACTTGTTGATGAATGCCGCAGACAAGGAATGGGACGATGACCAACAAGGCGCTGCTCGCATCTGTGGAGCAAATCGAATCGCAGATATTTCTTATCCGTGGTCAGAGGGTCATGCTGGATGCCGATTTGGCGGAACTCTATGGGGTTGAAACTGGAGCGCTGAACCGCGCGATCAAGCGGAATAGCGAGCGTTTTCCGGAAGATTTCATGTTTCAACTGACCGCCGAAGAGTTCGCTGATTTGAGATGCAAAATTGGCATTTCAAATTTGAGGTCGCAAATTGCGACCTCAAACAATTCCGTTGGCAATCCAGCAGGGCGTGGCGGCCGAAGGCATCTCCCTTACGCTTTCACCGAACATGGAGCCATCATGGCGGCCAGCGTGCTTAACTCTCCCCGCGCTGTAGAGGCCAGCGTTCAGGTAGTGCGCGCCTTCGTGCAGTTACGGCAGATACTTGCTTCCAACGCCGAGCTTTCCGGCAAGTTGGCCGCGCTTGAAAAGAAATACGACATCAAGTTCAGAGCGGTTTTTGAAGCCATCCGCGAACTCATGACTCCATCCGACCCCAAGAAAAAACGGCCTATTGGTTTTGCGCCGTGGGAGAAAAAATGATCTGGCGACTGATTGATGCTGACCTCTTGCTAACCATTAAGGCATGACACGAACGACGATTTTTCTGAGTCACGCTACGCCCGAAGACAACGATTACACGCGTTGGCTTGCTGGCAAACTGACGCTGGCTGGTTATGCCGTTTGGTACGACCTAGATCGACTTAAGGGTGGCGACTATTCATGGAATAAGATCGAAAGTGCCATCCGTAACGATTCCGCGCGTATGATCGCTATCGTTTCGAACGCCTCACATCGCAAGGATGGGGTTCGGAACGAATGGGACTTGGGCATCACGCTCGAAAAGCATCTTCCTGGCTTTGTCATCCCGGTTCGCATTGACAACTTCGATTTCAGCCAGATGCCGATCACGCTTCATCGTAAATACATGATCGATTTCCACCGTGGCTGGCATGCTGGGCTGATACAACTTCTGGATACACTGGCTGATGCCGCCGTGCCTCGACGTGATGTCGTTGACCCTGCGGCAGCCAAGGCGTGGTTGCCATCGTTGCCCAGCGATGCCATCAATTGGGTGGATCGATCAGAAACGCTCGAATCCAATTGGCTGCCCATTCTATCTCTACCTCCAGCCTTGGAAACGACTCAAATATTAAGCACTGAGCGGCAGATTAAGGTAACTGACGCAAATCGGCGACTCCCTTGGTTCGAGTTTGGGGAGCAGATTGCTGGTTTCGCACCACGCGCCGAGCTGGTTGCTTTGTTCAAAGACGCTGTGCCTTTACGTGCGTTGTCGGCCGTTGATACCGAATCTTTTGTGACTGGCGGTATTTCTTGGGGAGCGCAGCCTGTTTCTGTCTACGATGCGACCTATCGGGTGGAGTTTCTTATCCGCCAAGCGCGGGATTTGGCGATGGAAGCAGCAGGCTTGAAGCATTACGAACTCTCGAATCATCGATTGATTTGGTACGTGCCTTCCGGCTTGGTTGAGAAGGATAAGGTCGAATTCGTGGAGGCGAGCGGTAAGCGGCGTAAGAAACAGCTCGCAGGCACCAGCGGCAAACTCAAGGTGAACTGGAATTACGCCGTCAGCATGCATGCCGTGCTTGGCGATCCTCGCCGTATTGAACTTCGAGCCCATATCGTTTTCACTGGCGCTGACGGGCAACCGACTGAGTCGGTATCCCGCATGCATCAGCTTCGCCGAAGTTTTTGTAGGAATTGGTGGAACGACCGTTGGCGGGGGTTCCTTCGCGCCTTTTTAGCGCTCATTTCAAAAGGTTCCGATGTAATCATGTTACCCGTAGGTGGCGACCGAGCCATTCAGATTGGCGCGCTTCCGTTGACATTTTTAGCTCCGCGCGCTTTGAGTGATGGATTGGACTTGGCCGAAGACGAAGAAATACTGCTAGACGACAGCGTGATTGGTGACGAGCAATTTGACGACGAGTCACTCGTTGATGACGAAGAAGAAGCCATATGACCGATCCACGCAATCTTACAGCGCTCACTGAACCGGCACTAACATTTGGCTATGGTCAACAAATGGAGCATCCAAAGGATGGCTTACTTCTTTATGGTCCCTATTACAACCCTTTCAAGGGTGGTCGGCTGCGCATAGGTTTGATCTCAACAAACGCTGGTGCTATGCGATACACCTCATGGGTTAAGCGCCTAGCTAAAGCGATACACCCTGCCAAAACGGACGATCCGAACCACACGATCTTTCCAGGGTTCCAAGCAGTGTTCGAGACAGAGTGGCCAGAAACACCGACGATTCATTTGAAAGTCGATGCCGACATTCTGAACCACGCGATCCACATGGAGGATCGGCATCAGGCAATCCACAAATCAGTGTCGCTGTATGCCGATGCAATTGCATCATCCATTAGGGAACGAAGCGAGGTATCCATCGATCTCTGGATTGCCGTTTTACCCGAAGAGGTATATCGATTGGGTCGGCCTCAATCCAAAGTTACCAAAGATGAGCGGCAAAAATCTGAGCTGCTGATGGATAAGAAGGCTGCGACCCGACTTCTCCGAGAACCGTCCCTTTTTGATGAAGATAATCGTGCTGCCAAAATCTATCTCTACGAATTGAACTTCCACAACCAGATGAAGGCGAGGTTGTTGCAACATAAAGTCGTAGTACAGGTCGTGCGGGAAACGACTTTGGAGCCTGAGGATTTTAAGAAGTCCAACGGAGCGCCACTTCGTACCTTGCAAGACCCCGCTACTTTGGCGTGGAACCTTGCAACAACAGTTTTCTTTAAGGCGGGCGGGCAACCGTGGAAGTTGAGCTCGCCACGCCCTGGCGTTTGCTATGTCGGGATCGTCTTCAAAAAAGAAGCGCTCGGTATCAGCGAGAACAATGCGTGTTGCGGTGCCCAAATGTTTTTGGACTCCGGGGATGGTGTAGTTTTTCGTGGCGCAGTTGGCCCATGGTACTCGCCGACGAACAAGCAATTCCATTTAACTCGTGAGAAAGCGCGTGAATTGATGGAGCTCATCGTGAAGGCTTACCAAGAGTCTCACGATGGTGAAGCACCGACTGAATTGTTTATCCATGGCAAAACTCGCTTCTCCTATGAGGAGTGGGAAGGGTTTCGGGAAACCGTGCCAGACAATTGCCGTGTTGTGTGCGTGCGAATCCGTGAAGACCTTTCGCTCAAATTATATCGATGTGGACTGAGCAATGTTCCTCGTGGATTAGCCTGGGCCATAACGAAAACCAAGGGCTATCTGTGGAGTAAAGGATTCATACCGCGATTGCAAACATACCCAGGACGAGAGGTGCCCAATCCATTATCGATTGAAATCGTTAGAGGTGAAGCAGACATCAGCCTGGTTATGAACGATGTATTGGCACTGACCAAGCTCAACTACAATACTTGCATTTTTGGTGATGGGGTACCTGTAACGCTTCGATTTGCGGATGCAATCGGTGAAATTCTTACGGCAGGACCGATTCAAGATGATTTACCACCGTTACCATTTAGGTATTACATCTGAAAGGTAGTGAAATAATAGTTGCAGACCACATTTTTATGGTGTCGAACGATCTGTTCGACTGAAAACCGTGGTCTGTTACCTGCTCTACCTTATCTGAACAATTGACCAAGGAATTTTGAACGCACCATGCCGACGCTGAACTGGATTGGAAAAGAGGCTGTGGTGAATCATCACCAGCAAGTGCCTTTTCATTTACTCAAGGATGTGCCCGAGCTTGCTTGCGGCAAACCGGGTGAGGGCAATCTGATTGTGCAGGGCGACAATCTTGTCGCGCTCAAGGCACTGCTGCCCTACTACGCCGGACAGGTGAAGTGCATCTACATTGATCCTCCGTACAACACCGGCAACGAAAGCTGGGTTTATAACGACAACGTGAGCAGCCCGGTTATCCGCGAATGGCTGGGCAAAGTGGTGGGCAAGGAAGGCGAAACGCTGGATCGGCATGATCGCTGGCTGTGCATGATGTATCCGCGCCTGGTGTTGCTGAAACAATTTCTGCGTGAAGACGGCGCGATTTTTGTGAGCATTGATGACAATGAGGCGGCATCACTGCGGTTTTTGATGGATGAGATTTTTGGCACGAATAATCTTCTTTGCGCATTCGCTTGGGAAAAACGCTATTCGCCCCCGCCCGACACCAAGGATATTGGCTATCTACATGAAACCTTGCTGGCTTATCGCCGCAGCCAAAAATTCACGCGCAATTTGTTGACTCTGACAGGTGACCAGACCGGACGATACAAGAACCCTGACAACGATCCGCGTGGGCCGTGGAAATCCATGGATTACACCTGCCGGTACACGGCTGACGAGCGACCGAATCTCTATTACCCGATCCGTCAGCTAAACACCGGTGATGAAATCTGGCCTAAGCGCACTCGCGTTTGGGCTATGTCCAAAGATACGCATGAGTGCAACGTTGCGGAAAACCGCATCTGGTGGGGAGCGAAGGGCACTAACAGCGTTCCGGCACTGAAGAATTTTCTATCCGAAATCCAGCAGGGCATGATGCCCGTGTCACTACTCAAACATGACGTGGTTGGGCACACGGATGAAGCGGCAAAAGAGCTTCGCGCCCTCGTGCCAGAACTGAAATTTACGCCCAAGCCGACGCGACTGATCCGACATCTCCTGCAAATTGCCACTGACAAGGATTCCCTCATCCTCGATTCCTTCGCTGGTTCAGGCACCACGGGGCACGCGGTGTTGAAACAGAATGCTGAAGACGGCGGCAACCGCCGCTTCATTCTGGTAGAGATGGATGAACACATTGCACGCAACGTGACGGCAGAGCGCGTGCGCCGCGTCGCCGCAAGTTATACCAACGCAAAGGGCGAGCATGTCGAGGGACTCGGTGGCGGCTTTCGCTACTGTGAACTTGGCGAACCCCTGTTCGACGAGCATGGGAAAATCCGCGACAGCGTGCGCTTTACCGATCTGGCGCGGCATGTGTATTTCACCGAGACTGGCGAACCGTTGCCGCGTGAGCGCGTATCAAAGTCGGCGTTGTTGGGCGATTGCCGTGGAGTGGGGATTTATCTGCTCTACAACGGCATTCTGGGCGATAAAAGTGCGAATGGCGGCAATGTGCTGACGCGTGCGGTGCTGGCACAGCTTCCTCCATTCGATGGGCCGAAAGTCATTTACTGTGTCGGATGTTTGCTTGGGCGTGATCGGCTGCGCGCCGAAAACATCATCGTCCGTCAAACGCCTTACGAGATCAAGGTGTCATGAACCAAAAAAATCCATTAGACCGTCATTCCGGCGGAGGCCGGAATCCAGTCATAAAAAATACTCCGCGAAGCGGGCAAAACTGCGATGTTGTCCCGCTTCGCGGGGGATTTTTTAATTATCTGGATTCCCGCCTGCGCGGGAATGACGGTGTTTTTGGGCTAATGGATTATTCGGGATGATTACGCTAAAAGATTATCAGGAACGCGTGCTGGATTCGTTACGCGACTTTTTCCGCCAATGTGCGCATGAACGTCGGCCTGAAGCGGCATTTCACGCGGTGCAACAGAAGAATAATCGTGTGCCGTTACCTTATCTTCCGGTCAATGTTGTTGGGCTGGATGCGGGGATGCCTTATCTCTGCTTGCGTGTGCCAACCGGCGGCGGCAAGACTTTGCTGGCTTGCCACGCTGCCGGTATCGCGATGCGCGATCTGTTGCACGCGGAGCGTGCGGTGGTGTTGTGGCTGGTGCCGAGCAATACCATTCTCGATCAAACCGCAGATGCGTTGCGCGACACGCGCCATCCGTACCGCAGGGCGCTGGAGTTGGCGTGCGGCGCGGTGGAGATCGTCACCATCGAAGAGGCTTTGCGTTTATCCTGCGCAACGGTGACGGGGCAGACGGTGGTAATTGTGGCGACCATTCAGGCGTTCCGCGTGGAAGATACGACCGGGCGCAAGGTGTATGACCAGAACGGCAGTTTTTCGGAGCACTTGCTGAATGTGCCAGCCGACCGCCTTGAGGATTTGTTGCCGGGTGCGGACGGTAAACCGAAGCCCTCTTTGGTGAATATGTTGCGCTTGCGCCGCCCGATTGTGATCGTGGACGAGGCGCACAATGCGCGCACCGATCTTTCTTTCGCCACGCTCGGCAACGTGCTGCCGTCGTGCATTATCGAGTTCACCGCGACCCCGGCGCGCGCTAAACACCCTTCCAACGTGTTGCATCATGTATCGGCAGCGGAATTAAAGGCTGCGGATATGGTGAAGCTGCCGCTGCGCATGATTACGCGCCATCCGAGCCAGCGCGATCAACTGCTGGCGGATGCCGTTTCGTTGCGCGCCGACCTCGAAAAACTTGCCGCAGCGGAAGCCCAGCAAACCGGAGAATACTTGCGCCCCCTTATGCTGATTCAGGCGGAGCGCGTGGATGCCTGCGAAGCGTTGCGCGATCTGATGGTGAGCAAGTTTGGTATTGCCAAGGATGAAATAATAATTTCAACGGGCAAGCTGGACGAACTGAAAAGCGTAACCAACATCAATTCGCCCAAGTGTCCGGTGCGCTTCATTATCACCGTGGAAAAGCTGCGCGAGGGATGGGATTGCCCATTCGCCTATGTGCTGTGCAGCCTCAAGGAAACGCATTCCGCCACCGCCATCGAACAGATTGTTGGGCGCATTTTGCGCTTGCCAAACGCGCAAGGAAAACGCCATCCAGACCTTAATTGCGCTTACGCTTTTTCGGTGTCGGATTCGCTGCCTGCGGTGTTGAACGAGTTGCGCGAAGCGTTGGAGAGCAACGGCTTCACCTCGGCGGAAGCCGAACGCATCATCATCCCCGTGCCGCAGGGTGTGTTGCCGCTGGGCGTGCAGCCCAAGACGGTGAAATTTACTCCCGCCGAGCTGGATGTTGCCGTCGCAAAAGTTCAGGTTGCAGAACTTGGCGGCAAGGTGCATCTCAATGCCGACACACACGAAATTACGGTCTTTGTTCCGCTGGACGAAGATGAAACGGAGAGACTGAAAAGTTGTGTGAAGACTCCTGAGGCACAGGCGCGAGTCGTTGAAATGGTGGCCGTGGTGCGTGCAGCGGAAATGGCTTTCGGTGGCAGCGGCAAGACACGAATGCCTTCGCCTTATGAACAAGGTTTTGACTTCAGGGTGCCGCTGCTGTGTGTGCGCGAGAATGGCTCATTGTTTGAATTCGAGAGCACTTTCCTGATCGAGCACCGGTGGAAACTGAGCGAAAAAGATGCGTCACTTTCACCCCATTACAATCCCTTGCAACGTCCCACCGGAAAGGCGGGCTATGTCGATGTCGGCGCGAAGGGCGAGGTGTTGACCAACGTGCTGCAAGAAACGCCGGGTGCCGATTTTGTCGGCACGCTGCACCAGCAAGTGTTGCAACTCGGAGGCGCGAGCGATTGGAAGCTGGAGACGTTGGTTGCGTGGCTCGATGGCGAGATTGAACACCACGATATTGCCGAGATTACGGCGGGCGAATCGGCGGAGTTCATCAGGAAGGTGTTGCGCGGTTTGATGGCGAAGTACGAGATCACGGATATAGGCCAACTGGCATTGGATCGTTATCGGCTGCGTGATGAAATCGAAGATCGCATCCACCAGCATCGCGACGGCGAACGCAAGAGCGCCTTTCAGTCATTGCTGTTTCCCGATTCCGCGCTGGCAGTCAGCGAGGAGCGCGCAATCAATTTCAAAACCATGCGCTATGAGCCGAGCTGGCTTTATGAAGGCGGCTTCCAATTCCAGAAACATTACTTCGGCGTAAGACCTGGCGAACTTGTCGAGTTCAAAAAAAACCGGGAACTCACCGAGGAATTTCAATGCGCGCAGTTTCTCGACGGATTGCCGGAAGTTAAATTCTGGGTGCGCAACCTCTCTCAAAAATCCACTTCATTCCGGCTGCAAACTTCCAGCGACTGGTTTTATCCCGATTTTGTTTGCCAATTGATAGATGGCCGCGTGTTGGCGGTCGAGTACAAAGGCAAGGATCGTTATGACAATATAGATTCGGAAGAGAAGCGCGCGATTGGCGCGGTGTGGGCATCGCGGAGCGGGGGACGCTGCCTGTTCGAGATGCCGACGGATGTTGATTTTTCTGGTGTTATTAAAGCGGTGAAGCCCGCAGCGCAAGGTTGAAAGGTTTAGTTATTTTGCGCCGAACCTACAACCATGACGACAACCACATACTTTGTCTAACGCCACTTCTGACATAACCCTTTCCGCGCGCAACCTGAGCCGCCGTTTCGGCCAGCGCGAGGTCGTCCACAGCCTGTCGCTGAATCTCGCGCGCGGAGAGGTGCTGGGCCTGCTCGGCCACAACGGGGCGGGCAAGAGCACCACGCTGCAAATGCTGACCGGCGCGCTGGCGCCGCATTCCGGCCAGATTGACATATGCGGCTTCGATCTCGCGCGCCAGCCGGAACAGGCCAAGGCGCGCATCGGCTTTTTGCCGGAAATCCCGCCGTTGTACCGGGAAATGAGCGTGGATGACTACCTGCTGTTCGCCGCCCGGCTGCGCCGCCTGCCGCGCGCCCGGCTCGCCGGTGCGCTGGCTGAAACCAAGCGCCGTTGCGGCTTGCAGGATGCCGGGCGAAAAATCATCGGCGCTCTATCCAAGGGGTATCAGCAGCGTGTCGGCATCGCGCAGGCGATCATCCACCAGCCGGAGGTAATCATTCTGGACGAGCCCACCGCCGGCCTCGATCCCTCGCAGATACGCGACATCCGCGCGCTGATCCGCGAGCTGGGCGATGCGGGCAGCGTCATCCTTTCCACCCACTTGCTGGGCGAAGTGGAAAGCGTTTGCGACCGCGTCGAGATCATGCATCACGGACGCCTGATCTACGGCGACAGCAGCGCCCGGATGCAGCAGTATGGGCACCAGCCCGGTTTTATTGTCACCCTGCTGGCGCCGCCGGAAATTTCCGAGCTGCAAGCCATCAGCGGGGTGCTGCACGCGGAGCGGCTCTCGGCCACGCAGTTTCGCGTCCTGCATCCCGCTGACGCCAACCCCGGCGCGGTGCTGCTGGCGCTCGCCGCGCAGCGCGGCTGGCGCGCGGAACAGCTCGTGCCGCTGCAATCCAGCCTGGAAGACGTGTTCGTGAAAATCACCGGGGGCGGGGCACAATGATTTTTACCATAGCGCGCAAGGAACTCCGCAGCCTGTTCGCCGCGCCCTCGACCTGGCTGATTCTGGGCGCGCTGCAATTCATTCTTGCCTGGTTCTTTCTCGTGCGCATGGACGCTTTCCTGCAAGTGCAGGCGCAACTGGCGCATCTCGCCAGCGCGCCCGGCGCCACGCAGGCCGTGGCGGCGCCGCTGTTCGGCGCCGCCGCCCTGATGCTGATGCTGCTGGTTCCCGTTTTCACCATGCGCATGATCGCCGAAGAGCGGCGCAACCGGACCCTGGCGTTGCTGTTGACCGCGCCGGTTTCCTGCGCGCAAATCGTGCTGGGCAAATTTGTCGGCCTGCTGCTGTTCCTGCTGCCCGTCGTCGCCGGTTGCCTGCTGATGGTGTCGGCGCTGGGCATGGGCACGCAACTGGACAACGGGCTGCTGCTCGCCAACGCGCTGGGCTTGCTGCTGCTCGCCGCGAGTTACGGCGCGCTGGGGCTGTATGTTTCCTCTCTTACCGCGCAGCCGGCAGTCGCCGCCATCGCCGCGCTGGCCGCGCTTTCCGGGTTATGGCTGGTGGAGACCGGCGCGGCGGGCAGCGATAGCGCCTGGCGCGCTCTCGCCCCCACCAGCCATTTCGAGAGCTTTAACGCCGGCCTGTTTGATAGCGGCGACCTGGTGTATTTTCTGGTGTTCTGCGCCGCCTTTCTGCTGCTGGCGGTGCGGCGGCTGAATAACAACCGGATGTACGGTTGAGGGCCTGAGATGAGAATTCCCCGGCCCGGTTTGCTGTTCAGAAATATCGCTTTTACCGTGCTGCTGCTCGCGGCAGCGGCCGCGCTGGCACAGCTTGCCGCGCGCTATACGGCGCGGTGGGACATGACGCAAAACGCCGCCAACAGCCTGGAACCCGGCAGCGTGGAGGTGCTGAAACAGTTGCCGGGCGAAGTCGGGATCGCGGTTTATACCACCGGGCAGGACGCCAGGCTGGGCGACATGCGCAAGCTGATCCGCGATTTTGTCGCCTTGTATCAGCGCGCCAAGCCGGACATAAAGCTGACTTTCATTGATCCGGTAAAACAGCCGGAAGAGGCGCGCAAAGTCAATATCCGCGCCAACGGCGAAATGCTGGTGCGGTACGGCGGGCGCACCGAGCACCTCACCACGCTGAACGAGCAGACGCTCACCGCCGCGCTGCTGCGTCTTGCGCGCAAAAAAGATCAGTTGTTGATGTACCTGGACGGCCACGGCGAGCGCAGCCTGGAAGGCATCGCCAACCACGACCTCGGAGAGTTCGGCAAGCGGCTGCAACAGAACGGCTATCGCCTCAGCCCGCTGAACCTCGCGCTGGCGCAGGATGTGCCGGCCAACGCCGCCATGCTGGCTATCACCCAGCCACAGATTGACCTGCTGCCGGGCGAAATGGACAAGCTGCTGCGCTATGTGGCGGGCGGCGGCAACCTGCTGTGGCTGGTGGATGCCGGGCCGCTGCACGGGCTGGAGCGGTTGGCCGAAAAGCTGGGCCTGCTGCTCACCCCCGGCACCGTGATTGACCCCGCCGCAGAGGAAATGCGCGCGCCGTCGGACTGGGCGCTGGGTGCGGGCTACCCGCCGCACCCCGTCACGCGCGATTTCAGCCTGATTACCGTTTTCCCGTCGGCGCGCGCCATCGGCAGGGAAGAAAACAGGGAATGGCAGTATGCCAGCCTGGTGGATGTCGCGCCACGCGGCTGGGTGAGCAGCCGCGCGGCGCAAGGCAAGCCGCTTTTTGACAAGAATCTCGACGTGCCCGGTCCGATCACCGTCGCCCTTGCCCTGCAACGTGAGAAGGCCGACCGCGAGCAGCGCATGGTGGTGGCGGGCAGCGGATCATTTCTCGCCAACGCCTATTCCGGCAACGGCGGCAACATGGATCTCGGCATCAACATGGTGAACTGGCTGTGCAACGAGGAAAGGCTCATCGCCATCCAGCCGCGCGCGGTGAAAGACGGTGCGATTTCCCTGAGCCAAACCCGGTTGACCCTGATCGGCGGCAGTTTGCTGGTCGTTCTGCCCGCGTTGCTGATGCTGGCGGGCGGAGTGCTGTGGTGGCGCGGGAGAAGCTGAATGCATCCTGTTCCGAAGATCGGGGCGCGATGAATCGCGCCCCTGCATGACATGGTTATTGCTGTTTTGATAGACAACCACTACTGGCATTTGCCCGCCTTCGCCGTCATTCTCAACATACCATGCAACCCGCTCTGTATATAGGTTTTTACTTCGTAATCATTCGTGGTTTTTCGGTGCCTTTTCCATTGCTATCGCATAGGAAAGGCAGTACATTTGCGAGGCCGCCAAAAACTGGATTGATCCATGCCACGCAACAAGTGTGAAACCCTGTCCATTCGGACAACCGCCGAGATCAAGGACTTGATCCGTCAGGCCGCTGAGCAGGAACATCGTTCCGTTGCTTCCATGCTGGAGGTGCTTGTCATGGCTCATGCAGAGCAGTCCGGTATCAAAGCCAGCGCCAAGCCGAAAAAAACTAACAAGAAATGAGCCGATGAGCGCCAACGCCTTGCAGAATATTTCCAAGATTGAAGACAGCCTGTGGGAGGCTGCCGATCAGTTGCGCGCCAATTCCAAGCTGACCAGCAGCGAATACTGCATGCCGGTGCTGGGAGTGATTTTCCTGCGCCATGCCACCAACCGCTATCAGGCCGCGTTGCAGGCTATCGAGGTCGATCAGGCTGCCGGAAAAATGCCCAAGCGCACACTGGTCAAGGGCGATTTCATCAAGCGCCGGGCGCTGATGCTGCCCGAGATCGCGCGCTACGATCATCTGCTCAAGCTGCCATCCGGCGCCAATCTTGGCGCGGCACTGGTCGAGGCCATGAATGCCATCGAGGCCGATTTCGAGCCGCTGGCCGGGCAACTGCCCAAGGACTACGACCGTTTCGAGAACAAGCTGCTCGAAGACCTGTTGCGCAATTTCGATTCAGAAGCGTTGCGCAAGGCATCGGGCGATGTGTTCGGACGCATCTACGAATACTTCCTGATGAAGTTCGCCATGCAGGGCGCGCAGGACAACGGCGAATTCTTCACCCCGCCCTCGCTGGTGCAGACCATCGTCAATGTCATCGAGCCCGACCATGGCGTGGTGTTCGATCCCGCCTGCGGTTCCGGCGGCATGTTCGTGCAGTCCAGCCACTTCATCGAACACGAAGGGCTGGACACGATGAAGCGCGTCACTTTCTACGGCCAGGAAAAAACCGCCACCACCATCCGCCTCGCCAAGATGAATCTGGCCGTGCATGGGCTGGAGGGCGACATCCGCGAAGCCAATTCCTTCTACGATGACGTACACCGTTTGCAGGATGGCCGCGCGCTGTGGGGCAACTGCGATTTCGTCATGGCCAATCCCCCGTTCAACGTGGACATGGTGGATGCCGAGCGCGTCAAGGACGACCGCCGCCTGCCCTTCGGCCTGCCCGGCGTGAACAAGGACAAGCGCGTTTCCAACGGCAACTACCTGTGGATTTCCTACTTCCACAGCTACCTCTCGGACAAGGGTCGTGCCGGCTTCGTCATGTCCTCGCAAGCCAGCAGCGCCGGCCATGGCGAAAAGGAAGTCCGGCGCAAGCTGGTGGAAACCGGCGACGTGGATGTGATGATCGCCATCCGCTCCAACTTCTTCTACACCCGCACCGTGCCCTGCGAACTGTGGCATTTCGACAAATCTAAACCCCCCTCCCCCGCAAGCGTGGGAGGGGCTGGGGGAGAGGGTGCGGCGTTAAACCACAAAGGCAACGTCCTGATGCTCGATGCCCGCAACATCTACCGCAAGGTCACACGCAAGATTTACGACTTCAGCCCCGAGCAGCAAGCCAACCTCACAGCCATCGTCTGGCTTTATCGCGGGCAGCGTGAGCGCTTCCTCGGACTGGTGCAGGACTACTGCACCCGGATCGCAAGCGAGAGCGCCGCCATCACCCCGGCGCTCACCAGCTTTGAAACCCGGCTCACCGCCAGCCGCGCGCCATTGGTGGCAGCTTTTACCGAAAGCGCCATCGCGCTCAATACGCTCACATCGGAAAAACAACGAGCCTTTGCCGATGCCATGGCCGAATGGGCGGAAGCCGCCAACGCCTACGTCACCGACCGCACCGCCCTGACGGCAGGTCTTGTAGGGTGGGCACGCATCTGTGCCCACGCGGATTCAAAGAAGAGCAACGAAGCTCAACACGCCACAAGACAATCCTTCGACCCTTTGGCGGAAGCAGCACGTGGCCTCATCAAGCAGATAGACCTACTCTACAAACTCGCCGCCCGCGCCGCGCAACTGGCGAATGAATTGGCGACGGACGAAACCGCCGCCGAATTCTTCGACCGCCGCGCCACCGGCAAACTCATCAAGCAACTCGATGAAGAGCGCAAAGCCGCCGTAGAACAACTCAAGGCCGCGACCTATCTCCACCGCCAGATTGCCTGGCTGCAAGACCGCTTCCCCAACGCCGAAATGCAGGACGTGCCCGGCCTATGCAAGGTGGTCAGCCGCGCCGACATCGAAGCCGCCGACTGGAGCCTCACACCCGGTCGCTACGTCGGTGTAGCCCCGGTGGAAGTGGACGAGGACTTTGATTTCGAGCAGACGTTGCGCGACATCCATGTGGAATTGGCCGATCTGAATCGGGAGGCGGTGGGACTGGCGGCGAAGATTCAGGAAAATTTTGAGGAGCTGGGGATATGAGCGATATTCAGCCGCGCCCGAGCGCCGAAGTCGGCCTTCTGCTTGATGACCTCAAGACCCTGATAGACCAGGCGCGGCAGCAGGTCGCCGTCGCCGTCAATGCCGGGCTGACGTTTCTTTACTGGCAAGTCGGGCAGCGTATTCTCAAAGACTTGCTGTTAGAAAAGGAGCGCGCTGCCTACGGTGAAGAAATTGTCGCGACACTGTCGCGCCAATTGATGCAGCGCTATGGCAAGGGTTTTACAAAATCGGCGCTCAACCGCATGGTGCAATTCGCCGAGGTTTTTCCCGATCCCCAGATTGTCGCGACACTGTCGCAACAATTGAGCTGGTCGCACTTTCTGCTTCTTCTGCCGCTGGATAAACCCATGCAGCGCGACTTTTACGCCGAAATGTGCCGCATCGAGCGCTGGAGCGTGCGCACCCTGAGCGCGCGGATTGACAGCATGCTCTACGAGCGCACCGCCCTTTCGCGGCAGCCGGATGAACTGATCCAGCACGAACTCAAGGCGTTGCGCGAAGCAGACCGCATCACCCCCGCGCTGGTATTCCGCGATCCGTATTTTCTGGATTTTCTCGGCCTCGACGACCGCTATATCGAACGGGATGTCGAAGACGCCATCATGCGCGAGCTGGAGCAATTTCTGCTCGAACTCGGCGCCGGTTTCAGCTTCATCGCCCGGCAAAAGCGTATTCCGGTCGGCGGCGAGGATTACTTTCTTGACCTGCTGTTCTTCCATCGCGGTCTCAAACGCCTGATCGCCATCGAACTCAAAATGGGTGATTTCAAGCCCGCCGACAAGGGGCAGATGGAACTATATCTGCGCTGGCTGGACAAGCACGAGCGGCAATCCGGCGAGGATGCACCGCTGGGGTTGATCCTCTGTGCCGGGAAGAACCGGGAAGCGGTCGAACTGCTCGAACTGGAGAAGAGCGGCATCCACATCGCCGAATACCTGACCGCCCTGCCGCCGCGCGAAGTACTGGAACGCAAGCTGCATGAGGCAGTGGCGTCGGCGCGGGCGCGGCTGGTGCAGCGACCGGGTGACGAGGAGTCAGAAGCATGAGTTGGACTGACGTTGAGTTCGAGAGCATCTATGCCTCACCATCAAGGAATGGCGTATACAAGACCAAAGAATTCCACGGTCGCGGTTCTCGCATCGTGAATATGGGCGAAATGTTTGGCTACAACTTCATCTCGAATCAGGATATGAAACGCGTTGAATTGAGCGATCGAGAGCTTGAATCCAATTCACTCGAAGATGGAGACCTTCTGTTCGGACGGCGCTCACTGGTTGAAGCCGGTGCCGGGAAATGTTCGTTGGTTGTCGAACCCGCAGACTCGCTCACGTTTGAGTCGTCAATCATCCGTGTACGGATCAACAAAGAGGCAGCGAATCCCCGCTTCCTGTATTACTACTTCTTGTCTCCGCAAGGGCGAGGGCGAATCCGCTCCATTGTGTCAGGCACGAACGTAAAGGGCATTCGCGGGAGTGACCTCAAACGGCTGCACGTGGCAAGCCCACCAAAATGTGCACAGGACGCAATTGCCACCACCCTCGCCGCCTACGACGACCTGATCGAAAACAACCGGCGGCGGATGGTACTGCTGGAGGAGTCAGCACGGCTGCTCTATAGCGAGTGGTTCATACGCTTGCGTTTCCCTGGACATGAACATACCTGCATCACCGACGGAGTGCCGGAGGGATGGGAGCGGGTGCCGTTAGAAAATGCACTGGTTCTGCAACGTGGATTCGATCTCCCAACTCAGGACAGACAGGAAGGGAGTGTGCCGATATATGGTTCCACAGGTATCCTCGGATA
This sequence comes from Nitrosomonadales bacterium, assembly GCA_016223025.1. Lineage (GTDB taxonomy): Bacteria > Pseudomonadota > Gammaproteobacteria > Burkholderiales > Gallionellaceae > VIKH01. The sequence continues at coordinate 17,240 of JACRPU010000052.1, read as the reverse complement.
CCACGACAAGGCTAAAGCATCTGCACCCGGCGTGGTTACGGGACGAAGCGGAACCCTGGGGGAAGTGCAATACGTTGCCGATGACTACTGGCCGCTCAACACGGCGCTATGGGTCAAAGAGTTTAAACGGGTAACACCGTTGTTTGCTTTGTTTCTGCTACGTGAAATGGACTTAAAACAATACAACGGCGGTGCGTCCGTTCCAACTCTTGATCGCAAGTCGGTGCATAAGGTTGAAATCACAGTTCCCTCAAATATGCTGCTTAGCTCATTCGATGAATTTGCTGCTGACATTTTCGCGCAGATCAAGAACCTCAATGCCCAGAACGAAAAACTCCGCGCCGCCCGCGACTTGCTGCTGCCTCGCCTGATGAGCGGCGAATTGTTAGCATAAGCCCCACACCATGCATACAACCGCCTACAGCAATACTCATGATGCCACGAGTTGGGATGGTGTTTGTATTGCCGATGGAAGCACGTTCAATGACTTCATGACCAATGAGGTTGCTTCACGTTTGCACGATGATGCAGGCAAGGCCGACTTTACGTCGCACCTGAATAGCTTGGCGTCCACCGGATTCGCACAAGACAGCCTTCGGGCCATTCTGGAAGCTGAGCAACCAGAAGAGCGTGATTGGGCCGTAGGTGAGGCATTGGCTGAGGCGTGGCTAAGCCGCGAGCATGGCGTGGTCTGGCCATGGAATATGGAGCGCGATAAGCGCACACCTCAAGCAAGCCTCCCCGGCGCTGACCTGATCGGATTTGTGACGCAAGGCAACGAAACACGCCTGGCGCTGGGCGAAGTCAAATGCTCTTCCGATAGCAATACTCCACCGAACGTCATGACTGGTCGCCATGGCATGACTCGTCAGTTGGAAAATTTGGCAACGGACATCGGATTGCTGCATACGATAATTCGATGGTTGCAGCCACGCTGCCATGGCAATGGCGCCGAGCCGCAGTTTAATGCGGCGATCCGCCTGCTGCTTCAGTCGGGCAACAAGGCAATGTCACTGTTTGGTGTGTTAGTGCGTGATACCCAGCCTGACGAGCGGGATCTTCGCAGTCGCGGCCAGCATCTGGGAGGTATCGTCAAGACGCCCGCAGGGTGCCGCTTGCTGGCGCTCTATCTTCCTTGTCAGATTGCCAGCCTTCCTGCGCGTGTTCAAGGTGGTGTGCCATGAGCCACTGGATGCTTGAATCTCTCGGTGAATTGCGCGGCAAGGCGTTGCATGAGGCAGCACGCGCCCAGGTTTTGAGTGAGCTTACGAGCTTGCCGCATGAAATGGATTACGTGCTGATTGAGCGCGTTGCTCAGACCATGGAAACCGTGGTGATGGACTTGCTGTTGAGTGCCGTTGATGAGGGCGAACAGATCAAGTTGCTGCGGCAATGTGCTGCCGATGCTTACCGGCTCTATCGCGTATTGCCCGAAAAAGAAGTCGCTCTGGTTGAGGCCGAATTGCGTTTGCGGCGAAGCGCATTGGCGGTGTTGGGCGATCTTGGCGCAGACGCAGCGCGCAACTTGCGTGAGAAGCCATGGCCAACATTGGAGCTGGAGTCGGAGGACTGGCGGACGCGCACCTTGAGCACGATCATTGATATCTGGCTGCGACTGATTCGCAAGCAGGGATGGGATGACCGCGATGCAGTCCTGGAGCGCATCAGTATGCTGCGTCAGGCACAGGGCGCTTTCGAGTCGAACTACCTCAATGGAACTGAAGTTAGCGGAGCCAAAGCCGCCGCTCTGGAATTGATGGCGCTGTATCACTTGGCGAAGGCGGCTGAAATACTTGCCCGCTACGTTACTGATGGTGTCGTCGAGGGTAGTTACCAGATTCACAATCTGTTGGATATGCACTTTGACCGTGCCATGGCGATTAGCGAGCACGGTACGGCTTTCCAGTTGGAGCCACTCGTTCGCCTGATGGCGGCGACGGCGCGACAATTGGCAGACAACGCCATCTGGACAGTTACCCGAGCAGTCAATTCGCGCGTCACCAAATTCGTCCGCAGCCTCGTTGATCGGGGAAGAGGCGACAAGGCGTTGTTTGATGTATTGCCGCCGCAACGGCGTGCATTGGCAGAGCAGGGTTTGCTTGGCTCCAGCCGCCGCGCTGTGGTGGTAAGCCTGCCGACCTCTAGCGGCAAGACATTGATTGCCCAGTTCCGTATTCTTCAAGCGTTGAACCAGTTCGATATTGAGCACGGCTGGGTGGCCTATCTTGCACCCACGCGCACACTGGTTCGTCAGGTTGCACGAAGCCTCCGTCGTGACTTTGAGCCGCTCGGGGTATTGGTGGAGCAAGTCAGTCCGGCGCTTGAGGTTGATGGCGTGGAATCAGAATTGCTCTGCGAAACGGGTAAAGATCGCGAGTTTCGTATTCTCGTCACTACACCCGAAAAGCTTGACCTCATGTTGCGGCAGGACTGGGAAGCAAAGATTGGCCGCCCACTGACGCTGGTGGTGGTTGATGAGGCGCACAACATTCAGGAAGGGGCGCGAGGCCTCAAGTTGGAACTGTTATTGGCAACGATCAATGCCGAGTGCCGGATGGCTCAGTTTCTGCTATTGACCCCGTTCATTAGCAATGCCCGCGAGGTGGCGCGCTGGCTTGGGGATGCCAACTCAGACGACATTAGCTTAGCCGTGGATTGGCAACCGAATGACCGGGTCATCGGTGTTGTGCAGCCGGTAAAAGGCGCTCTTCGTAAAGAGGGTAAAGGGAGAAGTTACGACTATCGGCTTGACCTGGAGACGGTACATACCACACGCGCCACACTAGCAATTGATGATCTGATTTCGTTAGACAAAGACCCAAACTGCAAAAAGACTTTCAGTCAAATATCAAAACAGTCTGAAGTTGCGGTTGCCGCCGCACATCAGCTCAAGAAGCGCGGCCCGGTGATTGTTATGCACGCCAGGCCGGATTGGGTGTGGTCGCTTGCCATGGCTATGAAGAGTGGCACGACGCGCCGTTCAGTGATTTCCGAGCAAGTGAAGTTGGTGCAGGAATTTCTTGCACTGGAGATGGGAGAAAACTTCCCGCTGATCGACTTGCTTGCTCATGGGATTGGCGTTCACCACGCTGGCTTGTCTGACGATACTCGTGCGTTGATGGAGTGGTTGTTTGAAAACGAGGGGCTGGATTATTTGGTGGCAACGACAACAATTGCCCAGGGTGTCAACTTCCCTGTATCAGGTGTTGTCATGGCATCGCACCAGTATCCATACGGTCAGGATATGCCCCCAGCAGACTTTTGGAATATCGCTGGCCGCGCAGGGCGCGTAGATCAGGGTAGCTTAGGGGTGGTTGCTTTAGCAGCGAAAAACGATGCCCAGGCTGAAAAGCTTAAAACTTTCATCGACAAGCAAACCGGCGACCTTAATTCTGCCTTGATTCAACTTGTCGCAGAAGCGGGGGACTTCCTTGATGACCTTGGCCTTATCGTTTATTACAAGCCAGAATGGTCAGCGTTTGTGCAATATCTGGCGCACACCTACCAACAAATGGGACGCCCTCAAACTTTCGCCGATCAGATGGAGCAGATTCTGCGGGGTACATTCGGGTTCGGTAAGCTGAGGGCTTCCAATGCAAATCAGGCCACTCGCTTGCTTAACAGTATCCGCAACTATGCCGCATATTTAAGCGAGCCAAACCAACCTCTAAAGCTGGTAGATAGCACGGGCTTCTCGTTGCAAAGCATCAAGTCCGCGATGGTCGCGGCGGGTCAAGAAGGTATTGGAAAAGATGATTGGAATCCCCAAGCATTGTTTGGTAGTGAAAGTGATACCCTGAAAAGAATGATGGGGGTTTTGCTCAGGGTGCCTGAACTCAGGCAAAACCTTGAGGAGGTTACTGGAGCGGCAGGCCCCAATGGTGACAAGCTGGCTTTGATTCTCAAGGACTGGGTAAGCGGATGTACCTTGCCAGATATTGCTCAGCGACATTTTTCCAAAGATGGGCGTGATGCAACAGAGGCACTAACCACATGTGGACAGAACCTGTTTGGCAAGCTCACCCAAACCGCTGCCTGGGGGTTGGGTGCGTTGCTGTCAATCACCGGGGGGGATATCCCCGAAGAAGAACGGCAGTTATTGAATAATTTGGCATCACGGGTTTATTACGGCGTGTCTGACGAGAATGCTATCGCTTTGCGTTTGCTGGGCATCCCACGCATGGCAGCGGAACCGCTAGCCTCCCAGATGCGAGCCAGCGGCCATCGCCCGTTGGCTGAAGTTCGTAATGCGCTCCGCAGTTCGGATGAGGCCTTCTGGGCTAGAGCGCTTGGAGTAGACAAAGGGCAAATCTATCGGAAGGTGTGGCGCGTTCTGGAGGGGCTGGAGTGAGTATGACTACCTACCCCGCGCGCATCATCGCCCGACAAACTGGCAAGATTGATAGTGGAGGTGCCTTGTGAGTGCCAGTTCGGGGTATCGAGATAGCCTGTTCGGGATTAGCCCAACAATGGCGAGTGAATTTCGGCGGATGGAGGAGAGCCGCCTTGACTGGCTCAAACATATCAGGCCAGTGGACACCATTTCTGATGCGTTTCGCTCTATCAATGCTTCTGCCAGCTCAGCTCTGATGTCTTCGTTATCTTCACAGTCCGTCATGCAGCAGATGTCCGAGCAATGGAAGGTGGAGCAAGAGAAGCTCAAGCGGATGCTTGATCCCATTGCTGGCATTCATAAGTACTATGTGGAAGATGAGAGTCTGAAAAAACTGATTGATCAGGCTTCCAAGCCCTTTGCTTTGAGTGAACAGTTCGCTGATGTTTTTAAACAAGCGAACCTTAATTCAAGTGCCTGGGATGCCATCGAAAAAAATACGCTTGCCAGCATCAACCAGACGCAAGCTTTCCTTGCGGCATCAGGTGTTGATAGTCACATGGCCCAGCTTGCCAAAATCTTTAATGATGCCAACAAGCAATGGGCAATTCCAAAGGAGCTTACGGAAAGTATTTCCTCATTAAAGGCGTTGCAAGATTCCATCGGTAATTTGACACTGCCCGTAATCGACTGGTCTTCTGCTGCAACCTTAGCTCAGTTACTAGGGAAAGAAGGTATCGCCTCTCAGCTTACGGCCATGGGGATTAGTGCGGATGGCAGCTTGATTGAAGCGGTTGCAGAGGTCTCGGGGGCCGTTGGGGCCGATCAAGAAAAGGGCATTGGACTCAGTCGCAAGTCCATGGAGCTAATGGCTCTCATTAGTTTTATCGCCGCCTTTTTGATTCCATACCTTCAAGAGTTGTCTTCCAACGCATGGCAAGCCAAGACGGATGCAGAACTGGCGGCGCACCGCCAGTTGTTAGAGACCCAGCAAAAAACAATCGAAACATTATCGAACCTGATTGTGAGTGCGCTTCAAAAAGAGGCCGAACGTGCGGATGAGCGCTTTGTCGTGTTGGAGCGGGTGGCAACGGTTCGAAGTAAACCCGAGAGCGGATCAGCCCTAGTAAGTAAATTATTGCCGCGTGAAGTCGTGCGGCCAATAGCAGAAGAGGGCAAATGGATTGAAGTTCAATATTACGATTGGCTTCGACAGGGCTACCATACGGGATGGGCATTGAAGAAATACTTTAAGCGGGTGCCCGCGAATCTCCGTCAACAAAATAATATTCAGGGTGAGCAATGACCCTCGAAGACCAACACACCGACCGCAAATCACTGCGCACCATCACCGGCAAATCAGCCGACTGGGAGGCATTGGCGAAGGACTGTGTTTGCTTCGCCAACAGTGCGGGTGGCCGCTTGCTGATCGGCATTGAGGATGGCGAAGCATTGCCGCCTGCCGGACAGGCCGTGCCGCCGGAATTGCTGGATCGTTTGCGCAAGCGCATCGGCGAATTGACGGTGAATGTGCAGGCGCTGCCGAGTTTGCTGCGTGCGGCTAACAGCGGCGAGTTTATCGAGCTGGTGATTGAGCGTTCGCCCGGCGTGGCTTCGACGCGCGATGGGCGTTATTTCCTGCGGGTGGGCGATAGTTGCCAGCCGGTGCTGGGTGATGATGTGCTGCGTCTGGCCAACGAGCGACCGGGGCGGCCATGGGAGGCGATGGATAGCACTGTACCGCGTGGCGCTGCCGATGCCGACAAGTTCGCCCGTTTCGTGCAGGGTATTCGCGCCTCCGACCGGGTGAAGGATGCCGTGAAGGAGAAAAGCGCTGACGAGCTGCTGACTCATTACGGCCTCGCGCTGGGCAATACGTTTACCCGCCTGGGTGTTCTGCTGCTTGGCACCACTGCCGACCGGCGGGCGCTGGGCACTGCGCCTCTGGTGCAGGCGATCAAATACGACGAGCGGGGACAGAAGATCAACAAGTGGGTTTGGGACGATTGCGCGCTGTCGCCGGTCGAGTTGGTGGATGCGATCTGGCGCGAGGTGCCGGATTTTCGCGAGAGCTACGAGGTGGCCGAGGGGCTGTATCGGCGCAGTGTTCCGGCCTACGATGAAAAGGTGGTGCGCGAGCTGCTGGTCAATGCGCTGGTGCATCGGCCTTATACGCAGCAGGGCGACATCTATCTCAATCTGCATCCGGAACGGCTGGAGGTGGTGAATCCGGGCAGGCTGCCGCTGGGGGTGACGCCGCGCAACATTCTGCACGCCAGCCGCCGCCGCAACGAGGCGCTGGCGCGGATATTCCACGATCTTGGCCTGATGGAGCGGGAAGGCACCGGTTTCGATTTGATGTACGACCGGCTGCTGTCGCACGGTCGCCCCGCGCCTGTGCCGGAAGAAGGCGCAGACTGGGTGAAGGTGACCATTCAGCGGCGTATTGCGAAACCCGAAGTGATGCGACTGGTCATGGAGGCGGATGAACGCTTTCAATTGACGCAGCGGGAGCGGATTACCCTCGGTGTGCTGGCGCAAACGGAAGGCATGACGGCGAGGGAGTTGGGGGCGTTGCTGGAGACGGAAGGGGCAGATGAACTTGCTGTCTGGCTGGGACGCTTGCAGACAATGGCTTTGGTGCAGAGTGCCGGGCGCACGCAAGGCACGCGCTATTTTGTTGATCCGAATTTGTTGCGTGGTGCCGATCTTAATTTGCCTACTACCCTGCTGCGCATTGAGCCGCATCGCTTGCGGGCGCTGATCCTGGAAGACTTGGCGCGCTATCCCGATTCTTCGAGCACCGATATAAACCGACGAATTGGTGCAGAGATTTCTGCCAAGACGGTCAAGCGTGCCCTGGATGATTTGGAGGATGAGGGGCGAGTAACGCATGAGGGTGAGCGCCGTTGGCGGCGCTATCGGCTGTCTGGCCAAGAGGATAAAGGACAAAGGGGGGGGAATCGCCATGATGTCGTGTGTCCCTGAGCCAATGACTTTTAGTAATGCAATGATCTTTAGTGTTTTTTTATAAAGGACACGTTAAAGATATGTCCTTTATGCAACGGTTATTTGTCCAATAGAAAGCATCGCATGGCCTACACCGACATCAACAGCGAAGACCGACTGGTTCAAACGACCTTTGCCGATCATCTGGAAAAGGTGCTGGGCTGGGAGAGCGTTTACACCTGGAATCAGGAGACCTTCGGCCCGGATGGTACGCTGGGACGCGCCAGCAAGCGCGAGGTGGTGTTGGTGCGCGATCTGCGGGCGGCGCTGGTGAAGCTCAACCCCGCTTTGCCGGAGGCGGCGATCAATGAGGCGGTAACCAAGCTCACTCACCATGATTATTCGCGTTCGCTGCTCCAGCATAATCAGGCGTTTTACAAGTTGATCCGCGACGGGGTGCCGGTGAGCTACCGCGACGCGCAAGGGGCTTTGCGGCACGCGCAGGCGCGGGTGATTGATTTCCGCAATCCGGGCAACAACCGTTTTCTGGTGGTGCGAGAATTCAAGATCACCGGGCTGCGCACGCCCAATTACAACCGCCGCGCCGACCTGGTCTGCTTCGTCAATGGCCTGCCGCTGGTGTTTATCGAACTGAAGGCGGTGTATAAAAATATCCGCGCCGGTTTCGACGGCAATCTGCGCGATTATCTCGACGAGAATGTCATCGCTCATGCTTTCCACCACAACGCATTCCTGATTGTCAGCAACGGTGACAACGCCCGCTATGGTTCGATCACCAGTTTGTGGGAGCATTTCGGTGAATGGAAGCGGCTGGACGAGCGGGACAAGGGCAGCGTGGCGGCGGAGGTGTTGCTCAACGGCATGCTGGCCAAGGGCAGGTTGCTGGACATTGTCGAGAATTTTATTTTGTTCGACGCCAGCAAGGCCGGAGCGGTGCGCAAGGTGGTGGCGCGCAATCATCAGTTGCTGGGGGTGAATCAGGCGGTGGCGGCAGTGGTGCGGCAAGAGGAGATCAAGCGCCAATTCCCGCCGGGCGAGCGGCTGAAATATCGCGTTATTGAGCTGCCTGTAGGGGCGAATTCATTCGCCCAGAACACGCGGGATTGGGCGAATGAATTCGCCCCTACATTAAAGGCGGCGGAGTCTTCTTTGCCAGCCTATCTCGGTGAAACTGGACCACGTACCTTGCAGATCATCGAGCGCGCGCATCCCGACCTCGGGCGCTTGGGCGTGGTGTGGCACACACAGGGCAGCGGCAAATCTTATTCGATGGCTTTCTTCGCCGAGAAAGTGCGGCGCACGGTGGAGGGCAATTTCACCTTTGTGCTGATGACCGACCGCGATGATCTGGACAGCCAGATTTACAAGACTTTCGTCGGCTGTGGCGTGGCAGACGACCAGACACCGCGCGCGGGTTCCGGCAAGGAGCTGAAGCTATTGCTCAAGGAAAATCCGCGCTACTTGTTCAGCTTGATACATAAATTCAACCAGGACGTAAAGCCGGACGAGCCATACAGTGATCGCGATGACATCATCGTGATTTCGGATGAGGCGCACCGTACTCAGGCGGGCAAGTTGGCGCGCAACATGCGGCTGGCGTTGCCCAATGCGGCTTTCATCGGTTTCACCGGCACGCCGCTGTTCAAACATGATGAACTGACCAAGCGGATTTTCGGCGATTACGTTTCCCGCTACGACTTCAAGCGTAGCGAGGAAGACGGCGCGACCGTGAAGCTGGTTTATGAAAATCGAGGCGAAAAGCTGGGACTGGCGCGGCTGGATTTGAACGAGAAAATTGCCCTTGCCGTGGCTGCCGCCGACCTCGATCCAGACCAGACATCCTTGCTGGAAAAGTTGCTCGGCAAGGATTACGAAGTCATCACCGCCGACGAGCGGCTGGAGAAAATCGCTGCCGATTTTGTCGAACATTGCAGCACTCGCTGGGAATCCGGCAAGTCCATGCTGGTGTGCATAGACAAGCCTACCTGCGCCAGTATGTTGATGCTGATCGAGCCGAAGTGGAAAGCCAAAGCGGCTTTGGTTCGGGCTGAGGCTGAGGGCAAATTAGTCGAGATTGCTACTGCGCCGGATGATGAGACGCGGCAGCGCCTTCACGCTCAACGTGATCGTTTGCTGGCGAAGGCCGCATGGTTGGATGAGGCCATCATCGAGATTATTATCAGCGAGGCGCAAAAAGAAGTCGAGGAATTCAAGAAATGGGGCTTCGATATCATCCCCCATCGTGCCCGCATGAAGCAGGGCTTCGAGACGCCGGACGGCAAGCGCGTGGATGTTGAATCGGCCTTCAAGAATCCGCAGCACCCGTTCTGCGTGGCGATTGTATGTGCCATGTGGCTGACGGGCTTCGATGTCGAATGCCTGGCTACGCTTTACATAGACAAACCGATGCGGGCGCACACCTTGATGCAGGCCATCGCCCGCGCCAACCGGCGTTATCCGGGCAAGGACTTTGGCCTGATTGTTGACTACAACGGTATGCTCAAGAGCCTGCGCGAAGCGCTCGCCCAGTATGCGCTGGGCGAAGATGGTGGCGCCGACGAAATCGTGGCGCCGCTGGAAGAACGCGTGGCAGCACTGCATGACGCCATCGAGACAACGGAAGCGCATCTGCGTGTGCTGGGATTCGAGCCGATAGGATTAGTGGGCGCAAAGGGATTCGCGCGGATTCAGGGGCTGGCGGATGCTGTGGATGCGGTCTATACCAATGACGAATCCAAGCGCCGTTTCGAGATTCTGGCACGGGTGGTGTTCAGCCGTTTCAAGGCGCTGCTGGTGGAGCCTTCGGCGCTGACGTATGCCGAGCATCACGACAACATCGAGGCGATTTACAAGAAACTCACCGAACGCCGCGATACCTCCGACGTGAGTGCGCTGCTCAAGGAATTGCACCGCATCGTCAATCAGGCGATTGCCACCCAAGCGCCGGGCGATGATCAGGCACAGGGGCTGACGGTTGATCTCTCGCTCATCAACATGGAAAAACTGCGCGAGGAATTCAGCAATAAAGTTAAGCGCAAGGCGACCGTGATCGAAGACATACGCAAGATCGTGGAAGAGAAACTGGCGCAGATGTTGGCCAACAATCCACTGCGTATGAACTACGAGAAAAAATATCAGGAAGTCATTGCGGCCTACAACGCAGACAAGGATAGAGCCACTGTGGAAGAGACTTTTGCCAAGCTATGGGATGTGGCTAACAGTCTGGACGAAGAGCAGAGGCGCGCTGTTGAATTGGGATTGACCGAGGAGCAGTTGGCGTTGTTCGATTTGCTCAAAAAGGAACCTCTGAGCGGATCGGAGCGGGAGAAGATCAAGGCCGCAAGCCGCGAACTGCTTGCGGAATTGCAGCGCCTGATCTCCCCGCTGGAGCAATGGACGGAAAAGGAACAAACGCAGGCCGAGGTCGAGGTGTTTATCCTCGACCATGTCTACCAGGCGCTACCCGAGCCACCCTACACAGCGAAGGAAAAGAGGGAAGTCGCCGAGCTGGTCTATCGCCATATCTGGCAGCAAAGCGCGAGCGGCTTGTTCTGAACAATGTGAGCGCAGATGAGCCAAACATTGGAACAACATTTCACCCGCAACCTTGAGTGGCTGCCTCGCGCAGGGGATTAATGCTGGTTTCCCGGTGCCGGGTGTCGGCGCGGTTTCCAAGCACCGAAAAAAACCGGACAAATTACCGGATAAAACTCAATGGTTCAGCAACGTGCTCATTGAATAATCAATAGGATAAGCTAAATATGCTGCTGTTTTGATAGACAAATGGGATTGCTCGGTCGCGCGCGCAGGATAAATTTGTTCTCGCAAATTTGTTTTATGAATCAACGGATGAATGATTTTTACCCATCGGCCAATCTTAAAGAAACGTAGGGTGGATAAGCGTGGCGCATCCACCGTACACGCACGAAAAGGTGGATGCGCCACGCTTATCCACCCTACACTTTTTTCCGAGAACAAATTTACCCTGGCCGCGCGCATTGTGGACGCGCATTGTGGAGGTTGTGGAACAGGGTTGCCTTTGGTAGAATCGCGCCCTCAATTTTTGTAAGGGGTGGTTTGTTCATGACAACAGTACGTGTTAAGGAAAACGAGCCGTTTGAGGTGGCCATGCGCCGTTTCAAGCGTTCGGTGGAAAAAACCGGCTTGCTGACGGAATTGCGCGCGCGCGAATTCTATGAAAAGCCGACCGCAGAACGCAAGCGCAAGCTGGCAGCCGCCGTGAAGCGCCATTACAAGCGCCTGCGCAGCCAGGTTCTGCCACCCAAGCTGTACTGATTCCCGGCTGTCCCGCTTCGGCCATTGATGCGGGCTCCACAATTTCGCCATGAGCCTGAAACAGCAAATCAGCGAAGACATGAAAACGGCGATGCGCGCCAGAGATACGGCGCGCCTCGGCGCCATCCGGCTTCTGCTCGCCGCCATCAAGCAGCGCGAGGTGGATGAGCGCATCGAGCTGTCCGATACCGACGTGATTACGATCATCGACAAGATGATCAAGCAGCGGCGCGATTCCATAAGCCAGTTCGAGGCTGCGGGCAGGCAGGATCTGGCCGATGCCGAGAAGTTTGAAATTTCCGTGCTGCAATCGTACATGCCGCAACCGATGAGCGAGGCCGAGATAGCCGCTGCCGTGGCCGAGGCCATTGCCGCCAGCGGCGCCAGGTCACCGCAGGAAATGGGCAAGGTGATCGCGTTGCTCAAGCCCAGGCTGGCCGGGCGCGCCGACATGGGCAAGGTTTCGGCGCAAGTCAAGGCGAGCTTGTCCAGCTAGTTCCTCTATAGCGGTAATTGTTGCAGGCCGTTTCTCCATACCAGGTTATTCGGCGCTCTGCCGTTACGATACGAGGGCTGGGGTGATTCCGAAAAGCTTCATCCAGGATTTGCTCAACCGCCTCGATATCGTGGACGTGGTCGAGCGCTACGTTCCGTTGAAAAAGGCAGGCGCGAATTATGTCGCCTGCTGCCCGTTCCACAACGAAAAATCCCCCTCTTTCACGGTCAGCCAGAGCAAGCAGTTTTACCACTGCTTCGGCTGCGGCGCGCACGGCACGGCCATCGGTTTTGTCATGGAGCATGCCGGCATGGGCTTCGTCGAGGCGGTGGAGGAACTGGCGCGCAACGCCGGCATGGCAGTGCCGCGCGAAGCGCCTGCGGCCGGGCAGGTGCAGCACAAGGTTGCGCCCGATCTGTACGAGGTGATGCAGGCCGCCATGCGCTATTACCGCGACCAGCTCAAGCAGTCGCCGCGCGCCATTGATTATCTCAAGCGGCGCGGGCTTTCGGGAGAAATCGCGGCGCGCTTCGGCATCGGCTACGCGCCGGAGGGATGGCAAAACCTGGAAAGCGTTTTTCCGAATTACCGCGATGCCAGCCTGCTGGAGACCGGGCTGGTGATAGAAGGCGACGAGGCCAGGCGCTACGACCGTTTCCGCGACCGCATCATGTTTCCCATCGCAAATGCGCGCGGGCAGATAATCGGTTTTGGCGGGCGGGTGCTGGACAAAGGCGAGCCCCCGCAAGGAGGGCGCCGCGAGGTAACCGGCGCCTCCGGCGCCACCTCCGCGCAGCCCAAGTATCTCAATTCCCCCGAAACACCGCTGTTCGAGAAAGGGCGCGAACTTTACGGCCTGTTCCAGGCGCAGAAGGCTATCCGCAGCAGCCAGACGGTGCTGGTGGTGGAAGGGTACATGGATGTGGTGGCGCTGGCGCAGCATGGCATCGGGTATGCGGTCGCCACGCTGGGTACGGCGACCACGCCCCACCATGCGCAGAAGTTGCTGCGCCTGAGCGACCGGGTGGTGTTCTGTTTCGACGGCGATGCGGCGGGACGGAAAGCGGCGTGGCGCGCGCTGGAAAACGCGCTGCCGCAACTGGTGGACGGCAAGCGCATCGGGTTCCTGTTCCTGCCGGCCGAACATGATCCCGACAGTTTCGTGCGCGAGCACGGCAAGGAGGTTTTCGAGCAATTGTTGCGCGACTCTCAGCCATTGTCCGGTTATTTGCTGCGCGAATTGTCTGCGCAAGTTGACCTCGGCACGCAGGAAGGCCGCAGCGCCCTGTTGCAGCGCGCGAAGCCGTTGCTGGCGGCGGTTGCCGCGCCGGCGGCAGGGCTGCTGCTGCGCAAGGAACTTGCGGCTCTGGCCGGCATCACCCAGGCCGAACTGGAAGCGCTGTACGGGGTCACCCCGATGGGTGCGCCGCCACGGCGCGCGATGCAGAAGGCGGCGCGTCCGGCGGCGTCCAGCTTGCGCGTGCTGCTGCGCTGCCTGCTGTTCCAGCCGGAATTGGTGCGGCAGTTGCCGCCCGACCTCGCGGTGAATGGCGCCGATGCGGTGGCAGTTTCCGCGCTGATCGGGTGGCTGCGCGTGCAGTCCGGCGAGGCGACGACCGCAGCAGTGATCCAGGGTTTCCAGGGCACGGCGCACGAGGCGCTGCTGGCGGCGGAGCAGGCCGAGATCATGCAGTGGGGCGACACCTTCGATGTGGGGACGGAATTCCGGGATGTGCTGGCCAAATTGCGCCAGGCAGATCGCAAGCAGCAATTGCAGGCGCTGGAGAGCAAACCCGGCGGATTGCAGGCGCTGGACGAGCAGGATCGCGAGCGATACCGGCAACTGCTGCAACGCGGTTAAGCTGCGGAAAGTTCCGGAAAATCGGGTATAATCCGGAACTTTTTTTCAGTGGTATCCCTCTCAACGAACTTACGGGAACTGGAAATACAAATGGCAACCAAGCAAGACAAGAAAAAAGCGGTCAGCGCCAAACAGGTGATAGCCAAGGCCGGCAACAAGCAGGCCGCCGCCCCCGTGGAACAACTGCAGGATATCGAGGCGCGGCGCACCCGCCTGAAAAGCCTGATAGTCCTGGGCAAGGAGCGCGGCTATCTGACTTTCGGCGAGATCAACGATCACCTGCCGGAGATGCTGGAAGTCGAGCAGATCGAAGGCGTGGTCAGCATGATCAACGACATGGGCATAACCGTGTGCGACGAGGCGCCCGATGCCGAAAACATGATCATGTCCGAAGCCACCCCGGTGGTGGCGGACGAGGATGCGGTGGAAGCGGCCGAGGCGGCGATTTCCACGGTGGACTCGGAATTTGGCCGCACCACCGACCCGGTGCGCATGTACATGCGCGAGATGGGCACCGTCGGCCTGCTGACGCGCGAAGATGAAATCGTCATCGCCAAACGCATCGAAGAAGGCCTCAAACACATGATACAGGCGATTTCTGCCTGTCCGGCCACCATTTCCGAAATCCTGGCGCTGGCCGGCAAAGTGGCGCGCGACGAATTGCGCGTGGACGAGGTCATAGACGGTTTCATTGATGCCGAGGGGGATGATTTGCCGGAGGAAGAGCAGGCCGGCGAGGAAATGAGCGGCAGCGACGAAGAGGGCGAAGATGATGACGGCGATGCGGTCGCCGCAGCCAACCTCGCACAGCTCAAGGAAGATGCGCTGGCGCGCTTTGCCGCCATCGCCGACCTGTTCCACAAGATCGGCAAAGCCTACGAGAAGCACGGCTACCGCAGCAAACAATACAACAAGCTGCAGGAGCAGATTTCGGGCGAGCTGATGCAGTTCCGCTTCTCCGCCAAACAGGTGGATGCCCTGTGCGACACCATGCGCAACCTGGTGGAAGAAGTTCGCAGCTACGAGCGCAACATCCAGGAATTATGCGTCACCAAGGCGCGCATGCCGAGGGCGTATTTCATCAAGACGTTTCCCGGTAACGAGGAAAGCCTCGACTGGGCGGCGCGGGAAGTAGCCGCCAAGAAACCCTACAGCGAGGCGCTGGCGCGCGTGCAGGCGGCGATTGTCGAGCAGCAGAAAAAATTGCTCGATTTGCAGCGGCGCGTGGGGATGCCGATCAAGGACCTGAAGGAAATCAACAAGCAGATGACCAACGGCGAAGCCAAGGCGCGCCGCGCCAAGCGCGACATGATCGAGGCCAACCTGCGCCTGGTGATCTCCATCGCCAAGAAATACACCAACCGCGGCCTGCAATTCCTCGATCTGATCCAGGAGGGCAACATCGGCCTGATGAAAGCGGTGGACAAATTCGAGTACCGCCGGGGCTACAAGTTTTCGACTTATGCCACATGGTGGATACGCCAGGCGATCACGCGCTCCATCGCGGACCAGGCGCGCACCATCCGCATCCCGGTGCATATGATCGAGACCATCAACAAGATGAACCGCATTTCGCGCCAGGTCCTGCAGGAGACCGGGATAGAGGCAGATGCGGCAACTCTGGCGATCAAGATGGAAATGCCGGAAGACAAGATCCGCAAGATACTCAAGATCGCCAAGGAGCCGATCTCGATGGAAACCCCGGTGGGCGACGACGACGATTCGCACCTGGGCGACTTTATCGAGGATTCCAACACCCTGGCGCCGATTGATGCGGCGCTGTACGACAGCCTGCGCTATGTCACCAAGGACATTCTCGACAGCCTGACGCCGCGCGAGGCCAAGGTGCTGCGCATGCGCTTCGGCATCGAGATGAACACCGACCACACGCTGGAGGAGGTCGGCAAGCAGTTCGATGTCACGCGCGAGCGCATCCGCCAGATCGAGGCCAAGGCGTTGCGCAAGTTGCGCCACCCGTCCCGATCGGAAAAGCTGAAGAGCTTTCTGGATGGCGAGAGCTGAAGCAACCGCTTTCGCGGGTCGTTGCTTACCGTTAACGTGAATCTCGCGCAGCGAGGGCATACCGCACCCCTCTCAATTTGGGATAACCATCCTGCGTGTGTTGTTGGGGCTTCAGCCCCTTAGTGCAAATTCTGTCCAGCCTCTGGCCGGTAACAGATTTGCCTACCCTTGCGGGTGTACTTGGCTGCGGCTTCTTGCAGCCTGGTCGAATGGCTGTAGCCAACCACTTGGAAACCGTCTTGTGGTTGCCAAGTGAAACTCGCGCAGCGATTCGTTCGCCTCCTCTCCCGCTTGCGGGAGAGGATTGAGGTGAGGGGAACGGGGGTGGCGGTCATGACACGGCGTGGCGAAGCCTCCGGGGCGGGAATGACCGCCTCACACCCGCTCCCGCAAGCGGCTGGCTCCGCCATAACCAGCGACTTGGCGAGCGTTGTTGGCTCGCCTAGTCGAATGGCTAGTTGTTCCACCAGTAACGTGTCGCAGGATGTGAGAGAACGATCGTGGCGCAGACGATTCATCATTCGAGGTGGTCTGCGCCGTGATCATCAGGGGTTGATCTATGCGACCGGGTGATAGCCCATCAAGCCCGGTAAAATAGCGGCATACAGCGTGTGAGCGGGCCAGGAAATACACTGCCGCACGCCTTGAAGAACAACAAGAAGGTGGCTTTCAGCGAAGCACACACGGATAATTCAGTTTCAACGGGCCCATAGCTCAGTTGGTTAGAGCAGAGGACTCATATGCAAATGTGCACTACACGTGGAAACTGTGTGGTGAATGGTGTCAAATTCGGTAGAACCTAAGTGCAGCAATGTATATGGCCATGCCGAGCCAAGCCTTGATTCGAAAGCATTAAGGAAGGTGTAGAGACTAGACGGCACCCACCTAAGGCGCAAGCTACGGTGAAGGCATAGTCCAGCGAGTAACGAAAGTTACACAAAGCCGAATCCTTTGGTCGTAGGTTCAAGTCCTACTGGGCCCACCAATATTACCCAAGCCAGCCTCGCGCTGGCTTTTTCTTCGTCTGCCGGAAGTGCCAGTATTGGCGGGGTTCCCGGCATCGAAGCGGTGTCGGTCAGTCCGACGAATGTCGCATTTTCCTGCCCGCCAGCGCTCGGAATCTGTTGGCGCGCGTTTAAAATTACCCGGCCCTGCGCGTTGAATTTTACCCAGGCACTTTAACCGCCGTTTTGGGTGGCGGCTGCGGATAAGTGTAGCTCAGTTTCACCGCTTTTGTTTTGACTTCCAAGATAGCCGAGAAG
>JACRPU010000051.1 GCA_016223025.1 Nitrosomonadales bacterium | reverse complement strand
ATCACGAGTCCCAACTCGAAGCAACAGCGTGCGATGGAACTGCTACGGCAGATCAAGGTGTAGACAGAAACTGGAAGGTGGCTTTCAAGCCAACAGCTTGAGAGATATATGAAAACTGCTATTTTTTCACAGGAACTTCAGGCTAGTCTTACTCGCAGCAGGTCAAGTGATGGTTGAGATCGGCTGAGCGAAACGGAACTGCGCATCCGCATCATTTCAGAATGCGATTGCGGTAAAAGTACAGGTCGCGATTGTTACTACCACCTGAAATTTCTCATCACAGCGACGCCGGCTAAGAGCGTCCAGTTTCTGATCGAGTGTTTCAGGCTTGAGATAATTGGACTTGTTAGATTACGGCCAATGCTGTTCGCTTAACCGTTTGTGAGATTCAAACTCCCAGCTACACCATTGCCCTTCAACCTTACCTTAGTCTTGAGCGTACCCGAAGAATCAGGGTGAGCGGCATTTCTTTAGTAAACAGCGTTGCGCTTAGCCTGCTTACGCCTCTTCCGCACCCCCACCAGCCTTGGCCTTGCGCGGTACGGTCTTCGGATCGCAGGTGATGGGGCGATAGATTTCGACGCGGTCGCCATCGTTGAGCGCTGCGTCCAGCTTGCCGACCTTGCCATATATGCCAACCTTTTGCTGCTCCAGATTTATTTCCGGAAACTGCTTGAGAATGCCAGAACGTTCGATGGCATCCTTGATCGTAGCGCCGTCGGGCACTTCGATATCGAACCAGGCTTGGCGTTGCGGCAGGGCGTAGGCGATTCCGATTTTCATGCTCTTTCCTCAGGGGGCGCAGTGTGCGGCACTAACCGGAACGGCTTTGCCTGAACGCTCGTCTATCATGCGTTTAGCCACCAGCAACAGGCCGGTGACAAGGAATGCTCCGGGTGGCAGGATCATCATCAATATGCCGGTGTCTTCCGGAAGCAGGCGCATTTCCATAAATTTGAAGGCGGGGCCAAGCAGCAGCGATGCATCGGCAAACAAAGTGCCGGAGCCGGTTATTTCGCGCACCGCTCCTATGACGGTGAGCGCGAGGGTAAAGCCGACGCCCATGAAGAAACCGTCCGCCATTGACGGCAAGGGCGAATTTTTCGCGGAGAACATTTCGAAGCGGGCAAACGGCAGGCAATTGACCACGATCAGCGGGATGAACAGGCCCAGCACTTTGTACAGCTCGTGCATCCACGCATTCATGCACATATCCACTATCGTCACCGTGGTCGCGATGATCAGCACGAAGACGGGGATGCGAACTTCCTGTGAGAAATGGTTGCGGAATATGGACACCAGCAGGGTGGAGGCGGTCATCACTGCCGCTGTCGCCAGCCCCATGCCCAGGCCGTTGGTGGCGCTGTTGGTCATGGCCATGGTCGGGCACAGACCCAGCATCATGCTGAGCACGCCGTTGTTCGTCCATATTCCCTCGCGGGCAAGGGTGCGGTAATCAGTCGTCATTTTGCCTCCTTACTTTGGAGCCTTGTCGGCTTCAGTGTTTTTCGTTTGCGTCTTGTCGGCTTTGAATTCCATTATTTTCGTCTTGTTGGCGTCAAAAAATTGCAGCCCTTCGCGGATGGCCTTTACCACGGCGCGAGGCGTGATGGTGGCGCCGGCGAACTGGTCGAACTGGCCGCCGTCTTTTTTCACTTTCCATTTATCGAGCGGCGGATTGCCGATGCTCAAGCCAGTGAAGCGCAATATCCAGTCGCCCTTCTTCACTTCGATCTTGTCGCCCAGGCCGGGGGTTTCCTTGTGGGCCAGAACGCGCGCACCGAGTATCTTGCCATCCAGATCCACACCCAGCATGACCTTGATTGCGCCGGAATAGCCCGGGCTGGAAGTCTCGAAAGCCACGCCGGTCACCTTGCCTTCCTTGGTGGCGAGATAGGCGACAACTTCATTGCCCTGATCACTCTTCAAGATGAGAGTATCCGTAGCCAGATTGTTGTCGTGGATGCTGTCCGGAATCACCTGCGCAAGCGAATTCTGTCTGTCTTCGATGGCACGCAAGGCAATTTCGTCCACGGTAAAGCCATTGGTCATGACGAGCAACATTCCGAAACCCAGGCAGAAGGCTCCGAGGATCATCCCGTGTATCAGCGTGCGTTGCGAGCTCATGGCTTCTTCTCCAGAGGCAACGGCTCGCCTTTGCGGTTGCGCCCGAACGCGCGCGGGCGGGTATATTGGTCGATGATGGGGGACAGCGAATTCATCAACAATACCGCGAAGGCCATGCCTTCCGGGTAACCGGCGAAGTTACGGATGCTCCAGGTAAGCAATCCGACGCCGATGCCAAATATGAGCTGCCCCGACTTGGATACCGGCGAGGTCACGTAATCGGTGGCGATGAAAAACGCCCCCAGGAAGGTGGCGCCGGACACCAGGTGAAATGTGCCGGAAGTAAAACGGGCGGGGTCAATGGCATGGAACAGCGCCGCTATCAGGAACAGCGAACCCATCATGCTTACCGGGATATGCCAGGAGATGATGCGCTTCGCCATCAGGAACAGTCCACCAGCCAGGATCAGCAGCAACGATGTCTCGCCCATGCTGCCGGCACGGTAGCCCAGCGTCATGTCCATCAGGTCTGGCACCTGCGCCATTGATTGCGTCACCGGGATGCCGCGCGACAGCTCGGTCTTGATATGCCCCAGCGCCGAAGCTGCGCTCATGGTATCGGGCACGTTGCCGCCGAACGTGATGGCGAAGGCTTCGAAAAGGCCCGGTGCCCCTGCCGAAAACAGCGGGTGCGGCGCGACCCAGATGGTCATCGCCACAGGAAAAGAAATCAGCATGACCGTTCGCCCCACCATGGCGGGGTTAAACACGTTTTGGCCGAGGCCGCCGAAAGCGTGTTTGGCCAGAGCGATGGCGAAAATCGCCCCCAGCACGCCGATCCACCAAGGCGCCCAGGGCGGCAGGCTCATCGCCAGCAGCCAGCCGGTGAGTATCGCCGAGCAATCGGCCAGCGTCACTTTCACCGGCTTGCCCGCCAGCGCCAGACAGCCTGCCTCGACTGCCACGCAGGCGCCGACCGTGACGGCGAACAGCAGGATCGCCGGCCAGCCGAACAGGTAAAGATTGAAAACGGTGGCCGGTGTCAGCGCCAGCAGCACCAGGAACATGGTCTTCTGGACGCTGCTTGTCCCGTGAGCGAACGGCCCGCTCTTTTTTACGGTTGCGATACTCATGCGTTGGCCTTTTCATCGGTTGCGGCTTTCGCTTCATCGCTATTGCTTGATGGGCTATTGCCTGGCGAAGCAGTGTCTGAAGCCGGTTTGCGGGCGGCCAGGGCTGCGCGCTTGGCCTCGGTGGCTTTCTCGATGCGGATGATGCGCACTTCGGCCAGTGTCTTGATGCGCTCGTTCTTGCTGCGCTCGCGCTCCAGGTCGTTCAGCGCTCCCTTGGCGTAGTTGAAGTAATGCACCAGCGGGACGTGCGACGGACATACGTACGAACAACTGCCGCACGAAAAACAATCCATCACGCCCAGCTTGGCGGCGCCTTCCAGATTGTCCTTGCGGATGAAGGCGGACATTTCCACCGGCGACAAGCCGCAGGGACAGATGGTGACACAACTGCCGCAGCGGATGCAGGCGCTGGCCGGGCGGTCGTTGATTTCCTCTGCGGTAAGCGCCAGGATACCCGAAGTGCCCTTGACCACCGGGACGTCAAGGCTGGGCAGCGGCTGGCCCATCATCGGCCCGCCATTGACCACGCTTTCCGGGCGTGCCGAGAAGCCGCCGCAAAATTCAACCAGGTCGGCTACCCGCGCACCGATTGGGGTCAAAATATTCTTGGGTTCGCGCAGGGCGCCGCCACTCACCGTCACCACCCGCGCGACCAGCGGGCGACCGAAACGGACGGCGTGGTGTACGGCGCGCGCGGTGGAAACATTGTGTACCACCACGCCCAGATCGGCGGTGAGCTTGCGCGCCGGGGTCTCGATGCCGGTGATCGCCTGCACCAGATGGCGCTCGGAACCCATCGGGTATTGCACCGGCACGGGGATCACCTCGATGGCGGCAAAGGTGGATGCCGCCCTGGTCATGATCTCTATTGCCTGCGGTTTGTTCTGCTCGATGCAGATGACTATCCTGGGCGTACCCAGCGCGTGTGCCATGATACGGGCGCCGTCAATGATCTCGTCGGGGTATTCGCGCATCACCCGGTCATCGCAGGTCAGGTAAGGCTCGCACTCTGCACCGTTTAGCAGCAGGGTATCCAGTTTCTTCTGCTCGCCGAGGTTCAGTTTGATCGCGGAAGGAAAGGCGGCACCGCCCATGCCGACGATGCCCGATCTGGCGACGCGACCGTTGATCGCATGCGCGTCGGCGGCAAACGGGTCTGCAATGGGTTCAGGCAGTTCGCCCCATTCGTCCTTGCCATCCGGTTCCAGGATGACGGTCGTCTGCGGCAATCCGGAAGGATGGGGCGCAGTCACTTCGGTTACCGTCCTGATGCGGCCCGACGTCGGCGCATGCTGCGACGCCGACACCGCACCCTGGTTGCGGGCGATCATCTGCCCTTTCTTGACCATCTCGCCTTCGGCCACCAGCACCTCGGCTGGCGCGCCAATATGCTGCTGCAGCGGAATGTACAGCGCGGCGGGCAACGGCAAAGCAACGATGGCTTTCTCGCTGGTCAGTTCCTTGCGATAGTCGGGGTGGATGCCGCCGCGAATCGGGAAAAGTTTCATCTGTAACAACTCCTAGTGCGCATGCACAACCCCGGGCTCGGTGTGTGTATTCTCAACTTCTGGCTTGGGCCAATGCCAGTTGCGCAGCGTCACCTTTACCGGGACCATCATGATGGCATCGGTGGGGCAGACCGGAACGCATTTGCTGCAGCCGTGGCAAGCCTCGACGATGATCGTGTGCATCAGCTTGTTGGCGCCCATGATGGCATCCGTCGAGCACTCCCTGATGCAGCGGGTGCAGCCGATGCAAAGATCTTCGATGATGAAAGCGTGCTCCGGCCCCTTCTCCTCCAGCCCGGAAAGATCGGCGGCGACGCCCAGTTTTTGGGAGAGCGATTCAATTAACACCTTGCCACCGGGGGCGCACAGGGTTATCGGCGCCTCTCCCTTCGCCAGCGCCGCCGCGTATTGGGCGCAACCGACAAAACCGCACTGGCCGCACTGCGAGCCGGGCATCATGGCTTTCAGCTCTTCTTCCAGGGGGCTTTCCTTCACGGCGAAGTAGCGTGCAGCCGCACCGAGTATGGTACCCAGCGCGATGCCTATTGCCGTGAGGCTGCCGATAGCGATCAACATGCTAGCGATCATGGCGCCCCCCCTGAGCGATGTATCGTTCGCATCATGATCGCTCCCTCACCCCCGTGCCCCCTCTGGGTGTGACAACTGGTGAAACAACTAGCCATCCCACTAAGCAACCAGAAGACGGTTGCCAAGTGGTTGGTTATAGCCACTCGACTAGGCTGCAAGAAGCCGCAGCCAAGTACACCCGCAAGAGGTACGCCGTGGTTGTAAGGGGCTGAAGCCCCAACAACACACGCAGGCTGGTTATCCCGGAGGGCGAGGGGTACAGTACGTCGCTTCGCGAGATTCACATTAACCATCTCAGCTCGCCCCCATGCCAGAGAACCCCATGAATGCCAGCGCCAGCAGGCTGACCACGATAAAAGCGATCGGCGGGCCGGCGAACAGGCGCGGGACATCCATTACGGCCAGGCGCTCGCGCAGACCGGCAAAAATGACCAGAACCAGGCTGAAACCCATAGCGGACCCGAGGGCGAACAGGACGCTGGAAATAAAGCTCATCTTGTCGGCGACCAGCAGCAGCGCGATGCCGAGAACAGCGCAGTTGGTGGTTATCAATGGCAGGTAGATACCCAGCAACTGGAACAGCGACGGCGATATTTTCTTGACGACCATTTCGGTGAACTGGACGGTGGAGGCAATGATCAGGATGAAAGTAATAGTGCGCAAATAGCCGAGGCCGAAGGGTTCGAGCAAAAGGGTGTTGATCGTCCAGCCGGCTATAGCCGCTACGGTCATCACGAAAGTGGTCGCCATGCCCATGCCCACGGCGGCATCCAGACGCGTGGTCACGCCCATGGTCGGGCATAGGCCGAGAAAGCGGCCCAGAATGACGTTGTTGACCAGCGCCGCGCTGAACATCAGGAGTATGTATTCTTTCATTATGCTATCCCTTGTCTGGTCACGAATTGCACGTTTCGCCCGGCCTGGCGCGACGCAGAAACAGCGGGGCGAGGTCGCCCCTGGTATGCAGGCGTCCCGCTTCCACCCGCGAAATCCACAGCCCGATTACCAAACCGGCAACCGTCGCCGCCATGGTGGCAAGATCGCTGCCGAATTTCCATTGCGCCAGCGATCCGGCAAGCAGCATGGCAACAAGCGGAATGGCATAGGCGGTGATCGAGGCCCTGAGCAGCACATTTTCGCGTATGCCAAACACGACGCGGTCGCCAACGGCAAGATTGGCGCCGTTGTCTATCCGGAAGCGGCGTTTGTCCAACCGGCTGGCCGTGGTGCCGATGCCCTTGGAGCCGCACGCCGAAGCGGAGGCGCAACTGCCGCAACTGGAACTCTGCTCGGGTACCAGCCAAACCCTGTTGCCTTCCAGAGCCACCACGAGGGCGATACCCTCGATCATGGCTGGAGCGCTGTAATCCGTCGCGCTGTAGGCGGGCTCTCCCACGATCATGCCTCCACCGTGGACACCACACCAGCGGGAGTGACGTAGATTGCCTTCTGCCCTCCGGCAGCCTTGAGGATGGCATGGCGGCGCCCGACCGGCGCCATCAGCATGGCGGTGGAAAGGCCGTCGGCAATGATGCCGCTATCCGCCACCACCGAGACTCCCATCATGGCGGGCGCGGTGCGACCGGTACGGGTATCAATCAAGTGGGTAAAGGCGCCCGCAGAATCGAACAGGGTGCCGTAACCGCCCGAAGTGGAAACGCATTGGTCCACCACCTCCAGCGTGGCGACCGCGCGGTTCGGGTCGGAGGGATCGGCGATGCCGACGCGCCATGCGGAGCCGTCAGGCTTGGCCGAGATCGCGCGCGGCTCACCCATGTCCACCAGCATGCGGTCGAAGCCGTGGGCGCGCAGCACATCGGCGACGCGGTCGGTAATATAGCCCTGCGCGCCGCTGTTCAGCGTCAGCCCCATGCCGGGGCGGGCAAAAGATATACGCTTGTTATTTGCGTCTACCTCGACCGCGCGCCAGTTCACCAGCGCCAGCGCGGCGGCAAGATCGCGCGGCAGCGGCCCGGCAGGGTCGGGGTTGTTTGATGTGAAGTGGCGAAAATAGGTTTGCCACACCGGCTGAATGGTAGGGTCATAAACACCGTCGCTGATTTTGGCCAGCAACAGGGCGCGCGTCAGCATGACGATGAAATCATCCGGCGCGTTTTCGAGCGCTCCCTCGCGGTTGAGCGCGGAGATAGCGCTATCCGCGCGGTAAACACTGAAAACCGCTTCGAGGCGCTTCAGTTCTTCCAGCCCGGCGGCGATGGCGGCACGGGCCAGAGCCTCGTCGGCGTGGTAAAGCTGGATCGAGGCCGGCGCGCCGAGCGCGGTGCCCTCCCAGCGTACCGGTTTTGCCTGCGCGCTCCCAGCCTTCAGCAACAGCGGCAGACCCGCAGCGGCGGCGACAAAAGTGATGAAACGGCGGCGCGAGATAACGGTAGACATAGCTGCGACCTCAATTAAAAAGCTTTGCAAGCATAAAGCGGTGGATGTCCATCCTTCCACCGCTTGAAACCGGGCTCATCCAGATTGGTGCGCCGCATAGAACCTGCTTGCAGAAAGAGACCACGCAAGGCAGGAAGCGTTCAACAAAATAAAGGCCGATTATATTGAAGCGCGGAATCTTAGGAAAGTTTCTGATGCGGCGAACGGGTTATTGCCCGTTCGCCCACCGAACGCACATGGCGCAGGCCACCCCGAATGATGAATCGTCTGCGCCATGCGCGTTTCCCTCACCCCCGTTCCCCCTCTCCCGGAAGGAGAGGGGTACGGTATGCCCTCGCTGCGCGAGATTCACGTTAAGGGTGAGCCTGCTTAAGCGCACCTCTTGCAGCCGTTCAGGCCGGCTCCTGATACTGGTTTTCCAGCAGCCTGGCTTGTGCTGCCGCCAGGCGCGCGATGGGCACGCGCGGGCCGGAGCAGGAAACGTAGTTAAGCCCGATGTGGTGGCAGAAACGGATGGAGCCTGGGTGCCCGCCATGCTCGCCGCAAATGCCTATCTTCAACTCCGGGTTGGTGGTGCGGCCCCGCTCCACCGCCAGTTTCATCAGTTGCCCCACCCCCTTGATGTCCAGTACCTCGAACGGGTTGTCTTCCAGGATTCCGGTTTCGTTGTAAGCGGGCAGGAATTTGTTTTCCGCGTCTTCGCGGCTGAACGAAAACGTGGCCTGTGTCAGGTCGTTGGTGCCAAAAGAGAAGAACTCGGCGGTTTCCGCCATACGCCCGGCGCGCACGCAGGCACGCACCACTTCCAGCATGGAGCCAAATTTGAATTGCACGTCAATTCCGTGGGTTGCCTTCACTTCCTGATGGATACGCTGAACATAGCTGTGGATGCGTTTGAGCTCTTCCACGGTCGCCACTTGCGGCACCATGATCTCTGGGTAGATCTCCACCCCCTGCTTGGCGCAGAGCGCAGCCGCTTCGAGGATCGCCTGGATCTGCATGGAGTAGATTTCCGGGTAAGTGATGCCCAGCCGCACGCCGCGATGCCCCAGCATCGGGTTGACTTCGGCCAAGGCCCTGACTTTTTTCAGGATCACTTCCTTCCTGCCGATGACATCCTCCTCCATGTGCGATTCTTTGAAATCTTCCAGCCCGCCCATCAGCTTGGTCAGCCCGTCGGCATATTGCTGGTACAGCCTGGGGTTGAGCAGCTTGAGCGTTTCCGGCAAGTCTTCCAGCCCGTGAATGGTGTCGCGCAACTGGTGCAGATGGGCGATTTCCAGTTCGAGCTGCGCGGCGGTAGGCAGAAACTCATGCATCGGCGGATCGAGCAGGCGCACCGTGACGGGCAACCCCTTCATCGCCTTGAATATCCCCTTGAAATCGGAGCGCTGGATCGGCAGCAAGCGATCCAGTGCGGCCTGGCGGTCTTCCGGCGTTTCGGCCAAGATCATTTCCTGCACGATAGGCAGGCGGTCGGTGCTGTTGAACATGCGCTCGGTGCGGCACAGGCCGATGCCCATCGCGCCGAACTCCCTCGCGCGCGAGGCGTCGCCCGGCGTATCGGCGTTTGCCATCACCTTCAGCCTCGCCACATCGTCTGCCCAGGCCAGCAGGACGGACATTTCTTCGGAAAATTCCGCTTCCACCGTCGGCACCTCGCCGGCATAAACATGCCCGGTGCCGCCGTCTATGGTAATGACATCCCCTTCCTGCAACAGGGTTTCCCCGATTTGCGCATTGCGCAAATGGTCGTTGATGACGATCTGGTCGCAGCCGGAAACGCAGGGTTTGCCCATGCCGCGCGCCACCACTGCGGCGTGCGAGGTTTTGCCGCCACGGCTGGTCAGAATTCCCTGCGCCTGGAAGAAGCCATGGATGTCTTCGGGCTTGGTTTCTTCGCGCACCAGGATGATTTTTTCACCGGCGCGTCCGCGCGCCTCGGCGGTGTCGGCATCGAACACGATCTTGCCGGATGCCGCGCCGGGCGAGGCAGGCAGCCCCTGCGCCAGCGACTTGCCGTGAAAATTCGGCGCCAGTTGCGGCACCAGCAACTGCTCCAGCATCGCGGGTTCGATACGCAACAGGGCGCGCTCTTTGGATATCAGGCCCTCGTTGAACATTTCCACCGAAGTGCGCACCATGGCGCGCGCGTTCATTTTGCCGTTGCGCGTTTGCAGGCAATACAAAATTCCCTTTTCGATGGTGAACTCGAAATCCTGTACCTCGTGGTAATGCGACTCCAGGCGGTTGTGCAGCTCCGTCAACTGGCGGTAGATGACCGGCATTTCCTGTTCCATCTCGGCGATCGCCTTGGGCGTGCGTATCCCCGCCACCACATCCTCGCCCTGCGCGTTGACCAGATATTCACCGTAAATGATGTTCTCGCCGGTGCCGGGGTTGCGGGTGAACCCTACCCCGGTGCCGGAATCGTTGCCCATGTTGCCGAATACCATGGTGCAGACGTTTACCGCCGTGCCGTTGGCCTGATCCCTGGTGATCCTGAACTGCCTGCGGTAATCCACCGCGCGCTTGCCCATCCAAGAGCCGAACACCGCACCGATGGCGATTTCCAGTTGCTCGTACGGGTCCTGCGGGAAGGGCTTGCCGGTGTGGTGCCGGACGATGGCGAGAAATTCGCCCGCCAGTTCCTTGAGGTGGTCGGCGGTCAAATCCACATCCAGCGGCGCGCCGTATTTCCGCTTGATTGCCGCCATGCGCTCGTCAAAATGTTCGTCGCCGATGTTGAGCGCGATTTTGCCGAAGAGTTGGATAAAGCGGCGATAGGCGTCGTAGGCAAAGCGGGGGTTGCCGGTTTGCTTGATCAGCCCCTTGAGCGAAGTTTCGTTGAGGCCGAGGTTGAGTATGGTGTCCATCATGCCCGGCATGGACATGGACGACCCGGAGCGCACCGAAATCAGCAGCGGGTTGGCATCGCTGCCAAAACCCTTGCCGGTCTTCTTTTCCAGCGCCCGCATCTGCTCTTTGACGGAATCCATCAGTCCGTCCGGCAGCTTGTTTTTTTCCAGGTAGGCGAGGCACGCATCGGTGGTGATGGTGAAACCGGGCGGCACGTTCAGGCCGATCTGCGTCATCTCGCACAGGTTCGCCCCTTTCCCACCCAGCAGCATCTTGTTCTTTCCGTCGCCCTCTTCGAAGGTATAAATAAATTTTTTGCCGCTACTCATGACATTCCCCGTAATTTCTTTGTTGCTTCTGGTTTAGATCCCCAAGTTAAGCGTCAACCGGATTCTTTTTTGCGCCCGCCCCCGTTCCCTCAACGGGGCCGCTCGCCAGTTGCTCGTAAATCATGTAGCGCTTCAGCAGCTCGCTTTCATAGGATGCCGCCAGCGCTTCCCCGTCTTCTCCGCTCAAATCCTTTACCAGGCCGCGGAAACGCGGTTCGTTCTTGACAAACTCGCTGTAAGCCACCGAGGGTTTCTGCGAATCCAGCGCCAGCGGGTTCTTGCCTTCCTTCTCGCGGCGCGGGTCGTAACGGAACAGCGGCCAATGGCCGGTATTGACCGCCAACTCCTGCTGCTGGTGCTGCTTGTTCATGTCGTAGCCGTGCTCGACGCAGGGGCTGTAGGCGATGATGATGGATGGCCCATCAAACGATTCAGCTTCCAGGAAAACCTTCAGGGTATGGATATCCTTGGCCCCATAGGCAACGCTGGCAACATACACATGGCCGTAGCTCATGGCGATCAAACCCAGATCCTTCTTGCCGGTAGGCTTGCCGTCGGCGGCGAATTTTGCGATGGCGCCGCGCGGGGTGGCTTTGGAGCACTGTCCGCCGGTGTTGGAATACACTTCGGTATCCATCACCAGGATATTGACGTTGCGTCCGGAAGCCAGCACGTGATCCAGGCCGCCGAAACCGATGTCGTAGGCCCATCCGTCGCCGCCGAATATCCATACGCTTTTCTTCACCAGATATTCGGCCAGGCTGTCCAGTTGCCGCGCCTCGTCGGTATCAATTCCGGCCAGCGCTTTGCGCAGTTGCCCGACGCGCTCGCGTTGGGCGAAAATGCCCGCCTCCGCAGCCTGGTCCGCGTTGAGGATGGAATCGGCCAATGCGGCATCCACGCGCCCCTCCAGTTTTTTCAGCAGTTCGGCGGCGTGTACGGCGTGCTTGTCTATGCTGACGCGGAAGCCCAGGCCGAATTCCGCGTTATCCTCAAACAGCGAGTTTGCCCAGGCGGGGCCGCGTCCCTCGTCGTTCTTGCTGTAGGGCGTGGTGGGCAGGTTGCCGCCGTAGATCGAGGAGCAGCCGGTGGCGTTGGCCACCACCATGCGGTCGCCGAACAACTGCGTGGCGAGGCGGATGTAGGGCGTTTCGCCGCAGCCGACGCAGGCGGTGGGAAACTCGAACAGCGGCTGCATCATCATCGCGCCCTTGATGGTCGAGGTGCGCAGCTTGGTACGGTCGAATTCCGGCAGCGTGAGGAAAAACTCGAAATTCTCCTTTTCCTGTTTGCCCAGCGGCGCGATGTCGCGCATGTTGAGCGCCTTGTAGGTCGGGTCGGTCTTGGATACCGCCGGACAGATGTCCACGCACAGCCCGCAGCCGGTGCAATCCTCCGGCGCCACCTGGTAGCTGACGTGCATGCCCTGCTCGAACTCCTTGCCCTTGATCTGGATATGCTTGAAGGTGGGCGGCGCATCCTTGGCCAATTCGACCGGGAATACCTTGGAGCGAATGGCGGTGTGGGGGCAGACGAACGGGCACTTGCCGCAGTAGATGCACAGTTCCGCATCCCACACCGGGATTTCCAGCGCCAGGTTGCGCTTGTCCCAGACCGCCGTGCCGGTGGGCCAGGTGCCATCGGCCGGAAACGCCGACACCGGCAGTTTATTGCCGCGCCCCGCCATGATCTCGGCGGTCACGCGCTTGACGAATTCCGGCGCATTGGCGCCCACCGGATCGGGCATTTCGAAGGTGCTGGTGGCGGCGGCGGGAATTGTTACCTTGTGCAGATTGGCCAGCGTTTCATCAATCGCCTTCCAGTTGGCTTCCACCACCGCCCTGCCCTTTTTGCTGTAGGATTTTTCGGCGGCGGATTTGATCTTCTCGATGGCCATTTCGCGCGGCAAAACGCCCGATATGGCGAAAAAACAGGTCTGCATGATGGTGTTAATGCGGCTGCCCATGCCGGTTGCCTTGGCGATGGCGTAGGCATCAATCGCGTAGAACTCGATTTTCCTGGTGATGATCTGCTGCTGCATCCTGCGCGTCAGCAGGTTCCACACCTTGTCCGGCGCTGTCTGTGTGTTGAGCAGGAACACCGCGCCCTCGGCGGCGTCATCCAGCATTTCATAGCGCTCCAGAAATACCGGCTGGTGGCAGCCGATGAAGTTCGCCTCGCTGTTGCCGATCAGGTACGGGGAGTGAATCGGTTTGGGCGAGAAACGCAGGTGGGAAATGGTGATCGCGCCCGCTTTTTTCGAGTCATACACGAAATAGCCCTGGGCGTAGAGCTCGGTTTCCTCGCCCATGATCTTGATGGTGTTTTTGTTGGCGCCCACCGTGCCGTCCGAGCCCAGGCCGTAGAACATGCAGCGGTTCACGCCGCGGCTGGCGTCGTTGCGGAAATCCGCATCCCATTTCAGGCTGGTGCGGGTAACGTCGTCGTTGATGCCGACGGTGAAATGATTTTTCGGCTGATCCTTTTTCAGCTCATCAAATACGCTCTTGATCATGCCGGGCGTGAATTCCTTGGAGGAAAGGCCGTAGCGTCCGCCCACCACGCGCGGCATGGCGGCAAGTTTGCCGACGCCGCCGGTAAAGGATTCGGCGAACGCCGTCACCACATCCTTGTACAGCGGCTCGCCATCCGAACCCGGCTCCTTGGTGCGATCGAGCACCGCGATGCGCCTGGCCGTGGCCGGAATAGCCTTGAGCAGCTCGGCGGCGGCGAAAGGGCGGTACAGGCGCACCTTCACCACGCCGACTTTTTCGCCGTGGGCGGTCAGATGCTCCACCGTCTCCTCCGCCGCATCCGCGCCCGAACCCATCAGGATCATCACCCGCTCGGCATCCGCTGCGCCGACGTACTCGTACAGTTTGTACTGGCGGCCCGTGAGCCCGGCGAATTTGTCCATCGTCTTCTGCACGATGGCGGGCATGGCATCGTAATAGGGGTTGACTGTCTCGCGCACCTGGAAATACACGTCCGGGTTCTGCGATGTTCCCCGGATTACCGGGCGATCGGGCGTCAGCGCGCGGCTGCGGTGGGCGAACACCAGTTTGTCGTCAATCATCTCGCGCGCCACTGCGGCGGACACCTGCTCGACCTTGGCCACTTCGTGGGAGGTGCGGAAACCATCGAAGAAATGCAGGATCGGAACGCGCGCTTCGAGCGTCGCAGCCTGGGCGATCAGCGCCATGTCCATGGCTTCCTGCACGGTATTGGAAGAGAGGAAGGCGAAACCGGTCGAACGCGCCGACATCACGTCGCTGTGGTCGCCGAAAATGGATAACCCCTGAGCCGCCAGCGAACGCGCCGCCACGTGCATGACAAACGGCGTCAGCTCGCCGGCGATCTTGTACATGTTGGGGATCATCAGCAGCAGTCCCTGGGAGGCGGTGAAAGTGGTCGCCAGGGAACCGCTTTGCAAAGCGCCATGAATTACGCCGGCCGCGCCGCCCTCGCTCTGCATCGTGACCACATCGGGGACGGTGCCCCACAGATTGGGGGTGCGGGCTGCGGTCCACGCATCGGAATACTCGCCCATCGGCGAGGAAGGAGTAATCGGATAAATGGCGATGACCTCGTTGGTCAGATGGGCAATATAGGCAGCGGCTTCATTCCCGTCTATCGTAACCATGTGCGCTTGTTGCATCAAAAAACTCCTTCAGTCAGCAGTGTGTCCGGTTGCCCGTAAATAATTTGCGGGCCGTGGCCCGCCGTTTTCCTTATCGTCGCGCAGCGCAACAAAAAACTCGTGCAACCCGCCGCGCGACAGGGCGCGCGCGGAAGTGGCGGGCCGCGTTGGATTCTGCCAGGGGCAAGCCCGCAAGACAGATAACCCCGGCACGCCCAAAGGGCGCATTTTATCCCAAACCACGAGTTTGGAGCGCCCTTATTTATTCGCGATCAACTGGCGCATGATCGGCGCAAGGATGATTTCCATTGCGGCGCTCATCATCCCGCCGGGCACGACCAGCGTATTGGCGCGGGACATGAACGAATTCGGGATCATGGTCAGAAAATACGGGAAATCCACCCCTTTCGGGTCACGGAAGCGGATCACGACAAAACTTTCGTCCGGGGTCGGCACGTCGCGCGCGATGAAAGGGTGCGAGGTGTCCACGGTCGCAATGCGCTGGAAATTGATGTGGGTGCGGGAGAATTGCGGAACGATGTACTGAATGTAGTCCGGCATGCGGCGCAGGATGGTATCCACCGTCGCCTCCGTGGAATAGCCGCGCTCCGCCTTGTCGCGATGAATTTTCTGGATCCATTCCAGATTTACCACCGGCACAACGCCAATACCGAAATCCACATGCTTCCCGACATCAATATTATTCGCCGGATCGCTCACCAGGCCGTGCAGCCCCTCATAAATCAGCAGGTCGGAATCTGCCTCGGTGTCTTCCCACGGCGTGAATACGCCAGGTTTCAGCCTGGCCAGGCCGAAGTGCTGGTTGTGCCTGCCGGCCTCGGACTCGCTGTGTACGTAGTAACGCCGCCTGCACATGCCGGTTTCGCCGTAGGCCTTGAACGTCTCTTCGATCTTGTCGAAGTGGTTGGCTCCCGGGCCAAAATGGCTGAAGCTGTTGTTACCGGCCTTGGCCGCCTCGGCTGCCGCCGCATGGAACTCCATGCGATCCAGGCTGTGCAGGCTGGCGCCCTCGATGTATGCCGCACGGGCCTTCACTTCGCGGCGAAAAAGATTCTCGAAAGCCTGCCTTACCACTGAGGTGCCGGCACCGGACGAGCCGGTAACCGCAACGATCGGATGTTTGCGCGACATAACTCCCCTTGCAACACGTTAGAAGCATGGAATCTCCTGGCTGCAATTCTATAACAAAGGCTTCCGCACCGACTACCGGGGAAAACTGCGCCACGCCAGCTTGAACAGGCGGCATCTCGCCAACCGCGTGGCGTGCAGAAGCAACCGGAACAGCCTCGCCATTGCTTCTGGCATGTTCCCGTGCAATAAGCAGCCTGGCTCAAGTTTACGGGTGCCGGTTCGATATTAACCGGCGGCAACCTGATTTATACCGTATCCTAATATTTGGGAGATTAAGCTGAAGTTCCCGCCAATTTGTAGTCACCGCAAAGCACCAAAGCCCACGTGTTTATTGAGGAGTATCGTGGTGAAGCGGCCTTTTTTTGGTTCTTTGTGTAGTCACTAAACAATGTTGACATTGTGCGGCACATCGT
>JACRPU010000055.1 GCA_016223025.1 Nitrosomonadales bacterium | reverse complement strand
TGGGACCACCACTTCAGACGATCATTGAAATTATGTCGAGCTTGTCGTTACATCAATCGTCGTTGAGCCACGCTGCGCATGGCGTCCGAAACATGCTACCTCCGATAGTCCACATAATCGAGCAGTCTACATAATCGGCCTTATGTAGCGCTCCACATAAGGCCGAGGAGGAGCTGCTGGCCCGCGATTGCATGGGAATAACCCACCCCGACGACATCGGGCAGAATTCGTTGTTGCAGAAAAAGCTGTTCGCGGGCGATATTGATTTCTTCCATATCGAGAAGAGATACCTGCGCAGGAACGGCAGCGTGCTATGGGGAGACCTGACCGTTTCCGCCGTGCGGGAAGCGGGCGGGAAACTGGCCCTCGCCATCGCCGTCGTCCAGGACATCACCGACCGCAAGCGCGCCGAAGAAGAGCTGCGGCTTGCCGCCACGGTATACCAGAACAGCAGCGAGGCCATGATGGTCGCCGATGCCGGCAACCGGATCATCGCCGTCAATGCCGCCTTCACGCAAACGACGGGTTACACGGCGGACGAAGTCATCGGCAAAGACCCCCACATCCTGAGCTCGGGCCGCCACGACCCTCCCTATTATCATCGGATGTGGCACACGCTCAGCACCACCGGGCGCTGGCAGGGTGAAATCTGGAACCGGCGCAAGAATGGCGAAATCTATGCCGAGCTGCTCACCATCAACACCATCTTCAACGAGGATGCCACGGTACACCAGCGCGTGGCGCTGTTTTCGGACATCACCGAGAAAAAGAAATCCGACGAACTGATCTGGAAACAGGCCAACTACGACCCGTTGACCAGCCTGCCCAACCGCCGCATGTTCCGCGACCGGCTGGAGCAGGAAATCAAGAAGGCGCACCGCGCCGGCCTCCGGCTGGCGGTGTTTTTCATTGACCTCGACCGCTTCAAGGAAATCAACGACACCCTCGGTCACGACATTGGCGACATCCTGCTGGTGGAAGCGGCCCGCCGCATCGGCGATTGCGTGCGCGAGGCCGACACGGTAGCGCGCCTGGGCGGAGACGAGTTCACCGTCATCCTGACGGAGCTGGACGACGTCAGCATCGTCGAGCGGGTGGCCCGGAACATCCTGCTGACGCTGGCCGGGTCGTTCATGCTGGGGAACGAAGCGGCCTACGTGTCGGCCAGCGTCGGCATCACGCTGTACCCGGACGACGCCACCGTGATCGAAGGGTTGCTCAAGAACGCCGATCAGGCGATGTATGTCTCCAAGAACCAGGGGCGCAACTGCTACAGCTATTTCACCCCCGCGCTGCAGGAAGCCGCCCAGGCGCGGCTGCGGCTGGCCAACGATCTGCGCACCGCGCTGGCCGCCGGCCAGCTCAGAGTCTATTACCAGCCCATCGTGGAACTGGCCACGGGCCGCATCCATAAAGCCGAGGCGCTGACCCGCTGGCAACATCCGGAGCGCGGCCTGGTCAGCCCGGCGGAATTTGTCCCGCTGGCCGAGGAAACCGGGCTGATTGTCGAGATCGGAGACTGGGTGTTCAAGGAATCGGCGCGCCAGGTAAAGCGCTGGCGAACGCTGCACGACACGGAATTCCAGATCAGCGTGAACATGTCGCGCCACGCCGAATTCCAGATCAGCGTGAACATGTCGCCGGCGCAATTCCGCAGCCGCCGCAACCCGTACAAAACCTGGTCCGCTTATTTGCAGGAGCTGGATCTGCCGGGGCGGAGCATCACCATCGAAATCACCGAAGGGCTGCTGCTGGACGCCGACGCCAGCGTGGCCGACAAACTGATCGAGTTCCGCGACGCGGGCATCCAGGTGGCGGTGGACGATTTCGGCACCGGCTATTCTTCGCTGTCCTATCTCAAGAAATTCGATATTGATTACCTGAAGATTGACCAATCCTTCACCCGCAATCTGGCGCCCGGATCAAGCGACATGGCGATATCCGAAGCCATCATCGTGATGGCCCACAAGCTCGGCATGAAAGTGATTGCGGAGGGGGTGGAAACTGCGGAGCAGCGCGACCTGCTGGCCGCCGCCGGATGCGACTACGGGCAGGGATACCTGTTTTCCAGGCCGGCGCTGGCCGAAGAGCTTGAGGCGATGCTGGAGCCCGCGCGCTAAAGCGACGCGCTTGCCCCTCTGGTGCAATGCCGCAACTGGAGGACATGGCGCGAGAAGCCTTTGCATAATTCCCTTGCGCAACAAAGGCTGTTTGGCTCAATATACGCCCCTCACCGAACTCGAAACGGCGGCTTTGCCGCCGTCTGTCATTATGGGCATCTCACAAATTCATGGGCTGCCCGGATGCGGGGCGCTGAAAAGCAATATTCGGTAACCGGGCATCGCGGCATAACCGTCGGTTGAGCAAGGGGAGACAAGCAGACAACCCGCGCAGCGAATGCCCGCAAATCCCGCTCAGGGCCTGTTAATGACTGAACTACCACCAGCTAAAGCAGGTGGGTTAGCGCAGTCAGGTGCGACGACTAAAGTCGTCAGCCGCACCTGCCTAACGCGCATGAGTCAGCACATGAAGGTCAAAGTCACCGGCTAAAGCCGGTGGTTTTTACCAAGTGTGTTGATAATAAATGTTACACGCCCTTATTTAAAGGCATCCATTTTTATGTCGCACCTGATGAACACCTATGCCCGCCTGCCCGTCGCCTTCACCCACGGCGAGGGCGCCTGGTTGTGGGATGACAGCGGCAAGCGCTATCTCGACGCGCTTGCCGGCATCGCCGTCAACACTCTCGGCCACGCCCACCCGCGCTTTACCGCAGCGCTTAACGCGCAGATCGCCAGGCTGATCCATGTTTCCAATATCTATCAGGTGCGCGAGCAGGAGCAACTGGCAGACAAGCTGTGCGCGTTATCCGGCATGGCGGAAGTGTTCCTGTGCAATTCCGGCTGCGAGGCCAACGAAGCGGCCATCAAGCTGGCGCGCATGGCCGGGCACAACAAGGGCATCGAGACCCCCGCCATCATCGTGATGGAGAAGGCGTTCCACGGGCGCACGCTGGCCACCCTTTCCGCCACCGGCAGCCGCAAGGTGCAGGCCGGCTTCGAGCCGCTGGTGAAAGGTTTCGTGCGCGTGCCTTACGACGATCTGGACGCGATCCGCCAGGTCGCCGAACACAACCAGGATGTGGCGGCGGTGCTGGTGGAGCCGATTCAGGGCGAGGGCGGCATCCGCACGCTGGACATTCATTATTTGCAACAACTGCGGCAAATCTGCGACCGGCAAGGCTGGCTGCTGATGGTGGACGAGGTGCAGTGCGGCATGGGGCGCACCGGAAAATGGTTCGCCCACCAGCATAGCGGCATTCTGCCCGATGTCATGACCCTGGCGAAAGGGCTGGGCTCCGGTGTGCCGGTCGGCGCCTGCTTCGCCGCCGGCAAGGCGGCTGGCGCATTCAAGCCGGGCAACCACGGCTCGACTTTCGGCGGCAACCCGCTGGCCTGCGTGGCGGCGCTTACCACGCTCGACATCCTGGAGCAGGACGGGCTGCTCTTCAACGCAACCACCACGGGCAACTTCCTGCTGCAAGGGTTCCACGAACGCCTCGGACAGCTTTCCGGCGTGACCGCCATTCGCGGCCAGGGGTTGATGATAGGCATCGAACTGGATCGCCCCTGCGGCGATCTGGTGCAGCGCGCACTGGCGCAAGGCCTGCTCATCAACGTCACGGCGGACAATGTCATCCGGCTGCTGCCCCCGCTGGTGTTCACCCACGAAGAAGCGCGGAAACTGCTGGATATGCTGTGCCCGCTGGTGAGCGATTTTCTTCAGCCATGACCATCAGGCATTTTTTGCAGTTCAGGGATTTTACCCGCGCCGAGTTCGAGCACCTGTTCGAGCGCACCCGCGTCATCAAACAGCGCTTCAAGGCCTACCGGAAATATCACCCCCTGGCCGATCGCACGCTGGTGATGATTTTCGAAAAAAGCTCCACGCGCACGCGCCTGTCGTTCGAGGCCGGCATGCAGCAGCTCGGCGGCAACGCCATCTATCTCAACACGCGCGACTCGCAACTGGGCCGCGGCGAACCGGTCGAGGATGCGGCGCAAGTCATCTCGCGCATGAGCGACCTGGTGATGGTGCGCACCTTCGAGCAGGACATCATCGAACGTTTTGCCGCCAATTCGCGCGTGCCGGTGATCAACGGTCTGACCAACGAATATCACCCCTGCCAGATCCTGGCCGACATCTACACCTGCATCGAGCAGCGCGGAACCATTCAAGGCAAGACCGTGGCGTGGATCGGCGACTCCAACAACGTGTGCAACACCTGGCTGCAAGCGGCGGAAGTGTTCGACTTCAATGTCCACGTCTCCACCCCGCCCGGCTACGAGGTCGAACCCGAACGCGCCGGATTGTTTGGCGACGGGCATTACGAGGAATTTGCCGACCCGATGGATGCCGCGCGCGGCGCCGATCTCGTGACCACCGACGTGTGGACCAGCATGGGCTTCGAGGCGGAAAACGAAGAGCGCATGAAAGACTTTGCCGACTGGCAGGTGGATGCGGACATGATGCGCGTCGCCGCAAGAGAGGCGCTGTTCATGCACTGCCTGCCCGCGCACCGCGGCGAAGAGGTGGAGGCGGCGGTGATTGACGGCCCGCAAAGCGCGGTGTGGGACGAGGCCGAGAACCGCTTGCATGTACAAAAAGCATTGATGGAATATTTGCTGCTGGGGAAAGTAAACAGTTAACTGAAGTTTAGACACACGCCGCTGCCTGCCGCCCTGATTTTTTCATGGCAGCGCGGCACGACAAACACAAAAAACTACGATCCGACACCGACAAACGCGATGCCGCACATCTCAACACCGCAAACGCTGATCCTGGCC